>NZ_VJZC01000393.1 GCF_009377185.1 Streptomyces spongiae
CCCGTGGTCGCCCCGATGAACAGCACCGCCCCCACCGGCACCGTGAACAGCGCCACGGTGTGTCCGGGCAGCCCCTGCCACACCCCGACCGCGTCCCCGAGCCGCCCCGGGACGCGGTTGCCCAGGGCCTCGATGACGGTCGCGGCGGCCAGGGCGCCCAGCAGCGCGTAGGCCAGGTGCTGGAGCAGGAAGACGCGGACCACCTGGCCGGGCGTGAAGCCGATCGCCTTCAGCACCGAGATGTCCCGCAGATGACCGCGGATCCGGGTGCCGATCGCGCCGTGCACGGCGAGCCCGGCGGCGACCAGCGCGCCCAGCCCGAACAGCCCCAGCACCTGCCCGAGCAGCCGGTTGTCGCCCTGCGCCTCGGCCCGCGCCTGCTTCCAGGTGGAGACCTCGCTGACCGCGCCGGCGCCCAGCACGGTGACGGCGCGCTGGACGGCGTAGTCCGTGTCGTCGGGGTCGGTCAGGCGCAGCCCGATGACCTGGCCGCCGGGGTCGCGCACGGCGGACGGCGGCGCCCAGACGAGGCCCGCCTGTTCGCCCGGCCGGTAGCGCGGCTCGGCGCTGTCGGCGATGCCGAGGACGGTCAGGGTCCGGCCGGTGCCGGGCAGGGTGAGGGTGTCGCCGGGGGCGGCCAGGAGGGCGCGGGCCAGGCGGCTCTCCAGGACCACGCCGTCGGGGTTCGCGGGGTCCAGCCAGTGGCCGGAGGTCAGCAGGGGGCGGCCGACGGCGGGGCGCTCGGGTGTACCGCGCAGTTCGACGGAGGCGCGGGTGCCCCGGGAGGCGAGGGTGGCGGACGCGGTGGGGTAGGGGCCCGCGACGGACTCGATGCCGTCCAGGTCGGCCAGCTTTCCGGAGTCGGCCGAGGCACCGGTGTGCAGCCACACGTGCGCGCCGTGCGCCTGCGTGAAGACGCGCTGCCAGGGGTTGGTGGCATAGCCGAAGAGCGCCGTGGCCAGCAGCAGCGAGACGACGATCCCGGCCGTGGCCAGCACGAGGAACAGCGCCTCGCCGCGGTGCGTGCGCAGATCGGAGTGCGCCCAGCGCAGGGTGGCTCGCACCGGCTTCAGCCCCTCGGTCCGACGGTGGGGTTCTTCGGCCCGGCCACCTGGCTCGTCGGCCCGTCGGTGGGGTTTTCCGGCCCGGTCACCTGGCTCGTCGGCCCGTCGGCGGGGGCCACACGGCACTTCGGCCCGTCACCGGGGAAAACCTCGTACAGGCGCATCTCAGTCCCTGAGCTCCAGCACACCCGACGTCCCGGCCCGGCGCGGCGGCAGGCCGCCGTCCAGTTCGGCGTCGTCGGCGATCCGGCCGTCGAAGAAGCTGATCACCCGGTCCGCGGCGCTCGCGAGCCGCGCGTCGTGCGTGACCAGCACGATCGTCTGGCCGCGCTGGTGGAAGCGGGACAGCAGCCGCATCACCTCGCGGGTGCCCTTGCTGTCCAGGCTGCCGGCGGGTTCGTCGGCCAGCAGCAGCGGCGGCCGGTTCACCAGCGCCCGCGCCAGCGCGACCCGCTGCTGCTCGCCTCCGGACAGCTCGCCCGGCATGCTCCGCTCCTTGCCCCCGAGACCGAGCTCGGCCAGCAGCTCCGTCCGCTCGGCGCGGGCCCGCTTGGGCGGGACGCCGGCCAGCAGGGCGGGCAGCTCCACGTTGTCGGCTACCGAGAGATTGGAGACCAGATTGAAGAACTGGAAGACGATCCCGATGCGCTTTCTGCGCTCCACCGACCAGCGGGACTCGCTCCACCGGTCCGCGCACTCGCCGTCCAGCCGGATGCTCCCGCTGTCCGGGCGCTGCAAGCCGCCCAGCAGATGCAGCAGGGTCGACTTGCCGGCGCCGGACGGACCGGTGACGGCCACGAACTCGCCCTGCCGGACGGAAAGATCCACGCCCCGCACGGCATGCGCCGGAGCGCCCTCGCCGTGATGCGTCTTGACCAGGCCCTCGGCGCGCAGCACAGGACGCTCGTCGGGAGTCACAGGCCCGTCGGCGCGCAGCACAGGAGTGGAATCGTCGCTCACTCCGGCTCCTCCAGCTCTTCCTGGCACCGCTCCAGCCAGTCGAGGTCGGCCTGAAGGTGCAGCATCGCGCCCTCGATCAGCAGCTGGGCGATGCGGTTGTCCCGGTCCTCGGCGGTGGCCAGTTTCGACAATTGACGCATGGTGTTCAGGTACTGGCGCCGCTGTCTGTTGATGAGGGCGATCTGGTCGGCGAGACCGGTCTGCTGGGCGAGGGCCAGTTTCATGAAGAACTCGTCCCGCACGCGCGGCTCGTCCTCGGTCTCCTCGAACCAGGCGCGCAGCGCCTCACGCCCGGCGTCGGTGAGCTGGTAGACCTTCTTGTTGGGCCGGCTCGACTGCTCGACGTCCTCGCCCTCGATCAGTCCCGACTTCTCGAGACGGCCGAGGGTCACATAGATCTGACCGACGTTCGGCTGAGGGTACGCGGAGCCCAGCAGTTGCTCAAGGCCCTGCTTGAGCTCGTAGCCGTGGGCCGGGCCGCGCGCCAGCAAGGCCAGGAGGGGCAGCCGCACTCGTGCTCTCCTCCCGCATCCCGAGTAATGTGCCGCAGGCCCTAGTATCGCGCATACCTAACAGGTATACATGGCCTCTGACCCGGGCGAAGATGCCCGGTGCCAGGTGTACAGGGAGGAACCTATGCGGTGGATCCACGCCGCCGGTAGGGGCCTTCTCGTCCTCGTCGTGGTCCTGACCGGCTACGTCGCCTCCGGCGCCCGTGCCGACGAGGGGTCCGCGGGCGGCAGGGGGCCCTTGACCCTCGCCACCGCCGGGGACCTCACCGGCTACCTCGGCTCCGTGCTGGAGGGCTGGAACCGCACCCACCCCGACGAGAAGGTCACCCTCGTCGAGCTGCCCGACTCCGCCGACGAGACCCACGCGCAGATGACCACCGACCTGCGCGCCGGCGAGCGCAGCCGCTTCGACGTCCTCAACATCGACGTCAGCTGGACCTCGGAGTTCGCGGCGCACGGCTGGATTCGCCCGCTGGCACGCGACCGCTTCCCGCTGGACACCTTCCTGCCACCGGTCGTGGACACGGCTACCTACGACGAACAGCTGTACGCGGTTCCGTACGTCACCAACGCCGGTCTGCTGCTGTACCGCAGGGACATCCTCACCAAGGAGGGCGTCGACCCACCGCGCACCTGGGCCGAGTTGGAGAAACAGGCGAAGACCATCGCCCCGAAGTACGGCCTCGACGGCTACGCCGGTCAGTTCCTGCCGTACGAGGGCCTCACGGTCAACGCCGCCGAGGCGGTCTACTCGGCGGGTGGCTCGATCCTCGGCGACGAGGGCGAGCGCGTCACCGTCAACTCGATGGCGGCCCGCGACGGCATCGACTTCCTCGCCCGGGGCGTGCGTGAGGGCTGGATCCCGAAGCGGGCGCTGACGTACAAGGAGGAGGAGTCCAAGCAGGCCTTCGAGGACGGGCGCCTGCTGTTCCTCCGCAACTGGCCGTACGCCTATGTCGGCGCCTCGGCCAAGGGCTCACCCGTCTCCGGGAAGATCGGCGCCGTACCGCTGCCGGGGCCGGATGGGCCCGGGACCAGCGTGCTGGGCGGCTCCAACCTGGCCGTCAGTACCCACACCGAGCACCCGGACTCGGCCGCGCGACTGCTCGCGTACCTGTCCGGCGAGCGCGTCCAGCGCCAGGTCCTCACGCGCGGTGCCCTGCCTCCCGTACGGGCGGACCTGTACGAAGATCCGGAGCTGGTCCGGGAGTTCCCGTATCTGCCCACCCTGCGCGCGAGCGTGCTCACGGCCGCGCCGCGCCCCAAGAGCCCGCGCTACGACCAGGTGAGCCTGGTGGTGCAGGCGGTCGTGCACGACGCGATGGCCGGGCGCGATACGCCCGAGGCAGCGGTACGGCGGCTGGCGCGCGAGCTGGCGGCCGTCTCCAGCCGCTAGTTACTTGTTAAGTAACGAGGGCATCTCATCTCTTCTGCTATTGACCCGATAAGCCCGTATTTGGGGCCCCGGTTCGACAGTTGCCTCTGTTCTTTTCATTGACACCCTCGTGAAACGCCTACCTAACATGCATGCATGTTGAGTAAGTACCACTGGTGGCGCGACGCGGTGATCTACCAGGTCTACGTCCGCAGCTTCCTGGACAGCACCGGCGACGGCGTCGGTGATCTGGCCGGGGTCCGCGCCGGACTGCCGTACCTCAAGAAGCTCGGCGTCGACGGGATCTGGCTGAGCCCCTTCTATCCCTCACCGCAGCACGACCACGGCTACGACGTCGCCGACTACCGCGACGTCGACCCGCTCTTCGGTGACCTCGCCGAGTTCGACCTGCTGGTCGCGGCGGCCCGCCGGCTCGGGATCAAGGTGCTGCTCGACATCGTCCCCAACCACTGCTCCAGCGGGCATCCGTGGTTCGAGGAGGCGCTGACCGCCGAGCCCGGCAGCGCGGCCCGTGCCCGTTTCCACTTCGCCGACGGCCGGGGCGCCGACGGCGAAGAGCCGCCCAACAACTGGCACTCCATGTTCGGCGGCCCGGCCTGGAGCCGGGTGACCGAGGCGGACGGACGGCCCGGCCAGTGGTACCTGCACATGTTCGCGCCCGAGCAGCCCGACTGGAACTGGCGCAACCCCGAGATCGCGGCCGAGTTCGACCGGACCCTCCGCTTCTGGCTGGACCGGGGCATCGACGGCTTCCGGATCGATGTCGCCGCTGGTCTGTTCAAGCACCCGGAGCTGCCCGACTCGGACGACCCGGAGGCCGACGCCCGCACCCGTGACTCGGTCAACCCGCTCGCCTGGAACCAGCCCGAGGTGCACCGGGTGTGGCGCGAGTGGCGTGCCATATGCGAGGAGTACACCGCCCGCGACGGCCGTGAGCGCCTCCTCGTCGGCGAGGTGTCCGTCCCGACCGCGCGTGAGCACGCCCTGTACGTCCGCTCCGACGAACTCCACCAGGCATTCTTCTTCGACCTGCTCAGCGCCCCCTGGGAGGCCGACGCCTTTCGCAAGGTCATCTCCGAGGCCATGCAGGACATCGCCGGCACGGGCTCGACGGTCACCTGGGTCCTCAACAACCACGACCAGGTCCGCACCGTCACCCGCTACGGCGAACCCGCCACCGAGGGCAGCCGCCTCGGCGCCGCCCGCGCCCGCGCCGCCGCTCTGCTGATGCTGGCGCTGCCCGGTGCCGCGTACATCTACCAGGGCGAGGAACTGGGCCTGCCGGAGGTCGTCGACCTGCCCGACGACGTGCTCACCGACCCGATCTTCCACCGCACCGGAAGCCGGGCGCGCATACGCGACGGCTGCCGGGTGCCGCTGCCGTGGTCGGGACAGGCGTCACCGTTCGGCTTCACCTCCGGCGCCGAGAGCGCCAAGCCGTGGCTGCCGCAGCCGGAGTACTTCGCCGAGTACGCCACCGACCGCGCCCGCGCCGACACCCGCTCCTTCTGGCACCTGTACCGCGACGGCCTCCAACTGCGTGCCACATTGCCCCAGTTGGGCGAGGGCTCGTTGCACTGGCTGGACAGCGTGCCCGGCGTCCTGGCCTTCGTCCGCGGCGACGGCCTGGTCTGCGCCGTCAACTTCGGTACCGCGCCCACGCCCGCGCCGGTCTCCGGGACCCCCTTGCTGTCGAGCGGGCCCTGCCCGGCCGGGGTGCTGCCCGGTTCGACCGCCGCCTGGTGGATCAACGACCGCTGAATCTCCAGAACCGACCTCCGTCAACTCCCCATCCCCGAAAGGACATCAACGATGATGCGACGACGCACCACCCTGCTCACCGGCTGCACCGCCCTCGTCCTGGCACTCGGCGCGACCGCCTGCGGCGGTGGGCCGGTCTCCGCGGGCGGCGGCGACAAGGCACTCAGTGGCCAGACGGTCACCGTGGCCGGTGTCTGGTCCGGCACTGAGCAGAAGAACTTCCAGAAGGTGCTGGACGCGTTCACCGAGAAGACCGGCGCCAAGACCCAGTTCATGCCCACCGGGGACAACGTCTCCACCGTCGTCGGCAGCAAGATCGAGGGTGGCAACGCCCCCGACGTGGTGATGGTCCCGCAGGTGGGAGTTCTCCAGCAGTTCGCGAAGAAGGGCTGGCTCAAGCCCCTGTCCGGCACGGCCCAGAAGTCCGTGGACGATGGCTTCGCCCCCGTCTGGAAGAAGTACGGCAGCGTCGACGGCTCCCTCTACGGCCTCTACTTCAAGGCCGCCCACAAGTCGACCGTCTGGTACAGCCCCGACGCCCTCGCGCAGGCGGGCGTCGAGCCGCCGAAGACGTACGACGACATGCTCAAGGCCGGACAGACCGTCTCCGACTCCGGTCTCGCCGCCTTCTCGGTCGCCGGGCAGGACGGCTGGACGCTGACCGACTGGTTCGAGAACGTCTATCTCTCCCAGGCCGGACCCGAGAAGTACGACGCCCTCGCGACGCACAAGCTGAAGTGGACCGACGCGTCGGTGGTCGAGGCGCTCGACACGCTCGGCAAGCTGTTCAAGGACAAGCAGCTGATCGCGGGCGGCCAGAAGGGGGCCCTCAACACCGACTTCCCGGGCTCGGTGGAGAAGGTGTTCGGGCCGAAGCCCGAGGCGGGCATGGTCTACGAGGGCGACTTCGTCGCGGGCGTCGCCAAGGACCAGTTCGGCAAGTCGGTCGGAGAGGACGCGAACTTCTTCCCCTTCCCGGCGGTCGGCGGCGGCGAGGCGCCGGTCGTCAGCGGTGGTGACGCGGCCGTCGTGCTGAAGGACGGCAAGAACCAGAAGGCCGGCATGGCGCTGCTGGAGTACCTGGCGACGCCGGAGGCCGCGGCCGTCTGGGCAGAGGCCGGTGGCTTCCTGTCACCGAACAAGAACGTCGACCTCGCCTCGTACGGCGACGACGTCACCCGCGCGACGGCCAAGTCCCTCGTCTCGGCCGGCGACTCGGTCCGCTTCGACATGTCCGACCAGGCGCCGGCGGCCTTCGGCGGCACCAAGGGCGCGGGCGAGTGGAAGCTCCTCCAGGACTTCCTGCGCGACCCGTCGGACGCGAAGGGCACGGCGGCGAAGCTGGAGGCCGCGGCGGCCAAGGCGTACCAGGGCCAGGGCTGACCGGACATGACCGCAACCCTCGTGAAAGAGACGAGCCCGCAGCCCGCCGAGAGCGCCGGCGAGGCACGCGCCCGGCGCTCTCGGCGGCGCGGAATGATCATCGCCCTGCTCTTCGTCTGTCCCGCGCTGCTCCTGCTCGGCGCGCTGGTCGTCTACCCGGTCCTCTTCTCCATCGGACGCAGCTTCTTCGACGCCTCCGGCACCCGTTTCGTGGGCGGCGAGAACTACTCCGAGATGTTCCGCGACCCGGCCACCCTCAAGGCCATCCGAAACACCACGATCTGGGTCGTCGTGGCCCCTGCCCTGCTCACGGGCCTCGGCCTGATCCTGGCCGTGCTGGTGGAGAAGGTCCGCTGGGCGACCGCCTTCAAGCTGCTGCTGTTCATGCCGATGGCCGTGTCCTTCCTCGCCGCCGGCATCATCTTCCGGCTGGCGTACGACGAGGACCCCGACAAGGGCGTGCTGAACGCCGCCGTCGTCTCCGTGCACGACGCCTTCCAGGGCACGTCTACCTATCCGACGGCACGGGCACGCGACGGGCAGGGGCTGACGAAGGAGGAGGACGGCTCGTACCGCACCGGCGCGAGCGTGTCGCCGGGCGACACGGTGACGCTCGGCCTGGTCGGTGTGCTGGCCGACGACCTGCCCGGGGGCACCCGGCCGGCGTACGCGGCGGCGGGGCAGAAGGCGGCCTCCGGTGAGCTGCGCGGCGTCGTGTACCTCGACTTCACGCCCGGCGGGGGAGGGGAGCAGGGCAAGGTCGACCGGCGGGAGAGCGGGCTGCCGGAGATGAAGGTCGAGGCGGTGCGCGACGGGAAGACAGCCGCCACCACGACCACCGCGTCCGACGGCTCCTTCCGCTTCGAGGGGCTGGACGACGGCTCGTACTCCGTGAAGCTGCCGGCCTCGAACTTCGCCGCCCCCTACGAGGGCATCTCCTGGCTCGGGCCCACGCTCGTCACGCCGGCGATCATCGGGGCGTACCTGTGGATCTGGACCGGCTTCGCGATGGTCCTGATCGGCGCGGGCCTTTCGAGCCTCCCCCGGGACGCGCTGGAGGCGGCGCGGATGGACGGCGCCAACGAGTGGCAGATCTTCCGGCGGATCACGGTGCCGCTGCTGGCACCGGTCCTCACGGTCGTGTTCATCACCCTCGTCATCAACGTGATGAAGGTCTTCGACCTCGTCTACATCATCGCGCCCGGCCCGGTGCAGGAGGACGCGACCGTACTCGCGACCCAGATGTGGCTGGTGTCGTTCGGCGGCGGCAACAACCAGGGCCTGGGCAGCGCGCTCGGCGTGCTTCTCCTGCTGCTCGTGATCCCCGCCATGGTCTTCAACGTCCGCCGTTTCCGAAGGAGTCAGCGATGAACGCGGTCAGGCGGGGCCTGGGCAACGGACTGGTCCAGGCGTTTCTGGTGGTGATCGGGCTGGTGTGGCTGACCCCGCTGGCCGGCCTGTTCCTGTCGTCGATGCGGTCCGCCGAGGACACGGCGAACGGCGGCTGGTGGACCGTGTTCACCAGCCCCGGCCAGCTGTCCTTCGACAACTACTCGGCGCTGCTGGAGAACGCCGGGATCAGCCAGGCCTTCTGGAACACCGTGCTGATCTCGGTACCGGCGACCGTGCTGGTGGTGGTCATCGCGGCCCTCGCGGGGTACGCCTTCGCGTGGCTCGACTTCCCCGGCCGCGAGGCGACCTTCCTGGTCGTGGTGGCGCTGCTCGTGGTGCCCGTACAGATCGGACTGCTCCCGGTCGCCAAACTCTTCGGTCAGCTGGGGCTGTTCGGCACGATTCCCGGAGTCGTCCTCTTCCACGTGGCGTACGGGCTGCCGTTCGCGGTGTTCCTGCTGCGCAACTACTTCGCCGAGATGCCGAAGGAGATGCTGGAGGCGGCGCGGATGGACGGCGGCAGCGAGTGGCGGATCTTCACCCGGCTGGTGCTGCCGGTGGGGCGGCCCGCGATCGCCTCGCTGGCCATCTTCCAGTTCCTGTGGGTGTGGAACGACATGCTGGTGGCCCTGCTGTTCGCCGACAGCGCTTCACAGCCGCTGACGGTTGAACTCCAGTCGCAGATCCGGCAGTTCGGGAGCAACGTCGATGTGCTGGCGCCGGGGGCCTTTGTGTCGCTGGTGGTGCCGGTGGTGGTGTTCTTCGCGTTCCAGCGGCACTTTGTGCAGGGGGTCATGGCCGGGTCGGTGAAGTAGGTTTCCTCCCTCAAACGCCGGACGGGGCTGCATTTTCAGCCCGTCCGGCGTTTGAGGACGAGGCCCGTTCAGGGCCGAAGAG
>NZ_VJZC01000394.1 GCF_009377185.1 Streptomyces spongiae
CCCCTGAAGGGGCGCGCCCGGCCTTTCCCACCAGCCCTAGAACTTGTTCTTCGGCGTGATTCCCAGTGACATGCCCGACAGGCCGCGCTGGCGGCCGCCCAGCTTGCCCGCGATCGCGCGGAGGGCCGTGCCCGCCGCGGAGTCGGGGTCCGTGAGGACGACCGGCTTGCCCTCGTCGCCGCCCTCGCGGAGGCGGACGTCGATGGGGATGTTGCCGAGCACCGGGACCGTCGCGCCCGTCGTACGGGTCAGACCGTCGGCCACCACCTGGCCGCCGCCCGTGCCGAAGACGTCGACCATCTCGCCGCAGTGCGGGCAGGGCAGGCCGGACATGTTCTCGACGACGCCGACGATCTTCTGGTGGGTCTGGACGGCGATCGAGCCGGCCCGCTCGGCGACCTCGGCCGCGGCCTGCTGGGGCGTCGTCACGACCAGGATCTCGGCGTTCGGGACCAGCTGGGCGACCGAGATGGCGATGTCGCCCGTGCCCGGCGGCAGGTCCAGGAGCAGGACGTCCAGGTCGCCCCAGTACACGTCCGCAAGGAACTGCTGGAGCGCGCGGTGGAGCATCGGGCCGCGCCAGACGACCGGAGCGTTGCCCGGGGTGAACATGCCGATCGAGATGACCTTCACGCCGTTCGCGGACGGCGGCATGATCATGTTCTCGACCTGGGTGGGAGTTCCGTCGGCGCCCAGCATGCGCGGCACGGAGTGGCCGTAGATGTCGGCGTCCACGACGCCGACCTTCAGGCCGTCGGCCGCCATCGCCGCCGCCAGGTTCACGGTCACGGAGGACTTGCCGACGCCGCCCTTGCCGGAGGCCACCGCGTACACACGGGTCAGCGAGCCCGGCTTGGCGAAGGGGACCTCGCGCTCGGCCTGGCCGCCGCGCAGGGAGGACGCCAGTTCCTTGCGCTGCTCGTCGCTCATGACGTCCAGCGTGACGTCGACGCCCGTGACGCCCTCGACCGCCGAGACCGCGTCCGTCACGCGCTGTGTGATCGTGTCGCGCATGGGGCAGCCGGAGACCGTCAGGTACACGGTGACCGCGACCGCCCCGTCCGCACCGATGTCCACCGACTTGACCATCCCGAGTTCGGTGATGGGTCGGTTGATCTCGGGGTCGTTCACCGTCGCCAGTGCTTCGCGCACCGCGTCTTCCGTAGCC
The DNA here is from genome assembly GCF_009377185.1 of Streptomyces spongiae. GTDB lineage: Bacteria > Actinomycetota > Actinomycetes > Streptomycetales > Streptomycetaceae > Streptomyces > Streptomyces spongiae. The sequence goes on from NZ_VJZC01000394.1 coordinate 1,169, forward strand.
ATAGGACGATGGTACGGCGCCCCGCGGGGGCCCTGGGAGTCCCGTCAGCGGTCGTCCATGTCACGTCGGCGGGCGGGCTCGGCGGGGAATACGGCGCCCTGGTGGCCGCGGGCGTGATGCTCGTCCAGCTCCTTGACGAGGTCCTGGAGTTCGGAGCGGATCCAGTCGCGGGTGGCGACCTCGCCGAGGCGGATCCGCAGGGCGGCGACCTCCCGCGTCAGGTACTCCGTGTCCGCGATCGACCGCTCGTTCTGCTGGCGGTCCTGTTCGAGGTTGACCCGGTCGCGGTCGGCCTGGCGGTTCTGCGCGAGGAGGATCAGGGGCGCGGCGTACGAGGCCTGGAGCGACAGCGCCAGGGTCAGGAAGATGAACGGGTACTCGTCGAACCGCAGGTCGGCGGGCACGCTGACGTTCCACACCACCCACAGGATGATGACGACGGTCATCCAGACGAGGAACCGTCCGGTGCCGATGAACCTGGCGATCCGCTCGGACAGCTTCCCGAAGGCCTCCGGGTCCCACTCCGGCAGGAACCTGCGGCGGGGCGGGCGCGGCTGGTCGAGGTGGACGCGGGTACGGGAGCGGGTGGCGGACGTGGCGCCGACGGGCACGCGCTCACGTCCGCCATGGGCGTGCTCGCGTCCCTCGCGCTCAGGAGCCATGCGTGCCCACCCCCTCGCCCGCATCTTCGCCTGCTTCCTCGCCCGTCTCCTCGCCCGTCTCCTCGTCCAGGTGGAACTCCGTCTCCCGCCAGTCCTCCGGCAGCATGTGGTCGAGCACGTCGTCCACGGTCACCGCGCCCAGCAGCGACCCGCTCTCATCCACGACGGGCGCCGCGACCATGTCGTACGTCGCGAAGAACCCGGCCACGACGGGCAGCGGGGCCTCGGGGCCGAGCGTCTGCAGGTCGTCGTCGACGAGCGCGCTGACCAGGGTGTACGGCGGGTCGCGCAGCAGCCGCTGGAAGTGGACGGTGCCCAGGTACTTGCCGGTCGGGGTCTCGTCCGGCGGGCGGCACACGTACACCTGGGCGGCGAGCGCGGGGGAGAGGTCGGGGTTGCGGACCCGGGCGAGCGCGTCGGCGACCGTCGCGTCGGGCCGCAGCACGATGGGCTCCGTGGTCATGAGCCCGCCGGCCGTCTTCTCCTCGTACGCCATCAGCCTGCGTACGTCGGCGGCCTCGTCCGGCTCCATCAGCGCCAGCAGCCGCTCCTTGTCCTCCTCCGGAAGCTCGGAGAGCAGATCGGCGGCGTCGTCCGGATCCATGGCCTCCAGAACGTCCGCGGCCCGCTCCTCCTTGAGCTTGCCGAGGATCTCGATCTGGTCGTCCTCCGGCAGCTCCTCCAGGACGTCGGCGAGACGGTCGTCGTCGAGGGCGGAGGCGATCTCGGCGCGGCGCTTGGCGGACAGGTGGTGCAGCACGTTGGCGAGGTCGGCGGGCCGCAGCTGCTCGAAGGTGGCCAGCAGGCTCTCGGCACCCTGCCCCTGCTCCTCCAGCGAGAACCCCGTGACGGCGGACCACTCGACGGTCAGCGTCTCTCCTCTGCTGCGGCGGAAGGTACCGCTCTTCCCCTTCCGTACGAAGACGCGGTCGATCTCCCACTCCCGGCGGGCCGGCAGCTGCTGCACGGAGACGTCGAGGACCGTCACCTCCTCCCCGGTCTCCACGAGCCGTACCCGCCGGTCCAGGAGCTCACCGAGGACCAGCCGCTCGGTGGGCCGCTGCTCGAACCGCCGGACGTTCAGCACCCCCGTGGTGATGACCTGCCCCGACTCGATGCCGGTGACCCGGGTCATGGGCCAGAAGATGAGGCGCCGGGTCGTCAGCTCCACGACCAGCCCCAGCAGCCGCGGCGGCTTGCGACCGACGCGGAGCATGGCGACGAGGTCGCGGACGCGGCCCACCTGGTCTCCGCTGGGGTCGAAGACAGCGATGCCGGAGAGGTGGGAGACGAAGATCCGGGGCGCGCCGGCCGCCATGTGCCACGCCTCCGTTTCCTACGGGATTGTCCGCCAACGTGGGCTTCAGGCTAGCCCGTCCCGGTCGGATACGCCCTGGTGAGCGGTGCGGACGGACTGCCTCCGAGGGGCGCGCGACGCACCGGTACGCTGCGGTACGCCGTTGAGTACCCCCGTACGAGAGGTGTCCCACCTGTGACTGCGATTGCCCGTACCCGAAGGGCCGCGATGGTCAGCGCGATCTGTGCGCTGGTGGCTGCCGGGGCCGGGCTGACGGGGTGCAGCGAGGACCCCGACGAGGGCACGAACGGGGTCGGGAAACTGTCGCCCGCGAAGATCCAGAGCCGGACGACGGCGGCCGCGAAGGCGGCGGACGCCGTGCGGCTGTCCGGGACGGTGGTGAGCAGCGGCCGCACGTACAAGCTGGACATGCGTCTCGCGAAGAACGGCGGTACGGGCTCGGTGACGACGGAGGGTTCGACGTTCCGGCTGCTGAAGGTCGGCGAGCACCTGTTCCTGAAGGCCGACAAGGAGTTCTGGGACCACGAGGACGGCAAGGGCGACGACAGCGAGTCGGACGCGGCCGCCGCCGACAAACTGGACGGGATGTATGTGAAGGTGCCGACGGGGGACCCGGCGTACCAGCGCTTCAGCGGCTTCACGGACAAGGACGTCCTGCTGGCGGGCCTGTTGACGCTGCACGGCGACCTCGCGACGGACGGCCGCTACGAGCAGTCCGGCATCCCCACGATCCGCCTCACCGGCGACGAGGGCTCAGGCGGCACCCTCGACGTGTCCCTGGAGGGCACCCCGTACCCCCTCCTCCTCGTCCGGGCAGGCGACGCGGGCACGATCCGCCTCACCGACTGGGGCAAGTCCTTCCCCCTCAAGGAACCCGAGGACGACGAGGTCGTGGACTACGGCAAGCAGCTGCCGTCGTCGTAGGCCCTTCTTCTTGGGGCGCGGGAACGGCTTCTTAGGGGCGCGGGGAACTTCGAGTCTTCTTGGGGGCGCGGGGAACTTCGAGTCTCTTTGGGAGCGAGGGGAACTTCGAGTCTCTTTGGGGGCGCGGGGAACTGCGCGGTTCTTGGGGGCGAGGGGAACTGCGCGGTTCTTGGGGGCGCGGGGAACTGCGCGTTTTTTAGGGGCGCGGGGAACTGCGCGACCAGCCACAACGGACCCGCACCCGAAAACCGGCCTCAGGAACGCCGACGCTTCTTGAGCAGCAGACGGTGAAGCCCGGCCGGCATAGGACGACGAGTGACAGCCGGACTCGGAAGCGGCGCCGCCGCCAGCGAGGAATCCGGCAGCGCCCCCACCCCTCCCGTCGGCTCCAGGCGGAGCACCCGGCACTCGCGGGCCCACCGCTCCGGCATCGCCTCACCGTCCGGGGCATTCAGCCGCTTGCCCTTCAGCTCGGCGACCGCGGCCTCCCAGGCGGGGGACCCAGGAGCCAGCTCGACGACCTTCGCCGTCCAGGAGGCGAGGCGCCCGCCCTTGTCCTTGCTGCGGACCGTCACGACCGCCTCGGCGCCGTCCACCAGCCCCGGCAGCGGCTGCTCACCGGGACCGTCGCCGATCACGCACGCCGCGCCCTCGTGCCAGACGTGCCACAGCGCGCGAGTCGGCGCGCCGGTGCCCTGGACCCAGATGAGCCCGGACTTCTTGGTGGCCTCCTCGACGAGGGCCCGGTCGAGCAGCGTGTCATTGCCGGTCGCGGTCATGGACCAAGACTAACCAGCCCTGGTTACAGCCACCCGTTGCGCTTCAGCGCGCGGTGGATGCCGAAGCAGATGGCCACGGTGACGGTCAGCACCAGCGGGTAGCCGAACTTCCAGTGCGTCTCCGGCATGTAGTCGAAGTTCATGCCGTACACCCCGCACACCATCGTCGGTACGGCGATGATCGCGGCCCATGACGTGATCTTGCGCATGTCCTCGTTCTGCGCCACCGAGGCCTGCGCCAGGTTCGCCTGGAGGATCGAGTTGAGCAGCTCGTCGAAGCCGAGGACCTGCTCCTGGACCTGGGTGAGGTGGTCGGCGACGTCCCGGAAGTACTTCTGGATGTCCGGGTCGATCAGCCGCATGGGGCGCTCGCTCAGCAGCTGCATCGGCCGCACCAGGGGCGACACCGCGCGCTTGAACTCCAGCACCTCGCGCTTGAGCTGGTAGATCCGGCCCGCGTCGGTACCGCGCGGCCCGCCCTTGCGGCCCGGGGAGAAGACCTCCGTCTCCACCTCGTCGATGTCGTCCTGCATGGCCTCGGCGACCGCGATGTACCCGTCCACGACGTGGTCCGCGATGGCGTGCAGCACCGCCGACGGGCCCTTGGCGAGCAGCTCCGGGTCCTCCTGCAGCCGGTGCCGCAGCGCCCGCAGGGAGCCCCTCCCGCCGTGCCGCACGGTGATGAAGAAGTCCCGTCCGGTGAAGCACATGACCTCACCGGTCTCGACGACCTCGCTGGAGGAGGTCAGCTCGTCGTGCTCCACGTAGTGGACGGTCTTGAAGACCGTGAACAGGGTGTCGTCGTACCGCTCCAGCTTCGGCCGCTGGTGCGCGTGGACCGCGTCCTCCACGGCCAGCGGGTGCAGCCCGAACTCGGCCGCGATGTCGGCGAACTCGGCCTCGGACGGCTCGTGCAGACCGATCCACACGAACCCTCCGTCCCGGCGCACCTGACGGATCGCCTCGTGCGGCGTCAGGTTCCGGTCGGCGGTGCGGCGTTCGCCGTCGCGGTAGACGGCGCAGTCCACGACGGCGGAGTTGGTCTCGGCCGCGCACGCGGTGTCGTACGGCGTGCCGTCCTTGCGGAGCGACGGACGGGGGCGGACCGCGGCTCGCAGGTCACGGATCATCGACATGGCTGGCTCCTTCGCAACGAAAGGCCGCCGACGGCGGTTGGAACTGCCCGGAATGGGGACGTCCTGACCAGGGGTCTCCCCACCCTTTAGGTAGGGGAAGGATGTTTGGCACGTCCACAAAGCGGGGAGCACCGCACCGTCGCGGTGGCAGCTTCGCTTGATTCAGATCAAGACAGATCGGACGGATCGGATGGAACGACGAGATCGGGCTCGGGTTTGGTTTCGAGCCGGGTCGACGAAGTCCCGTGGATCGGTCGGATCAGGTGGAACGAAGTGCTCTTCCGTTGTGCACGGGCGACACGACAGCGGATGCGACGCGAGTGCGGGAGGCGGCGGCCGACGGAGCGACAGCCAGATCCGGAATTACGGAACGCGATGGGCGGAAGAGCGGGTCCTACTGCACGGTCGACTTCGATCCATTGCAGCCCCACCTCCTCCGGCCGGTCCCCCGTAAGGGACGATCCATTCCCGGGACCCACAGGGTCCCCGGTCCCCGTAGGGGAGTTTCAGTGGGTCAGGGCTTGAGGGCGACGCTCCTGCGTGCTGCCCTGACCGGCGCTCAAGAGTAACAGCCGCCCTCGGAGCCAAGGCGCTGCTTTGCCCGTTGCTGACGAGTTCTATGCTCGGCTCATGGCTGATGTTCTTCCTTTGGTGGAGGCCCGTTTGCGCTCTGCGCTGGGCGAACCGGACGCGCGCGCCGCGGTCACCTTCCTCGGCACGGACCGCATCGAGGTGCTCCGTTTCACAGAGGACGACATCGTCCGCTACGCCACGCTCGGCATGTCCGCCCAGCCGATGGCCGACCCCACCGCGGTGCTCGCCGACCCGGTCGCGGGCCCGCGTGCCGAGCTGATCCTCACGGTGCGGCGCGGCGGCGGCGCCGACACCGGCAAGGTGCTCCGCCCGCTGGCCGTGCTCGCCGCGTCGCCGCAGGTCGAGGGCGTGGTCGTGGCCCCGGGCGCCTCGCTCGACGTGGGGGAGCCCCTGTGGCCCGGAGCGCCGTTCACCTCCGTCCTGGTGGCCGAGTCCGGCGGCCTGGTGGAGGACCTGGAACTGGACGCCCCGGCCGACCCCGTGCGCTTCCTGCCGCTCCTCCCGATGACCCCGAACGAGGCCGCCTGGAAGCGCGTCCACGGAGCCCAGGCCCTTCAGGAGCGCTGGCTCACGAACGGGACGGACCTTCGCGATCCGTCCCGTCCGTCGGTGTCCCTGGACTGACCCTCGCATGTGGCCGAAAACATGCCCTCCGTCGAGCAGTTGACCACTGACGGCCAGTCGGACGCGCCCGAGTGCCCGGCTCCGCCTGTCAGTTGGCGAAGACGGCGACACTGTCCTCCATGGCGTGCTGCGACTGGTGCTCCTCCGCTTCGTGCGTGAGCGCCCGGCGCCGTACGAGGACGACGACGGCGCCCGCCACGGCAGTCACCGAGGCGACCACGAAGGGAACGTGGACGTCGGTCCACTCCTCGATCTTCGGCGCGAAGAACGGGGCGGCCGCGGCCGCGAACCACCGCACGAAGTTGTACCCGGCGCTCGCCACGGGCCGCGGCGCGTCCGAGACGCCCAGAGCCAGCTCCGTGTAGACCGTGTTGTTCACGCCGATGAACGCACCCGACAGGACCGTGCAGACGACGGCGGTGGTGTGGTCGCCGTACCCGAGGACGAGTACGTCCGCCGCGAGCAGTACCAGCGAACCGCCCAGCACCTTCAGTGAACCGAACCGCTCCTGCAGCCGCGGCGCCACGATCACCGAGAAGACCGCCAGCAGCACGCCCCAGCAGAAGAACACCGCGCCCGACCGGTACGGGCTCATGTCCAGCACGAACGGCGTGAAGGCCAGCACGGTGAAGAACGTGTAGTTGTAGAAGAACGCCGAGACCGCCGCCGAGGCGAGACCGCCGTGGCCGAGCGCCTTGACCGGGTCGAGCAGTCCCGTCTTCCGCGCGGGCCTCGGCTGTTCCTTCAGGAACGCCGTGATGCACAGGAACCCGATCGCCATCAGGAACGCGGTCCCGAAGAACGGGTACCGCCAGCTGGCGTCCCCGAGCAGCGCGCCCACCAGAGGCCCGCACGCCATGCCGAGACCCAGGGCCGACTCGTACAGAAGGATCGCGGTGGCGCTGCCCCCGGCCGCCGCGCCGACGATGACCGCGAGTGCCGTGGACACGAACAGCGCGTTGCCGAGCCCCCAGCCGGCGCGGAAGCCCACCAGTTCGCCGACCGACCCGGAGGTGCCGGACAGGCCCGCGAAGACCACCACGAGCGCGAGACCGAGCAGCAGGGTCTTCCGGCCGCCGATGCGGCTGGAGACGAAGCCGGTCACCAGCATCGCGACGGCGGTGATCAGGAAGTACGAGGTGAAGAGCAGCGAGACCTGGCCGGCCGTGGCGTCGAGGCCGCTGGCGATGGACGGCAGGATCGGATCGACGAGACCGATGCCCATGAAGGCGACGACGGACGCCCCCGCGGTCGCCCAGACGGACTTCGGCTGCCGCAGGAGCCCGCCTGTGCCTCCTGTACTCCTGTTCATGCTGCTCTCCTCCATCACCGCAGAGATCGTTGGTACATACACATATTAAGTTAGAGCGACTAACTAATGCAAGTTACATCTAATTCGGATCTCGTTCGTCCGATGATCGGGCCCCACCGGACGGGTGATCGTCCTTGACGCGAGGAAGGACGGGGAGGACCGTTGAGCCCTATGAGGGGCGAACCCAGTTGCCCGAAGTGCGGTGGCCGGGTCAGGGCTCCCGGACTCTTCTCCGATGCCTGGCAGTGCGATGTGCACGGGACCGTGCATCCGCTGCAGCCCGTGATCCCGCCCAGCGTCGAGGCCCTCAGCGTCGTGGTGCACCGTGCCCGGGTGCCGGTGTGGATGCCGTGGCCGCTACCGGTCGGCTGGCTGTTCACCGGCGCGGCCTTCGCGGGGGACGAGCGCAGCGGCGGTCGCGCGACCCTCGTGGCCTGCTCCGGTCCGGGCCCTCTCGGTGGCGTGGGCGAGCTGGTACTCATCGCGGAGGAACTCGGCGTCGGGCTCGGCGCGCGGTACGCCGGCATCGACGGACCCGACCCCGGCCCGTACATGAGCGTCGAGAAGCCGCCCCAGGCCAAGGTCCTGGCCGCCGGTCGCCCCACCCCGCTCTGGCATGTCTCCGGCACGCCCGACGACCGGGCCGTCTTCGCCGGAGAGGCGCGCGGCCTGTGGCTGTGGGCGGTCGTCTGGCCCGAGACCACGGGGTTGCTCATGTACGACGAGCTGGTGCTGACCGATCTGCGGGACGCGGGGGCGGAGGTCGATCTGCTGCCGTGCGGGGCGTTGTCGCCGCGGATTCTTGAACCGTAGCGCTCCGTCTGGTTGGGAATGTCTCTT
>NZ_VJZC01000395.1 GCF_009377185.1 Streptomyces spongiae
GTTCCAGCGCCTCCTGGGCCGGGGCCTGCACGACCTGGGGTCCGGTACGACCCTCGGGGAGTGGCGCCGACGGACGGGACGGCACGGGCGCCACATCGGGCGGGGGAGGGCGCTGAATGGTCACACAGCCGGAGAGAGCCGCGGCAGCCATGGTGGCCAGGAGCGCTGTGGTGGTCGTCGTTCGATGCACGCGCGCAACTCTGCTGTGTCCGAACCGATCTGGGGAGGAGACGGGCCAGGGATGCCCCGCACGGGTGACGCTGTCACTCGCCGGTGGCACCGTCGACGCGCTCCCGGAGCAGATCCGCGTGACCGTTGTGCCGTGCGTACTCCTCGATCATATGGGTGTAGATCCACCGAAGGGTGAGGGGCTCCTCGGTGAATCCGTTCCTGCCCTGACTGGCGTCGTCCAGGGCGAAGCGTGCCGCGCTCGTCCGGGCCGCCGCTATCTCGGCCTGCCAGGTGGTGTACGCGTCCTCCCAGGTGTCCGTGTCGGTGAGGTGGAACTCGCCGTCCCGGTCCTCGTCGCTGTAGTAGAGGGGCGCCACGTCCTCGTCGGCGAGCACCCTGCGGAACCAGCTGCGCTCCACGTCCGCCATGTGCCGTACGAGCCCCATCAGGGAGAGCTCGGAGGGCGGCACCGAGGCGGTCCTGAGCTGGGCGTCGTCCAGGCCCTCGCACTTCCACTCCAGTGTCTGGCGGTGGTAGTCGAGGAAGCCCTCCAGCATGGATCGTTCGTCGGCGTCGGTCGCGGGCTCGGTGCGCTTGATCGTCATGACGTGCATCTTGCTGGAGCGGCCCACGTGGCACCACACATTTGCCGGAACGCGGCCAGCCGGGAGCCGGTCGGCCGGTCCGGAGTCAGTGGCCCAGCATCCCGCTCATCAACTCCTGGAAACCCTTCCGCAGCTCCTCCAGAGTCGGCACGGCCGCGTGGAACGACCCCGCCACGCACGAGAACATCATCCCGTCGCAGTACGCGACCAGCGACAGCGCGTGCCGGGCCGGGTCCGGCGAACCCGCCGTGCTCACCAGCGCGGTCAGCGGATCACGGAACCGCTTCCCGGCCGCGTCGTAGAACTCCCGCAGCTCGGGACGCCGGGTGGCCTCCAGGGCGAGTTCGTAGCGGGCGACCAGCAGCTCGCGGTGACCGGTCAGATAGCGGTGCAGGGCGAGGGCGAGCCCGTCCACGAGGCCGTCGAGTCCGCCCCGGGGGGCCGGCATCTCGTCCGGCGTGAGGACCTGGGCCTCCCGCTCGGCCAGCCTCCGCACGGCGATCTCCAGCAGGGCCTGCCGGGTGCGCGCCAGGTTCGAGGTCGAGCCCTGCGGGAGCCCCGCCGCCTCGTCGACGGCCCGGTGGGTGAGGCCGCGCATCCCGCGCTCGGCGAGCAGGGCGAGGGCGGTGTCGGCGATGAGGGCGGCGCGGGAGGGGCCGGAGTTGCGTACGGGCATGAGGTCAACCTACCCCAGGGACTACATCTGTAGTACGGTCGGAAGGAACGTGACTACAGGTGTAGTGATCTCTCTCGCCTGATTTCTCGCCGGCACGGAGTGCACGAGGAGGAGCCATGGCACAGCAGCGCAGCGCGTCCCGCGCCGTGATCATCGGAGGTGGCATCGGAGGACTCACCGCGGCGGTGGCCCTGCACCGGAGCGGCCGGCACGTCACCGTCCTGGAACGGGCCCGCTCACTGGAACCGGTGGGCGCCGCGATCTCCCTCGCGCCCAACTCCCTGCGGGCCCTCGACGTCATCGGACTCGGCGACGAGATCCGCGGCCTCGCTGCCTGGCAAGGGGACGGAGGGGTGCGTACCCCGAGCGGACGGTGGCTGTCGCGCGCCGACGCCACCGCTCTGGCCGAACGCTTCGGCGGACCGCTCGTCCTGCTCCACCGCTCCACACTCGTCGACCGGCTGGCGGCCCGGCTCCCCGAGGACGCCGTCCGGCTGTCCAGCCCCGGGACCCTCACCGACCCCGGAGGCCCGGACCGGCCCGCCCGTGTCAGCACTCCTGACGGCGAGCTGGAGGCCGACCTGGTCGTCGGCGCCGACGGCATCCACTCCGCCGTACGCCGCGCGCTCTTCCCCAGCCACCCCGGCCCCGTCTATGCCGGGTTCACCACGTGGCGCGTCGTCATCCCGGTACCGGGACTGCACCCCGGCAACGTGACCTCGCACGAGACCTGGGGCCGGGGCCGCATCTGGGGCACGCACCCGCTCAAGGACGGCCGGGTGTACGCGTACGCCGCCGCCATGACCCCCGCCCAAGGACACGCGCCGGACGACGAGCGGGCCGAACTCGTGCGCCGGTTCGGCACCTGGCACGACCCGGTCCCGCAGGTCATCGAGGCTGCCCGCCCCGAGGACGTGCTGCGCCACGACGTCCACCACATCGCCGAGCCGTTGCCCGCCTTCCACCGTGGCCGGGTCGCGCTGCTCGGGGACGCCGCGCACGCCATGCCGCCGACCCTCGGGCAGGGCGGCAACCAGGCCGTCGAGGACGCGATCGTGCTCGCCGTCCACGCCGGTGACCTCGCCGCGTACTCGGCCGCACGACAGCCCCGTACGACGGCGATCGCCCGCAAGGCGGTGGGGGTCGCCCGGCTCAACATGATGTCCGGCCGCGCCGGCACGGCCGTGCGCGACGCCGTGGTCGCAGCGTTCTCCAAGGCAGCACCGGGGCTGCTCCTGCGGAGCTTCGACGGGATCGCCGACTGGCGCCCGCCACCGCCGCCGTATGCTTCCGACGAGGCACGTGCCGGCACGCCCTAGCCCTACGAGAAGCCCCGCGCCCACGGACGCTGGACGGGAGATCCCTGTGAAGGTCGGCTGCATCGGACTCGGCGACATCGCGCAGAAGGCGTACCTGCCGGTCCTCACCACCCAGCCGGGGCTCGAACTGCACCTGCAGACGCGGACGCCCGCGACGCTCCACCGGGTCGCCGACAGCCTCCACCTCCCCGCGGAGCGGCTCCACGCCGACCTCGACGCCCTGCTCGCCCAGGACCTCGACGCGGCCTTCGTCCACGCGCCCACCGACGTGCACCCGGAGATCGTCGCGCGGCTCCTGGAGGCGGGCGTCCCCACGTACGTCGACAAGCCGCTCGCCTACGAACTCGCCGACTCCGAACGCCTGGTGGAGCTCGCGGAGGAGCGCGACCTGGCCCTGGCGGTGGGCTTCAACCGGCGTTACGCACCCGGTTACGCGCAGTGCGCGGACCACCCGCGCGAGCTGATCCTGATGCAGAAGAACCGTGTCGGCCTGCCCGAGGTGCCGCGCACGATGATCCTCGACGACTTCATCCACGTCGTCGACACCCTGCGGTTCCTGGTGCCCGGACCGATCGACGACGTGACCGTGCGCGCCCGTACCGAGGACGGACTGCTGCACCACGTCGTGCTCCAGCTGTCCGGGGACGGCTTCACGGCGCTCGGGGTGATGAACCGGCTGAGCGGCTCGGCCGAGGAGATCCTGGAGGTGTCCGGACAGGACACCAAGCGCCAGGTCGTCAATCTCGCCGAGGTCATCGACCACAAGGGACAGCCGACCGTACGACGGCGCGGCGACTGGGTGCCGGTCGCCCGGCAGCGCGGCATCGAGCAGGCGGTGCTCGCCTTCCTCGACGCCGTCCGCGCGGGCAAGGCGCTCAGCGCCCGTGACGCGCTGGCGACTCACGAACTGTGCGAGCGGGTCGTTCGGGCGGTGCAGGAGCCGTCCTCCTGAGCCGCACGGCCCGTCCGCCCTCGACGGCACCCAGCACGACCAGCACCAGCACCGCCGCGTACACCGGCCACTCACCGAACCGGGCGTACGGCGTGACACCGTCCGCCAGCGGCACCTCGTACACTTCCGACGTGCTCGCGCTCGTGCCGAGCCAGGAGCCGATGCGCTCGCCGCTCGGGCCGTAGACCGCGGAGACACCGGTGAGTGTCGAGTGCACCATCGGGCGACCGGTCTCGGCGGCCCGCAACGCGGCCAGCGACGCGTGCTGCTCGGGGGCCCAGCTGTGCTGGAAGGTGGAGGTCGCCGACTGGGCGAGCAGCAGCTGGGCGCCGTCCCGGGCGAGATGGCGGCTCATGTCGGGGAACGCGGACTCGAAGCACACCATCGGGCCCACCTTCAGCCCGTTCCCCACGTTCATCACGACCTGCTCGGTGCCCCGCATGCGGTCCTCGCCCGCCGCCTTGCCGACCGAGGTGGCCCAGCCGAGCACGGAACGGAAGGGCACGTACTCGCCGAAGGGCACCAGCCGCATCTTGTCGTACCGCTCGCCGGTGGAGCCCTGTGGTCCGACGAGTACCGAGCTCTTGTAGATGCCGGGGCGGTCGGAGCGGCGGGCGTCGACGTTCACCAGAATGTCGGCCCCCGTCTCGCGGGACAGCGCGACGATACGTTTAGCGAGGTCGGGGCGGTCGGCGAGGTCGTAGCCGACGCTGCTCTCGCCCCAGACGATCAGGTCCAGGTCCTGCCCGGCGAGCTCGCGGGTGAGTGCCTCCTCGCGGGCGAACCGCTCCTCGGGGCCGGGGAGGACACCGGGCTGCACGACGGCGATCCGCGCCTGCCCGTCCACGTCGGGTCGCGGCGACCACACCCAGGCCGCGGAGGTGACGGCGGCCGTCGCGACGAGCCCGGCGACCGCGGGAACTCGGGAGCTCCGTACCGCGACGAGCACGGCGACGGCGACGTTGACCGCCACGACCAGGAAGCTGAGCAGCCACACCCCGCCGACCGAGGCCAGCCGCAGCGCCGGCTCCACCTGCCACTGACTGGACCCGAGCAGCCCCCAGGGCCCGCCCAGCCCCTGCCAGGACCGTACGAGTTCCACCATCAGCCAGCCCGACGGCAGGACGACCAGCGCGGCCACCACCCGCCCGGCTGAGGGCACACCGGCCAGGAACCGGCGCACCAGCCAGCCCCAGGGCGCCCACAGCGCACCCAGCAGCGCGGCTATCACGAACGTGAACACGTGCAGGCTCGGAAACAGCCAGTGGTGCACGGCCACCATGAAGCCGAGACCGCCCAGCCAGCCGTCGTACGCGGCCCGCCTGCCCGTGGGCGCCGAGCGGGCCAGCAATATCCACGGCACCAGGGCGACGTACGCGAACCACCACAGGGACGCTGCCGGGAACGTGAACATCGGCAGGGCCCCGGACGACACGGCCAGCAAGCCGCGCCGCCAGGGGGAGGTGAGCCAGCGATCGGGCAACCTCATGCAGCGCCTCCCTCCCCGGTGGTGGTGCGTACCCCCAGTGTGCGCGCAGCAGACGATCTCCGACAGGTGATCTCCGGCCACGCCGATCTCCGCGCGGGTCCCCCCGGGGGTGTGGCGGGCCTTCTGTGCGGGGCCGCTCAGGCTGTCCGGGGCCGCTCAGGGCGTGGCGGGCTGTCGTTCGGGCGAGTGGCGCCACTTCTCCCTGACCACCACCTCGCGCAGCCGCCAGCCCTCGTACGTACGCACCAGGACGAAGGCGTAACGACCGCCGCACACGAAGTCAGGAGCCCTGGATCCGCCGTCGTGCCCGGCGAACCGCATCGGGTTGACGTAGTCCGCCTGGACGTGGGCCGTGTCGCCCGTGTCGTGCTCCAGGGTGCCGAAGCGGACGCGCCGGTTGACGATCAGGTGCTGCCGCATGGGGAACAGCTCCATGCTCTCCGCAAGCCATCCGGCGATTTCGACGGCATCCCCCTCGATTCCTCCGGCCGAGCGGTAGTCCGCGCGCCCGTCCGGGGCGAACAGCCCTCGGTACGTCGCCCAGTCGCCGTCGTCCACCGCCACGGCGTACTCGGTGATCAGTTCGTCCACGGCGAGCCGGTCCATCACGGTCGCGAGCTCCACACGCTGCGTCATCGGCTCAGTGTTGAGGGAGGTGGCGGGCCGCGCCAAGGGGCCTGCAGGGGGATATTCGGTGGCAACGGAGTGCAGTGTCAGCCGACGGTGTGTGTCAGTGCCTGGCGAACTGGACCCTGGTCGGCTGTTCGACGTCCGGCCGCAGTGCGATCCCGTTGACGGTCAGCCGTTCTCCGTAGATGTCGGTGATCCTGATCGCGCCGCCGCACCCGCCGCCGTCGGCGGAGAGGAAGTAGTTGTACTCCGTACGCGGCAGCCGGCGCCAGCCGCCGCCGGCACGGACCTCCAGTCGTGCCGTCGGGTTCCGGTGGCCGATCACCTGGAGGGCGCACCAGTAGCGGCTCGACCCCGTCTTGTAGCGGATCGAGACCGTGTCGGACGTGCTGGGGCTCAGCAAGGTCCACGTGATGGGGATCTGGCCGCGCGAGGGGTCAGCGAGTTTCGCGAAGGCCTGTGCGCTGAGGTCGAGCTGCCCGGGTGCGCAGGGCAGGGGGCATTCGTTGGTGATCCGGACCGTGACGGAGGCACCGCCCGCCGCGCGGACGCGCACATACGCCCCGCACGCCTTGGACGACTCGTAGTCGGTGTGGTTCATCGCGGCGACCATGAGGTCGTCGCTCGGGCCGTAGAGGCAGGCGCCGTCGCCGGTCCCGGCGTCGTAGAAGGTGGCGACTCCCCGATAGGCGACCTCGGGCCGGATTCGTCCCGCCAAGGGTGCGGTGGCGGAAACGGTCGGTGGGGTGCGTGTGGCCGATGGCTTCGCCGGTGAGGCGGTCGCAGCCGATGGGGTGGTCGCAGCGGCCGTCGCGGTCGGTGACGGTGACGCCGGGGACGGCTTCCGCCGCGGTGCCTTGGGAGACACGGTCACCTGGGTGCCGGCGACGGGCGTGGCCGCGGCAGGGCCGTCATCGGCCTCGTGGTCGGGGCGGAAGGCCAGTACGAGGGACACGACGAGTGCGACGGCCGCCACGGCGGCGGAGAGGACGGCGGCGCGCCGCCTGCGGCGCGGAGAGCGGTAGGAGGATGCCACGGATGAGTCCTTGCGTGGTTCGGGAACACACGTCGGTTCGGTGAGGGACTCCGGTGAAGGAGCTTCCGACTCATCAGTGGTCGTGGGGTCCGAAAAGGTTGCCGAAAAGGTTGCCGATGTTGCGGCGGCGGACGACATTCCGCCGACAAGACAGGACCGATCGGCCCATAGCTTCACGACCCCGGGTAAAAGTCCAACTGCCCATGCCGACCGTGTGGTTGTGGGTAACGTCGGCGGCATGAGTCATGAAGTCCGAATAGACCGCGCCCCTGCTTCCGAGGGCGGTATCCAGATCACCGTCAGTCTTTCCCCCGCGGTTTTGGCGAAACTCCAACAGGACGGTTCCTGGACGGAAGCGATCGGCGAGGGCCAGGTCACCGGGGACGGACCGGCCATCAGCCAGATCGAGTTCAGGGTTCCGTAAGAGACCGGCGTCATTCGGAAAGCGCTGAGGCGTCCTTCTCGCGCAGCCGCTGGAAAGCCGTGGGCGTGGGACGGCGCGGCAGGAACTCCTTGATGAGACGGGCGCATTCGTGGGGGTCGGCGCGACTGGTGTCGCACTCGACGTCGTACACGCCGTGCGCGTGCACCAGGGCCAACTGCCGTACGGCCAGGCCGGGCGGCCGGTCACCACGCTCGCGCTCCCGCCGTTCGAGCTCGTCGCGCGGGCAGCGGACTCCGACGAACACGACGTCCTGCGGGACGAGGAGATCGAGACAGTCCCGTAGCCGCCATTCCTCGCTCAACACGTGGTCCATGACGACGTTGTTGCCGCCGGCGGCCATTCCGGCCACCGCCCGGTGGTAGCCGCGCCAGGTGTTGTGCAGAACGGTGGGGAGCTGCTCGGGAGACATCTCCCGACGCGTCCGCATCGCGTGGAACGCGTCCACGGGGAGGTGGAAGTACGGCTCGTCGAGGGTCCGGAGCAGCTCGGTGGCGATGCTCGACTTGCCCGAACTTGACGTGCCGTTCAGGAAGATGACGGTTCCGGGTGACGGGGCGGGATCTGGATGTCCGGCATCGGTTCTCAACCCGAATTCCCTTGGTGTCGACGCGGGTCCCTCGGCCCGCCGGTGGCCCTCACGCCGCCTCGATGACCTCTCCGCGTATCGCCGCGGCCCACTTGACGACCAGCAGTTCGTACTCGGCCCTCTCCTGCGCCGACAGCGAACCACCCGCGCGCATCCACAGCGCTCGGATCTGCTCGTTTAAGTCGGCAGCGGACCGCACGGAACCAGGGGTCATCGAATCGGGGGACATGCCGATTAGCGTAGGCGCAACGACTGACAGTGCGCTACCGCGCGGCTACTCGCGGGGTATGTAGTTGGTCACGATGGGGAGTTCGGGCCTTCGGAGTGGGTAGCGTTCCGGTCCCGCCCGGTCGCCCGGGGCCGTCAGCCCGACGACTCCGCCGCGTGCGGGCTCAGCTCGCCCATCGACACCAGCACGATGATCACGATCCCGAGGGCGATGCGGTACCAGACGAACGGCATGAAGCTCTTGGTGGAGATGAACTTCATGAACCACGCGATCACCGCGTAGCCGACCACGAACGCGATGACGGTGGCGAAGATCGTCGGCCCCCAGGTGACGTGGCCGCCTTCCATCGCGTCCTTGAGTTCGTAGCCACCGGAGGCGAGCACCGCCGGGATGGCGAGCAGGAAGGAGTAGCGGGCCGCGGCCTCGCGCTTGTAGCCCATGAGCAGGCCGCCGCTGATCGTGGCGCCGGAGCGGGAGACGCCCGGGATGAGGGCCATGGCCTGGCAGATGCCGTAGATCAGACCGTCCCGGATGGTCAGCTGGTCGAGCGTCTTGCGCTGCTTGGGTGCCCGGTGCTTGCCGCCCGCCTCGTCGCGTGCCGCCAGCCGGTCGGCGACACCGAGGACGATGCCCATGACGATCAGCATCGTGGCGGTGAGGCGCAGATCGCGGAACGGGCCCTCGATCTGGTCCTTGAGCGTCACGCCGAGCACGCCGATCGGGATCGAGCCGACGATCACCAGCCAACCCATCTGTGCGTCGTGGTCGCCGCGCATCTCCTTGTTCACCAGCGAGCGGGACCACGCCGAGATGATGTTCACGATGTCCTTGCGGAAGTAGATCAGCACGGCGGCTTCCGTGCCGATCTGCGTGATCGCCGTGAAGGCGGCACCGGGGTCCTCCCAGCCGGAGAACGCAGCGGTCAGGCGCAGGTGCGCGCTGGAGGAGATGGGGAGGAACTCCGTCAGCCCCTGGACGAGTCCGAGGATGAGGGATTCAAACCAAGACATGGAGTTAGGTGGTCCAAGCGCTGCTCGTGGGAGGCCGACGGACACGCCGTGGCCGCGGGGGCGGGCCGATCAAGGGTGTTGAGGGGCAGCGTAGCGTCCTCCGGTGACAGGGGTGCCACAGGGTCGCCCCGGAGCAGCGGGGGCCGGAGGCGCCCGTGCGGAGTGCGTGCGCGGCAGGGTGGGTGCGGGTGCGGG
>NZ_VJZC01000396.1 GCF_009377185.1 Streptomyces spongiae
CGCCCCACCCGTGACTGCCGTCACTCCCCTCGCTCGCGCAACTGCTCCTCCGTCAGCCCCTCCCGCCAGTAACCGACAAAGGTCACGCACCTCTTGTCGATCCCGCGCTCGCGCACGAGATGGCGGCGCAGCGCCTTCACGCGGCCGGACTCGCCCGCGATCCAGGCGTACGGCTGCTCGGCGGGCGGGAGTTGGGCGTCGCGGATGGCGTCGAGGGCCGTGGGGGCCCCTTCGACGCGCACGAGCCAGGTGATCTCGGCATCGGCCTCGGTGGACAGGTCCTGGATGTCCCCGGCGTGGTGGACCTCCAGCCAGACCCGGGCGCGGGTGCCCGCGGGCAGCGACTCCAGGATCGAGGAGGCGGCGGGAAGGGCAGTCTCGTCACCCCAGATCAGCACCAGGTCGGCACCCTGGGGCGGGCGGAAACGGATCGCCCGGTTGTCGGCGATCGCCGGCCCGAGCAGCAGGACACGGTCGCCGGCGGTGGCTCCGGCCGCCCACCGGGACGCGGGCCCCGCGGGCACGGCGGCGCCCGGCTCCACACCGTGCAGCACGAAGTCGATGTCGATCTCGACGGTGTCTCCGTGGACATCCCGGCGCAGGGCGCGCAGCGTGTACGAGCGCATCACCGCCCGTACGTCGTCCGGCAGTTCACGCCAGCCCTGCCACCACCCTCCCCCACTCTCGGCTTCGCTCGAGCGGGGGGACCCCCATCCCAACTCGATCGGCACGACCGGCTCGGGCTGCCCCGGATGCGGCAGGAACAGCGACAGGGACTGGTCCCTGCCGTCGGAGTGGAACTCCCGCAGATCGTCCCCGGCGAACGTGACCCGCACGAGAGAGGGCCCGAGCGGCCGGGCCCGCACGACGTGAAGGGAGAAGAAACGGAAGGGGGCGGCGATGGCGGTGGTCATTTCTGCTCCTGATGGATAGTCAGGGCGCGTAGTCCACGTAGGGGTGCGCCCAACTAGCTAGGGGCGCGGGGAACTGCGCGACCAGCCACAACGGACCCGCAGCTCCCCACCGGGCGTCAGGAAACCTTCTTCGCCTTCTCGATCGCGTCGGCAAGGTTCTCGAGCAACGGCACGCACTTGTCGTAAGAAAGAATCGGCTCCGGGTCACGCGCGATGACCTGCCCCGCCTTCACCGCCGGCAACTTCTTCCACGTGGCCTCGGTGATGTCCGCGGGCTGAATCGCCGAGGACCGGTTGTCCATCATGATGATGTCCGCGCCGTACTTGTCGACGTTCTCCCAGCTCAGGTTCTCGAACCAGCCGCCGCTCGCCTTGAGGGCCGAGGCGGAGGGCTCGACGAAGTTCACGCCGAGGGCCTTGAAGTACTCCAGGTCGGCGGAGAGGTTCGAGCCGGAGACGTAGAAGATGTCCTGCGCGGCCGAACCCGCCAGCACCTTGATGTCGGGGTTGGCCTTGGTGACGGAGCGCAGCCGTGCGGCGGCGTCCTCGAAACGCTTCTTCGCCGAGGTGACCTTCTCGGCCTTCACGTCGGCACCGAGGGACTCGGCGAGCTCCAGCATGCGCTGCAGCGGCTCGGTCAACTGGCGGTCGTACACGGAGATGCCGACGCTCGGCGCGCCGACGGCGAGGATCTTCTTCTTGGACTCCTCGGGCACGTACCAGAGGGTGCCCGCGTCGTCGAACATCGTGGTGAGGAGCGCGTCGGGGGCGAGGGCCGCGTACTTCTCGATGTTGAACTGGCCCCACTCGTTGCCGAGGATGGTCACCTTGCTGATGTCGAGGTCGCCGGCCTGGACGTCGGCCTTGCCGTCCTTCGTCTTCGTCGGGCCGAAGACGCCCTTCACGGCGATCCCGTAGTCGTGGAGCGCGGCGGCGACACCGACGAACGCGACGATGTTCGACGGGACCTTGTCCGCCTTCGCGGTCTCGCCGCGGTCGTCCTTGAAGGACCAGGGACCGGACTTCGCCGCGGCCGTCTCCTCGCCCGAACCACCGCTCTTGGCGTCTTCGTCTCCGCAGGCGGCGAGCACGGCACCGAGGCCGAGGGCACCGCCTGCGGCGAGGATGCCGCGGCGGGTCAGATGGGTGGCACGGGCGTAGGACATGTGTGGCTGCTTTCGAACAGGGCTGTGCTGCCCGCGGACAAGTTCGAAGGTAGGTTAGCCTAACCTCACGGCTTGTCCAGAGGGCCGTTCCGAGTGCTGGGACGCCTGTAACGACGTATGCCTGTTTCTGTGAGCAACCTGTGCATCGAAGGTGGTTGGGGTCAGGGGCTGCTCATTGGGTTGTGAAGTCGCCGGTTGCATCGCGAATGTGAAAGTTGAAGCGGTGCGTGTGAGGGCGACGCTCGAAGGCGCCGGACCGTCCAACTCGCCGGTGATGGACCCTCGTTGGCGCTGCTCGATGCCCCCGGCCGCAAGTCACGATCCGGACGATGTCGTACCGTTGCCTGCCTTGCCGTAGCGACGGAAGGCCGAAGTGTCCACGGTCCAGGGACCGAACGGCACCGAGTCACCGAAGATGTACGGGTCCTTGCGGTCGTATCGGTTCTTGCAGGGATCGGAGTGCACCTCGATGGTGCCGGTGCGAGGGTCGACGATCATGTACTGGGCGATGCCCATGGCGGGGTACTCGGCGAGCTTTTCGCTGTAGTCGTTGTCCGGGTTGGACGGTGAGACGATCTCGATGACCGCCAGCACCTGCGTGGCGTCTACGGCGAGTCCTTCCTCATCGAGGACGTGCTCGGGAATGACGACTGCGTCCGGACGCCGCATGCGCCCGATGCCCGGGTGTTCGATCTCGGGGCCGGTCGCGCAGATGTAGCCCGGGTAGGTGGTCCGAAGCTGCTTGTTCAGTTGCTCGCGGATACGGTGGACCGTGCCCTCATGGCGCTTCGACGGGCACATCATGGCCAGTATCGGGCCTGACGGGCCGATCTCGATGCTCCAGGCACCTTCAAGTCGCTCGGCGTAGGCCCCGAGTTCCTCGGCGATCGCGCGCATCTTCGCGTAGTCCATACCGCAAGACTACTGAAAACCGCCCCTTCGGGCCCTCGCTGACCTGCGTCGACTCAGCCCGCCAGCCCCAGCTCCCTCGCGATCAGCATCCGCTGCACCTCGCTCGTGCCTTCGCCGATCTCCAGGATCTTGGAGTCGCGCCACATGCGGGCGACCGGGTACTCGTTCATGAAGCCGTAGCCGCCGTGGATCTGGGTGGCGTCGCGGGCGTTGTCCACGGCGATCGTCGAGGAGTAGAGCTTGGCCAGGGCGGCTTCCTTCTTGAAGGGCTCGCCCGCGACCAGGCGGGACGCGGCGTCGCGCCAGGCGAGGCGGGCCGTGTGGGCCTTCATCTCCATGTCGGCGAGCTTGAACTGGATGGCCTGGTTGGCGCCGATGGGCCTGCCGAAGGCGTGACGTTCCTTCGCGTACTTCACCGACTCGTCCACGCAGCCCTGCGCCAGGCCCGTCGCGAGGGCCGAGATGGCGATACGGCCCTCGTCCAGGATCTGGAGGAACTGCGCGTAGCCGCGGCCCTCTTCGCCCAGCAGGTTCTCCGCCGGGACCCGGACGTCCGCGAAGGACAGCTCGCGGGTGTCCGAGGCGTTCCAGCCCACCTTCGAGTACGGTGCCGCGACCGTGAAGCCCGGGGTGCCCGACGGGACGATGATCGAGGAGATCAGGGGTTTGTTCTCCGGGGTGCGGCCCGTGACCGCCGTCACCGTCACCAGGCCCGTGATGTCCGTGCCCGAGTTGGTGATGAAGCACTTCGTGCCGTTGATCACCCACTCGTTCGTCTCCGGGTCGAGCTTCGCCGTCGTACGCGTCGCGCCCGCGTCCGAGCCGCCGTCCGGTTCGGTCAGGCCGAAGGCGCCCAGGATCTCGCCCGAGCAGAGGCGGGGGAGCCACTCCCGCTTCTGGGCCTCCGTGCCGAAGAGGTGGATCGGCATCGCGCCCAGTGACACACCCGCCTCCAGGGTGATGGCCACCGAGGAGTCGACGCGGGCGAGTTCTTCGAGCGCGAGGCCCAGCGCCAGGTAGTCGCCGCCCATGCCGCCGTACTCCTCCGGGAACGGCAGCCCGAAGAGCCCCATGCGGCCCATCTCGCGCACGATCTCGTACGGGAACTCGTGGCGCTCGTAGAAGTCGCCGATCTTGGGGGCCACGACGTCGTGGGCGAACTCCTCGACCGTACGGCGGAGTTCTTCCAGTTCGGGGGAGAGTCGGTGGTCCATCGCGGGTCACTGCTCCTTTTGGGAGTCGTCGGAGCCTTCGGAGTCTTCCTGGGAGAGGGCTCGTACGGTGCGGGACGGGCTGGGTCGGCCCAGGTGGGCGGCCATCCACGCGCTGGTGGCGGTGAGACGGCCGAGGTCTACTCCGGTGTCGATGCCGAGGCCCCGCAGCATCCACACGAGGTCCTCGGTGGCGAGGTTTCCGGTGGCGGACTTCGCGTACGGGCAGCCGCCCAGGCCACCGGCGGAGGCGTCCACGGTGGTGACGCCGTGCTGGAGGGCGGCGAGGGTGTTGGCGAGCGCCTGGCCGTAGGTGTCGTGGAAGTGGACGCCCAACGCGCTGGTGGGCACCTGTTGTTCGTTGAGCGCCGTGAGCAGGGCGGTGACGTGGCCCGGTGTCGCGACCCCGATCGTGTCGCCGAGGCTCAGCTCGTCACAGCCCATGGCGAGCAGCGCCCGGCAGACCCGTACGACTTGTTCCAGGGGGACCGGGCCCTCCCACGGGTCGCCGAAGCACATGGAGAGGTAGCCGCGGACGTGGACGCCGCCTGCCTTCGCCCGTTCCACCACCGGTTCGAACATGGCCAGTGCCTCGTCCACCGTCCGGTTGAGGTTGGCCTTCGCGAAGGACTCCGTGGCGCTGGCGAAGACGGCCACGCGGCGGGCGCCCAGGGTGAGGGCGCGGTCCAGGCCGCGTTCGTTCGGGACGAGGACCGGGAGCGCCACCGGGAGGTCGCTGACGAGGGGGAACAGCTGCTCCGCGTCCGCCAGTTGGGGCACCCACTTGGGGTGGACGAAGCTGGTGGCCTCGATCGTGGTCAGGCCCGCGTCGGCCAGGCGGCGGATGAACTCCGCCTTGATCTCCGTCGGTACGGTCGCCTTCTCGTTCTGCAGGCCGTCCCGCGCGCCCACCTCGTGGATCCGGACGCGGGCGGGCAGGTTGCCTGGGGCCGGTACCGCCATGGGGAGTTGCTCCACGGTCATTCCGTCACCTCCTCGTGGGGCTCGATCACGGCCAGCACCTGGTCCATGGCGACCGTCGTGCCCGGCGCCACGTCCAGTTCGGCGACGGTGCCGGCGTGCGGGGCGGAGATGACGTGCTCCATCTTCATCGCCTCCACCACCAGCAGGCTCTGACCGGCGGTCACCTCGTCGCCGACGGCCACCTTCACGACCGTCACCGTGCCGGGCATGGGGGCGGTGAGGGAGTCGACGCCGCTCGCCCCGGCTCCGGTGAGCGAGGCGGCCACCGGGTCGTGGTCCCGTACGTGCCACGCGTCGCCGTCGCGGCCGAGCCAGTCGGCGGCCCGGTGGAAGGTGTGGCGGACGCCGTCGAGGCTCACGGAGACCTGGTCGGTGGTGACGGTGTGGGTGCCGCGCAGTACGTGACTGACGGGTTCGAGTCCCGTCACTCGCAGGTCGAAGGCCGGTGGGGTCGGTGTGCCCCCGAGCCGCCAGCCGCTGGGTACCGAGAAGGGATCCGTCCAGCCGTCGCCCACGCCGTCGCCCGACGGCTTCAGGGCGTCGAGTCGTACGGCCGCCGCCGCCTCGTACACCTCCACGGGCACCTCGCCCGGGACCAGTCCCTCGACCTCCCGCTCCACCAGCCCCGTGTCCAACTCGCCCGCCACCACCGCCGGATGGGCCAGCAGTCGGCGCAGGAACCCGGCGTTGGTCTGCACGCCCAGGGTGACCGTCTCGGCGAGGGCGGCGCGCAGCTTCCGCAGGGCGGTCGCGCGGTCGGGGCCGTAGGCGATGACTTTGGAGAGCATCGGGTCGTAGAGGCTGCCGACCTCGGTGCCCTCGCTGAGCCCCGAGTCGGTGCGGACGCCGGAGCCCGACGGCTCCCGCAGCCTCAGCACCGTCCCGCCCGACGGCAGGAACCCGCGAGCCGGGTCCTCGGCGCAGAGGCGGGCCTCGATCGCGTGCCCGGTCAGCGCGATGTCGGCTTGGGCGAAGGCGAGCTTCTCGCCCGACGCCACCCGCAGCTGCCACTCCACCAGGTCCAGGCCGGTCACCAGTTCGGTCACCGGGTGCTCGACCTGGAGGCGGGTGTTCATCTCCATGAAGTAGTACGAGGACGGGTCGCCGCCCGGCACGATGAACTCCACCGTGCCCGCGCCCCGGTAGCCGCAGGAGCGGGCCGCCTGGACCGCCGCCTCGCCCATCGACGCGCGCGTGCTCTCGTCCAGCAGGACGGACGGCGCCTCCTCGATGATCTTCTGGTGGCGTCGCTGGAGGGAGCACTCGCGCTCGCCGAGATGGACGACGTTGCCGTGGCCGTCCGCCAGTACCTGGATCTCGATGTGCCGGGGGCGGTCGATCCAGCGCTCGACGAGGAGGGTGTCGTCGCCGAAGGAGGCGCGGGCCTCACGGCGGGCGGCGGCGATCTCGTCGGCCAGGACGGCGGTGTCGCGGACCAGGCGCATGCCCTTGCCACCGCCCCCCGCGCTCGGCTTCAGCAGCACCGGCATGCCGATCTCCCGGGCCGCGTCGGCCAGTTCGGCATCCGTGAGCCCGCTGCCGGTCGACCCCGGGACGACCGGCACCCCTGCCGCCCGTACCGTCTCCTTGGCGCGGATCTTGTCGCCCATGAGGGAGATCGCGTCCGCCGGCGGCCCGATGAAGACGAGCCCGGCCTCGGCGCAGGCGCGTGCGAAGTCCGCGTTCTCCGCGAGGAAGCCGTACCCGGGGTGGACCGCCTGGGCGCCCGTCAGCTCCGCCGCCTCCAGCAGTCGCGGTACCGACAGATAGCTCTCGGCGGCCGGCGCCGGGCCGATCCGTACCGCCGTGTCGGCCTCCCGTACGTGGCGGGCGTCCGCGTCGGCGTCGGAGAAGACGGCCACCGAGCGCACGCCGAGCGCCCGGAGGGTGCGGATGACCCGTACGGCGATCTCGCCCCGGTTGGCCACAAGGACTGTCTCGAACATCGTCATCGTCAGGAGTCCCTCAGTCCCTCTAAGTCCCTCTACATCCGGAAGACGCCGAACTGGGGGTCGCCCAGGGGCGCGTTGGCGCACGCGGTCAAAGCCAGCCCCAGCACCTGCCGGGTCTCCAGCGGGTCGATCACGCCGTCGTCCCAGAGGCGGGCGGTCGCGTAGTAGGCGTTGCCCTGGCGCTCGTACTGGGCGCGGATGGGGGCCTTGAAGGCATCCTCGTCCTGAGCCGGCCAGTCCTCCCCGCGTCCCTCCAGCTGGTCCCGCTTGACGGTCGCGAGGACCGAGGCCGCCTGCTCGCCGCCCATGACCGAGATCTTGGCGCCCGGCCACATCCACAGGAACCGCGGTGAGTACGCCCGGCCGCACATCGAGTAGTTGCCCGCGCCGTACGAACCGCCGACCACCACCGTGAGCTTGGGTACGCGGGTGCAGGCCACCGCCGTCACCATCTTGGCGCCGTGCTTGGCGATGCCGCCCGCCTCGTAGTCGCGGCCCACCATGAAGCCCGAGATGTTCTGGAGGAAGAGAAGAGGGATGCCGCGCTGGTCGCACAGCTCGATGAAGTGGGCGCCCTTCTGGGCCGACTCGGAGAACAGGATGCCGTTGTTGGCGACGATGCCGACGGGGTGGCCGTGGACGCGCGCGAAGCCGGTGACGAGGGTCTGCCCGAACTCGGACTTGAACTCGGCGAACCGCGAGCCGTCCACCACGCGCGCGATGACCTCGCGTACGTCGTACGGGGTGCGGGAGTCGACCGGTACGGCGCCGTACAGCCCGTACGGGTCGACCTTCGGCTCGACGGCCGGCTGGACCGACCAGGGCAGCGGTCCGCGCGCGGGGAGGGTGGAGACGATCGTCCGGACGATCCGCAGGGCGTGAGCGTCGTCCTCCGCGAGGTGGTCGGTGACACCCGACACGCGTGCGTGGACCTCGCCGCCGCCGAGCTCCTCCGCGGTCACGACCTCGCCGGTCGCGGCCTTCACCAGGGGCGGGCCGCCGAGGAAGATCGTGCCCTGGCCGCGCACGATCACCGCCTCGTCGCTCATCGCCGGGACGTACGCGCCGCCGGCCGTGCAGGACCCGAGGACGGCGGCGATCTGCGGGATCCCGGCGCCCGACATGCGGGCCTGGTTGTAGAAGATGCGCCCGAAGTGCTCGCGGTCGGGGAAGACCTCGTCCTGCATGGGGAGGAAGGCGCCGCCGGAGTCGACGAGGTAGACGCAGGGGAGGCGGTTGTCGAGGGCGACCTCCTGTGCGCGCAGGTGCTTCTTCACCGTCATCGGGTAGTACGTGCCGCCCTTGACGGTGGCGTCGTTGGCGACGATCACGCACTCGCGGCCGCTGACCCGGCCGATCCCGGCGATGACTCCGGCGGCCGGGGCCTGCCCGTCGTACATCCCGTCGGCCGCCAGCGGGGCCAGCTCCAGGAAGGGGGAGCCGGGGTCGAGGAGTGTGTCGACGCGGTCGCGCGGCAGCAGCTTTCCGCGCGCGGTGTGGCGGGCGCGGGCCTTCTCGCCGCCGCCGAGGCGGGCGGCCGAGAGCTTGGCGCGCAGTTCCTCGCCGAGTGCGCGGTGTGCGGCCTCGTTGGCCCGAAAGGCCTCCGACGCGGGGTCTGCCGCCGTCGTCAGCTCCGGTGCCTGGTCCATCGTGCGGTCCCCTCACCTTGTTAATGAGCGTTAACGCATTTCCTCCAGGTTAACGACCGCTAACCTCCCTGTCTAGAATCGTCTTCATGGCCACGCGAACCGATGCCCCCACCCGCCGCGAGCAGATCCTCAAGGAGGCCGCCCGCCTCTTCGCCGAGCGAGGGTTCCACGGCGTCGGTGTCGACGAGATAGGGGCGGCCGTCGGGATCAGCGGGCCCGGTCTGTACCGGCACTTCCCCGGCAAGGACGCGATGCTCGCCGAGCTGCTGGTGGGGATCAGCGGGCAGTTGCTGACCGGGGGGAAGCGGCGGGTGGCCGAGGCGGAGGGGGACGCGGAGGCGGTCCTCGACTCGCTCATCGAGGGGCACATCGACTTCGCGCTCGACGACCGTCCCCTCATCACCCTGCACGATCGTGAGCTGGATCGCCTCCGGGACAGTGACCGCAAGCTGGTGCGGCAGCTTCAGCGGCAGTATGTGGAGCTGTGGGTGGGGGTGGTGCGGG
>NZ_VJZC01000397.1 GCF_009377185.1 Streptomyces spongiae
GAACTCATCGGCGGGAGCCCTCTGCTGTGTCCGGACGGTGTGTCCGGACGGCGTGTCCGGCGCGGGTCAGGCAGGTGCACCCGGCTCCGCGATCACCGTCTCCGGTACCTGGACCGTGCGCAGCACGCCGTCGCCCAGGTGCAGGATCGCCCGCCCCGGACGGGCCGCGCCCAGTCGGCTGCGCGGGATCTTGACGCCGATCAGTTCGCCGTCGCTCATGTTCTGCGGCTTCAGCAGCAGTCCGTACCGGTTCCGGCGGGCCTCGGTGTGCCAGCCGGAGAAGCCGGAGGAGAGCCGGTCGGTCTGGCCGGCGATCACCAGGCCCCGGCCGGTCTCGGCACCGGTCTTGGAGATCTGGGTGAGGACCGGCTCGGCTTTCGTCTTCAGCAGCAGGTCGGCGTCGTCCAGCAGCACCACCGCACCGTCCGGGGCCGTGGAGAGCGCCTCCTCCAGCCGCGTCGGGTCGATGTCGGACTCGTCGAACACCGCGAGCACTCCGGGCCGTCCGGCGAGGTCGCGCAGCGGCGAGCGGGCGGGGGCCCCGATCACGACCGGGGTGCCGGACGCGAGCAGCGACAACGCTACCGTCGACAGGACGGTGCTGCGCCCTGACCGGGCCGGGCCCGCCACCAGGAAGGTCGGCGTCATCGAGAAGTCCGG
This sequence comes from Streptomyces spongiae, assembly GCF_009377185.1. GTDB lineage: Bacteria > Actinomycetota > Actinomycetes > Streptomycetales > Streptomycetaceae > Streptomyces > Streptomyces spongiae. The sequence continues at coordinate 661 of NZ_VJZC01000397.1, forward strand.
TCCGAAGGCGGTCAGTTCGTCGCCGCCGACGCCGGCCACCGCCCATCGCCGGTGCGGCCACGGCTGCGGCGCGTACCCGGCCGCCTCCTCCCAGGTGAGCCGGTCCGGCAGGGTGTCGACGCGGAACGGGCGGGTGGAGGCGGGCAGTTGAGCCGACCGTTCACGGCACTGCTCGGCGATCCGCTGGAGCGCCGCGGCCTGCGCCTGGCCCCCGGGGTCGTCCGCGAGGAGCGCGATCTGCACCTCCGCCTTGTCGGCGGCGCGCAGTGCCCGGCCCGGCGGGATCTCGTCGGGCACCTTCCGCTGGGTCACGCCGATCATGCCGTACTCGGACTTGTCGTTCAGCTTCAGTACGAGCTTGTCCTCGGTGGAGTTGCCGACCCGGCTGGAGAACAGCGCCCGGTCACCGCTCATCACCAGGTGGATGCCGACGCTCGCGCCGTCCCGGAGCAGGGTCTGCACCCCGGACAGCAGGTTCCCGGAGTCGTACTCGCCGAGCTGCTTGTCGAAGACCTCCCACCGGTCGATGAACAGCACGATGTGCGGCGGCCGTTCGTCCTCGGGCAGCGCGCGCCGAAGTTCCGGCAGGTCGGCGCTGCCGCGGGCGGCGAGCATCTCCTGGCGCCGGGCGAGCTCCCCCGTCAGCCGGGCGAGCAGCCGGGCCACCCGGTCCGGCTGGGTGCGCTGGGTGACGGCGCCGACGTGCGGCAGCCCCTCCATGGCCAGCAGTGCGCCGTTGCCGCAGTCGATGCCGTACATGTGCAGCTGGGCCGGGGTGTGGGCCTGGGCCAGCATGCCGGCGAGCGTGCGCAGCGTCTGCGAACGGCCCTGCCGGGGCGAGCCGACGACGTGCAGGTGCCCGAGTGTCGCGGGGTCGATCACCAGGGGGAGCCGGGCCTGTTGGGCTGGCAGGTCCACCACGCCGTACGCGACGGGCGGGAGGTCGTAGTCCGAGTGCGGGGCCGACGGCAGTTCGCCGGTGACCAGCTTCTCGGGCAGCGGCGGCAGCCAGGGGCTGTGCTGCGCGGGGATGCCCATCTCCCGGTCCGCCTCGCGGATCGCCTTGACGAGTCCGGTGAGGTCGGTCTCCGCCTCGGCGGGGGCGGCCGCGGCGCGGGGCCGGGGCGGGAGCGGCTCGCCGAGCCGCTCCCAGCCGACCGTCACCGCCCAGGGTGCCGGCAGCGAGGTCACCGCGGCGCCGGGCCGACGGCCGCCGACCCGTCCGGACTGGAACGGCACGAGGGAGTTCTGGCCGAGCCGTACGTAGGCGCGGCCGGGGTTGCTCTGCGAGATCCCGGCGGCTTCGGTGGAGTTGATGACGTCCTGGCTCTCGCCGGAGTCCGTCACCCGCAGCGCGATGCGCAGGTTGGTGTTGGCGCGGATCTCCGAGGAGACGACGCCACTGGGGCGCTGCGTCGCCAGGATCAGGTGGATGCCGAGGCTGCGGCCCCGCTGCGCGATGTTGACCAGGCCCTTCACGAAGTCCGGCAGGTCGCGCACCATCGAGGCGAACTCGTCGATGACGATGAGCAGTCGGGGCATCGGGGTGTGGCCCGACGGGTTCCGCTCCAGCGCGTCGACGTAGTCCTCGATGTCCTTGGCGCCGGCCGCGGCGAGGATGTGCTCGCGCCGGGTGAGCTCCGCCGTCAGCGACACCAGGGCCCGCTCGACGAGGTGGGCGTCGAGGTCGGTGACCATGCCGACGGTGTGCGGCAGGTCCACACAGTCCTTGAACGCGGAGCCGCCCTTGTAGTCGACGAGGACGAACGTCATCGCGTCCGGACGGTTCGCCACCGCGAGCGAGGCGACCAGCGTCTGGAGGAGTTCGGACTTGCCGGAGCCGGTGGTACCGGCGACCAGCCCGTGCGGGCCGTCGCGCCGCAGGTCCAGGAAGAACGGGCCGTCCAGGGAGACGCCGACGGCCGCCCGGGTCGAGCGTCCCCCGGCCGTCCAGCGCGCCCGGATGCCGTCGCCCCGCGGCGGGTCGAGGGCGATCACGTCGAGCAGCCGCGCGGAACCGGGGAGCACCGCGGCCTCCTCGTCGTCCCCGCCCGGGTCCCGCAGCGGGCCCATCGCGCGCGCCAGCGAGCGGCACCAGTCCAGGGACACCGCGTCGGGCCGTACGCTCCCGACGGTGCCCCTCCCGGAGCGTCCCACCCGCACGGTTCCACCGGGCTCCTCGACGACGACGGCGTGGCACTCCTCGGGCAGCAGCCGCTCCTCGGCGTCCAGACAGACCGCGCGGACACCGACGGACGGTCCGTCGCGCAGGATCTGCGTCACGCCGGGCAGCGAACGCAGCCTGCGGGCTCCGTCGAGGACGACGAGCACGTCGGGTCCGGCGGGCCGGCCCCGACGGTCCTCCCGGCCGGCCCGCTCGGCGATCAGCGCGGTCAGTTCGGCGACCCGGCGGGCACAGGTCTCCGTGCCGTAGCCGATGCTGGCCGGGGTGTCGCCGGACTTCTTCCGCACATGCGGCAGCCAGCGCAGCCAGGACCAGCCGTCCCGGCCCGGGCCGCCGGTCGTCAGCAGGTGGATCTGGAGGTCACGGGGGCTGTGCAGGACGGCGGCCTGGGCGACCGCCCACCGTGCCACGGAGCGCGCGGCCGGGCCCTCGCCGGCGATTCCCAGGACGTCGTGCTCACGCAGCGGAACGGTCACCGGGACGTCGTACGCGGTCCACGGGTCCTGGCGGCGGTGCTCGTCCTTGGTCGGGTCCTGGAGCACCACGTCGGAGGGCAGGTCGGCGGTCCCGACGCGCAGTTCCAGGAAGTCGGCGTCCGAGGTGCGGCGCTCCCACAGGCGGTGCCGGGGGCCCACGGCGGTCAGGACGACCTCGGCCGGGTCCGGGAAGCCACGGCGCCGGGCGGTGCGTTCGGCCGTCAGGGCCTGCTCCGCGTCGCCCTCGATGCGCGCCTTCTTCTCCTCGTAGGCGGCGACCGCTTCGGAGTGGGACTGCTGTCCGTTGCGCCGGCTCATCAGGTAGTTGCCGACGATCACGACCGGGGAGAGCAGCCCGAACAGCAGCATCGTCAGGCGGCCGAGGACCAGTGCCCCGGCCACCGCCATCACCAGCGGGGCGGCCGCGGCGAGCCACGGGAGCGGCCGGGCGCCGGGCGACGCGGGCGGGGAGGGCAGGGTGAAGCGGGTGGCGTTCTCGGCCGGCCGCAGCCGCGGGGGCCGGTTGTAGTCCCAGCCGGTGCCGTCCTCCGACGGCTCCACGGCCGCGTCCGGCCGCTGCGGGAGGGCGAGTTCGAGCAGGCAGCCGCCGACGAGGAGCTGTGCGCCGGCCGGCCAGGCGGTGGCCTCGGTGAGGTCCTCGCGGTCCAGTTGCAGGGTGCCGCCGTCGGGCGCGGACGCGTCGGGCGCCACGCGGCAGCGTCCTCCGGGGCCCACCGTCACGACGGCGAACGGACGCTCCGGTACGGTGCGCAGCACCTCGGCGGCCCCGTCGCGCGCCAGCCCGATCCGGTACTCGCCGATGTCGAGCCGGTGCACCGCGCCCGCCCCGGTCCCGCCGACCGCACGGACCTCCGCCAGCCCGTCCGGTTCGGCCGACGAGGCAGCGGCCGGGCGGCCCAGGCCCACGACGGCCGCGTGGTGGAGCGGCGTGTCCCGCAGCGGCATGTCCGCGGGCAGCAGCCGGTCGCCGACGTACAGGCCGAGGCCCTCCGGGGGCCGGGGGACGCCTCCCGCCCCGGCCAGCGCCTCCGCGACGCCGCCCACGGGCGTGTCGGGGTCGGCGTCGAGGTGGACGTCGAACGCGTCACTCTCCCCATCGACCACGGTCAACATCAACGACACGAAAGGTCCTCCAGCCTGCGTGAATTCGGGGGCGTGGGAGCCGTGCTCGGCAGCTCTCGCGCCACTGTCGGGACCTACGGGGCCCGCTCGCAGACGGTTCACGGACGCGTCGGCGCAGGCCCGTGAACCGTCTGCGGGCGGGCCCCGTAGACGCCTTCGGGTGCGGGGCGCCGCGACTCCGCCGCGGTGCTGCCCTGTCCCTCCCCCGCTTCCGACCGTCCCGGCTCCGCCGCCGGGGGTCCCGACAAGGAGTCAGAAGATGATCTGGTACGTCCTGGCCGTGGTGCTGGGGCTGGCGCTGATCGGAGCGGTGGCCGCGCTGGTCGTCACCGAGCGGCGGCCCCGCCCGCCGAAGCCCGTCGTCGCCTCGGCCGCCGTCGAGGGGCAGGAGGCGCTGGACGTGGTCGACGCGGGCCTGCGCCGGCTGACGGGCGAGTGCCTGCGCTCCGGCCGGTCGCTGCCCGACATGTACGCCGTCGTCTACTCCGAGGAGCGGCTCGGACTGCTGCTGGCCGGCGCGGAGGAGGACGCCCCCGCTCCCTGGACCGCCGAGGCGGACGGCGAGCGCTGGACGGTCTCGCCCGACGTCCTGCGCCGCCGCGACCCGGAGGGCGAACCGGCCCTGCCGTACGCGCTGACGGTGACGGTGGGGCTGGACGGCGCCGACCGGGTGCTGGTCGACCTCTCCCGGGCGTCGGGGCCCGTCTCCGTGGCGGGGCCCGACGAGGAGGTGCGCAGTCTGGCGCGCGCCGTCGTCACCGAGGCGCTCTCCGGCCCGGTCGGGGCTCCCGCCGAGGTCACCCTGGTGGGATCCGTGGCCGGCGAGGGGCTCGTTGCCGCCGACGTGCCGCGGGCCTCGCGTCTGCACACCGCGGCCAGCCTGGAGGAGGCGTTCGCCGGGGTGGCTTCGGCGGGCCCGGTCCAGGCGGATCCCGGATCGCCCGACGTCACCCAGATCTTCCGGCTGATCGAGGGCAGCAGCCGGATCGCCGTCCAGGGCGAGGCGCCGCATCTGTTCGTCGTGGACGCCTCACAGCTCCCGCGGCGGGAGGGAGCGCTGGACGGCCTGCGGCGCGGGGACGCGCTGCTGGTGCTCGGCGACGCGCCCTCGGGGTGGCGCTGGCGGGCCGGTGCGGGCGGATCGCTCGACACCGGACCGCTCGGCCTGGAGATCACCCGGCACGTGGGGCGTCTCGTGTGAGCCTCACCGGACGTCTCGCGTGAGCCTCATCCGGCGTCTCATCCGGCTTCTCGGTAGCGGCCGTCCGCGTACAGCCCGCGGACGTACAGCGCCTCCCGCAGGGCGCGGGAGGCGTAGAACGTCCGCGACTTGACCGTGCCCGGCGGCACGCCGAGGACCCTGGCCGTCTGGTTGACGCTGCGCCCCAGGTAGTGCACGTGCAGCAGCACTTCGCGCTGCGGCGGCCGCAGGTCCCCCAACGCCTCGAAGAGCACCTGCGAGGTGAGCATGTGGTCGACGTCGTCGGACACCTGCGGGTGGGCGAGTTCCGGGTCGCCGGTCTCCGCGGGTCTGGCCTGGCGGGCCCGGAGATCGTCGATGACGAGGTTGCGCAGCACGGTGAACAGCCACGGCCGCGCCGAGTCGGTGGTCGGGTCGAGCTCCCCGGCGTGACGCCAGGCGCGGATCGCGACCTCCTGGAGGACATCCTCGGCGCGGTGCCAGTCGCCCTGCAGTCGCCGTGCGGCGAACTGAAGCAGCGCGCGGCCGTGTAACTGGTAGAAGGCTCTGAGGAATTCCTCGGGCCGGAGTTCCGCGGTGGGGGGACGGGTTGTTCGGTCTTCGGTCGAAGTCTCGGTCGAAGTCTCGGTCGAAGTACTGGCCGACAAAGGCCTTTCCTCTCCGGTCGCCTGTGGGGGGCTCTCCGGTCACCTGTGGGGAGGAGACGGGACCCGGACACGATGTGCGGCCGGGCCGTGCCCCGTTGCACGTCCCGGCTCGCTCGGTGGGCGGGTGTCAGTCCGGTTCGCGGGCGGCGAGCGAGGCCACCTCGCCGGGCGTCAGTTCCCGGTCGTAGACGTGCACGTCGGCGATGTCGCCGTACCAGTGGTCGGCCGCCTTCCCCCCGACCCTGCCGCGTCCGATCAGCACATCGCCGGTGGGCTTCGCCTCGCTGGATGCCTCTCTGCTTCCCGCGAGCCTGCCGTCCACGTAGATCCGCATCCGGTGATCCTTCTGGTTGTACGTGCCGGTGAGGTGGTACCAGCGGTCGGTCTGCGGCCGCTCGGTCTTCTCCGCGACGGTACGAGCACCGGGCAGACTGAACGCGAAGTTCTCGTCCTGGCCGGAGTACTGGAGGAAGAACGTGCTGATCCCCTCGCCGTCCTGGGACAGGGCGGTGTGGAATCCGTTGATGGAGGTGAGCCGCACCCGTGCGGCGACCGAGTAGTCCGCACGGGCGGTATCCATCCGGGTGCTTGCCTTCGCATATTCGCGGGTGCCATCCAACCGCAGTGCGCCGCCCTCGGGACCGTCGGTCCACTCCACGTCGCCGCTGACGACGGCGTCCTGCTCACCCGCCTTCGCGGTGCCGGACCGGTGCAGGGGCCACCACCCGACGCCACGCAGCGACTCGGCACCCGTTCCGGTCGAGGTCTGCTGCTGCTCGGAGCCCTCGGACCCCTGGTCGCGCACCAGCTGGACGACGACGAAGGCCAGCGCGACGGTCAGTACGGCGATGGTGGTGATGAGCGACCATCTGCGCGTCATGATGCTCCCTGGGACGTGGGGCACAGGAATGTCACTGGTGATCACGTTTCCGATCGGGAAGTAGTTTGACGTACCACCAAAGTGTGACAGGCCGATGAGACGACGCGTGTGGGCGCCCCTGAATGTCAGTCGCCGGGAGTGGCGGTCAGCGCGTTGATCAGCTGGCGGGCGCGTGTCTCCTCGCCCAGGAGGGTCTCTACCAGGGGGCCGGTGCCCGGGTCGGCGATCGATTCGCCGTCGGAGTCGGCCGAACTCACCGTGCTGGGGCTCGCGGCCTCGTCGATGTACTGCTTGGCGGGCCGGACGTCGGCCGTCAGGCGAACGCGCTCACTGGTCAGGGCGCTGTGCACCGAGGCGTAGTCGAGGCCCAGGCGGGCCAGTCGCTCACCGCCCGTGTACCGGGTGTCGGGAACGGGCGCGCTCTCCCCCGCCAGATGCGGGTACCGGAGCGCGACCTCGTGGGTGGCCAGGATCGCCAGCAGGACATGCTCGGTGCCCACCGCACTGTCGCCGAGGCGACGCGCCTGCTCGTAGGTCTCCAGTCCGACCCACCAGGCAGGCTTCGACGCCAAGTTGATCCCGGCCTTCTTGATCAGCCACCGCTTCCAGAAGGACATGTGCCGATAGGAGCTACGGCCGAGAAGGACGTCGCGGGTGGCGTGCAGCAGGGGGTTGAGGCCCTCCTCCTCGCCCCCGCTGCCGCCGCTGCCGCCGTCGAGGCGGACGAGTACGGCTTGCGGTGAGATGCCGCAGACGCCCAGCAGCTCCACCGCGCGGTTGTCCTCCTCCAGCAACGCCCGCAGCAGATGAACGGCGCCGAACTTCGCCGCGCCCTCCCGTTGTGCCTGCCCCATCGCCGCGGTCAGCGCCCTCGCCGCGGCGCCCGTGAGGCGGCCGTCCCGCTCACCGTCCTCCCCCAGCACGTCCTGCGCGGCAACACTTCCCTCGGCGTCGTCGGCGCCGCTCCACGCGCCGTCCCTGTCTTTCCTGTCCCGCAACACCGCTAACAGCGCGGTCTTGGTCGCCCCTTCATGTGCGAGTGCCTCGCGCGCGGGCCCCTTGGCCGTGGTGATGCCGGCCAGCAGATGCTCGGTACCGATGGCTGCCCCGTCGTTCGACTTCGCGCCACGGGCGGCCCCCAGGATCCCCACGGTGTTCCAGTCGGGCTCCTTGATCGCTTCCATGCTTGCTTCCCTCTTCTTGCTGGTCATGGTGTCCCCTCTGGAGGACGTGGTCCCCGCAGCGATGAGTTCCGGCCGGGCCGCGAGTCCTTTCTGGTGAGTGTCGTAGGACGCCGTACGACGCTGCCCGGCACGAGACACCACGGAGGACCCCATGACGACCCCACCGGACGACCCGACCACCGCGCTGCCCGGCCGCCCGCCCGTCGTCGACCTGGCCACCTGGCAGGCCGCCCGTGACGAGCTCCTGGTCCGCGAGAAGGCCCACACCCGCGAGGGCGACGCGATCGCCGCGGCCCGGCGCAGGCTGCCGATGGTGGAGTTCGACGGGACGGTCCGGGTCGTCGGACCCGACGGCCCGGTCCCGTTCCTGGACCTGTTCCAGGGCCGCGACGAGCTCGTGGTCTACCAGCACATGTGGTACGACGGCGCGCCGCACCAGGGCCAGTGCGAGGGCTGCACCACCACGGCCTGGCACCTGAAGGACGCCGTCTACCTCAACGCCCGCGGCGTCTCGTTCGCCGTCCTGACCACGGGCCCGTGGGACGAAGTGGCCTCCTACGTCGAGTTCATGGGCTACACCCAGCCCTGGTACTCGGTGCGCGACGTGGACGCGCCGGTCGGCGGCGAGATGGGTCACCTCACCTGCTTCCTGCGTGACGGCGACCGCGTGTTCCTCACCTACTCCACGACGGGCCGGGGCAACGAACGGGTCAACGGCTCCCTCGGCCTGCTCGACATGACGACCTACGGCCGCGGCGAGGAGTGGGAGGACAGGCCCGAGGGCCGGCCCGTGATCGGCGATGTCCGCGAGGGGCACCCGTCCGTGGGCCGCCAGGCCTGCTGGTCCTGGCGCTCGGACGCCGACGGTGTCGCCACCTGGGGCCCGACCAGCCGCCCCGTCCCCCAGTGGACC
>NZ_VJZC01000398.1 GCF_009377185.1 Streptomyces spongiae
CCCCAGACCCACCCGGAGCCCCCCAGAGACCTACGCGGCCACCGCCGCCGCGCTCATCACCACCGGCAGCGAGTCCGCGAACAGGGCGCCCGCCAGCAGGGAGGCGCTGCCACGGGGGCTCCACCCGCGCGTGTGGAGGTCGGCGTCGAGAGCGGTCAGCGCCTCGTGGCCGGCGTCAGCGGACGTCCCGCCCGCCTCCAGCACCGTACGGGCGCCGGCCTGGACGTGGCGCAGGCCGTGCGGGCCCGCCGTGTAGAGCAACTCCGTGTCCTGGAGCGTGGACATGACGGTGAGGAGGGCGTCGAGCCGGGCGTGCGGTTCGGGCGCGCCCGAGGAACGGGCCTTGTGCAGGGCGTCCAACGCCCGCCGTACGTGCGGGAACCCGGCCCGTGCCTCGCCCCGCGCCCCGGCCGCGCCGTACTTCGCGGAGACGGACGAGCCCCGGGAGGGCCTGCGCGGGGCCCGTCGGTCGGGGTGGGCGGCGATCTTCTTGGCGGTGGCGGCGAGTTCGCGTCCCCGGGCGCCGGGCTCCAGGGCCGCCGCGGCGACCAGGAACCCCAGCACCCAGGTCGCGCCGCGGTGGCCGCCGCCGGCCAGGGACACCGAGTGTTCGGTGGACCGGCCGATGGCGCCCAGTTCCGCCCGGAGTTCGGGTGTCGGCGCGCCCGTCCGGCGTGCTGCCGCTGCCATCGCCGCGAGGCCGGGTGTCAGCGCCTTCGCGGACCAGCGCCGGGCGCAGTGGTCCTGGCGGGTGACGCGGGCGTCGAGGTCACGTGGATCGGGCAGTCCGGGCTTGGGGGCCAGTTCCAGTTGCCATGTCAGCGCGGCCACGGCCGCCCCGGCCAGCGCGTCGTCCTCGCGGCTGCTCATCCCCGCACCCTACGAGGAGGCCGAGGCGGACGGGGAGGGGGCGTCGCTCGGGGCGCCGGACGGGGGCTCGCCCGACGGGGGCGTACCGCCGCCACCGCCGCTGCCCGCGCCGGTGTTCTCGGCGTCCGGGTCGATACCGAGGGTGATGTAGCCCTTGTAGCCCTTGGACGGGTCCTTCTTGTGGACCGGCTCCAGGGTCAGCAGGCCGCTGGAGGCGCCGCCGCCGTCGTAGACCATGTCGTCGTCGAGGGTGGTGTAGCTGCCGGTGTGCTTGCTGTACGGCTCCAGTTCGAAGACGGACTCGGCGACGTCGTCGTCGAAGAAGAGCTGGCCGGTGAAGTTCACCTTGCCGCCCTCGTAGGTGCCGTCCTCCTTCTCGCCGCCGGTGTGCACCTTGACGTGGATGTGGCACGTCCGGGGCGTGTACCAGCCGGGGATGATCGTCTCGAACTTGACGACCCCGTTGGCGTTGGCGATCTGGTAACCGCGCAGGTAGGTCTTGTCGTTGGCGTCCGAGCCGTCCTCGCTCTCGGCGGGCGCGGAGCCTCCGGGGTTGGCCGTGGTGTAGCCGGAGTAGTAGCCCCAGGCGTCGCAGTGCCAGATCTCGACGGCCGCGCCGGCCACCGGGTCGCAGGACTCGGTGGTGTCCTGCACGACGATGCGCAGCGTCAGGGGGACGCCGTCCTTGCCCTCGGTGATGTTCTTCCGCACCAGGGCGCCGTCCAGGTAGTACGGCCCCTCGGTGACGCTCGACATCAGCACGCACTGGCTGCTGCTGGTGGAGGTCGTCGAGGCCACGGCGGTGTCCGTGGTGGTCGTAGTGGTCGTCTCGTCGGCGAAGGCCGACTGGTATCCGGCGGCCGCGAGACCGCCGGCCGCGACCGTGCCCCCGGTGACCGCGATGGCGCGGCGCCGGGTGATCGTTGTGTTCCTGTGGTTTCCCGTCATGCCCGGAAAATTAGGGAAGCCTGCCGTCAGGAAGCTGAGGCGGAGCTGTGAGCACCCTGAGAGTGCGCTGCGCCGCGATCAAGAGTGTCCTACACCGCCATCAGCGGGGCGCCCTCGCGCCACTTGAGGATCTTGTCGAAGCTCACCACGGCGCCGCCCCGGCCCGGCTTGTTGCCGATGTGGACGTGGTCGGCGAGTTCCTGGATGAGACAGAGGCCACGGCCGTTCTCGGCCTCGGTGCGGACCGCACGGATCGGCGGGCGCTCTCTCGTGACGGGAAAGCCCGGCCCGGAGTCGGTGACCTCGATACGGCACTTCTCGCCGTCGAGGTACGCGGTCACCCGGTACGCCCCGGACGAGCCGGGCACGTCCCCACCGTGTTCCACGGCGTTGGCGCAGGCCTCGCTGAGGGCGACGGAGAGGTCGAAGGAGATGTCCGGGTCGACGCCCGCCGTCTCCATGGCGCCGATCAGGAGCCGTCGGGCGAGCGGCACGCTGGCGGCGTCACGCCGCAGATGCAGTGACCACCAGATGCTCATGCTCCAGCCTCCTGGCCGCGCCTCGACATACCGTTACGTATTGCCCCCAGTACGGGTGTGTAAGCGCGCGGATCGCGTGATGCCGCCCATACAGCGGATGCGCGGACGGCGGATATGGGTGTATGAGGGCGCGTCCGGCGGCGGGTTCCCGCCGGTTCGTCCCTTTCGGGAACACCCAGCTCAGGACATCCGCCGGGCACCCCGCTGAACGCGCGCCCCCCTTCCGGCCGTACGTCACGTCGTGGACCTGCCGAATGGGGCGGGTAGGGCCAGTGCGATGATGAGCCGGCCATGACTGCCCCCCACGAGCGCACGGCGCGCGCCGGAGGTGATCTCCGGGTTCTGAGGGCCGCGGTGTTCGCCGCGGTCTGCGTCGTGCTGGCCGCGGCAGGTCATGCGCTCGCCTCCTGCGCCACGGTCCCGCTGTGGACTCTCGGCGCCGGGTTCGCCGCCGTCTTCGCCGTCGCGGCCCCGCTCGCCGGGCGCGAGCGCTCGCTGCCGGGCATCGCGACGGTGCTGGCGCTGGGCCAGACCGTGCTGCACACGCTGTTCGGGCTCGGCCAGCACAGCACGTCCGTGCCCGCCGGAACCTCCGACGCCATGAACGCCTCTCTCGTCGAGCGCGCGGCGCGCCTCGTGTGCGGGGCGACCGCGGCGGCGATCAGCCCGGCACAGGCCCAGCGCATCCTCACGGACGCCGGGCTCGACGCGCACGCCACGCACGGCCCCGCGGACGGCATGGCGATGGCGACGGACTCCTCGGCGTCCGTTCTGCCGACCCTGCCGATGCTGCTCGGCCACGTTCTCGCGGCCGTCGCCGCCGGTTGGGTGCTGCGGCACGGGGACCTGGCGCTGCTGCGGATCGTGCGGCTGTCCGCGGGCGCGACGCTCGTACGGTCCCTGCGCGCGGCCCTCGCGCTGGTGCGTGCCCTGCGCTCCGGGCTCCCGGGTGCCCCGGAAGCGGCGCCCCGCGTCCCTCGTTCCGTTCACGAGGCGCCACCGGCACCGCGTACGGCCACGCTCCAGCACACGGTGATCCGGCGCGGCCCGCCGTCCCGCGCCGCCGTACTCGTCCTCGCTGCCTGACGCGACGCGCCACTCCACCGGAGGGGGGCGCCGTCGTCGGCACGCGCGCGTGGCCGTCGTTCTCGCCGCCCGGGGCTTCTGCCCGGTCCCGTCAGGGAGCCGCTTCGGCGGTTCCGATGGCACCGGCGCGCTCGCGCACCCCTCTTCTTCTCCGGACCATCCGTCACTGTGGAGTGTCATCTGCCATGAAGGCTTCTCGTATCGCCGCCGCCGGCGCCGTCGCCGCCTCGGCCGTCGTCGTCCTGTCCTCCCCCGCGTTCGCCCACGTCAGCGTGTCGCCCGAGGGCACCGCCGCCAAGGGCGGGTACGCCACCGTCAACTTCAAGGTGCCGAACGAGCGCGACGACGCCTCGACCACCAAGCTGGAGGTGAACCTCCCGATGGACCACCCGCTCGCCTCGGTGCAGCCGGAGGCCATCGACGGGTGGAAGGTCGAGGTCACCCGGTCCAAGCTCGACAAGCCGGTCGAACTGCACGGCGAGAAGATCGACGAGGCCGTCTCCAAGGTCACCTGGACGGCCACCGGCAAGGGCATCGAGCCGGGCTACTTCCAGAAGTTCCCGCTCTCCGTCGGCCAGCTCCCCGAGGACACCGACGAACTGGTCTTCAAGGCCCTCCAGACGTACTCCAACAAGGAGGTCGTGCGCTGGATCGAGGTGCCGAAGGACGGCGAGGAGGAGCCCGAGAGCCCGGCCCCGGTGCTCGCCCTGTCCGCCGCCACCGAGGACCACCACGGCGGATCCGGCGCCGACGCCGACCAGGCGTCGGACTCCAAGGATGGCGACGACGCGAAGGCCGCTTCCGCCGAGACGTCCGCGGCCGAACCCGCCGACAGCTCCGACACCACGGCCCGCGTCCTCGGCATCGTGGGCATCGTCGTGGGTGCCGCGGGCGTGGCCTACGGCGTGCTGGCCGGTCGTCGGCGTACGAGCACGAGCGCCTGACCTCTCCGCCTCCGCCCCGCACCCGGGGGCGTACGGCCTCGTCGGCCCGACGGCGCACCGCCGTCGCACCCCTGCCGACCGTCGTCGTACGACCCCGGTGCGGGCCGGGCAACGAACATCTGGGACATTTTTCTATGCGCACGAACAGCCCGAAGAAGACGTACGCGGCGGCCGCCCTGCTCGCCGTCTGCGCCCTCACCCTCTCCGCCTGCGGCAGCAGCGGTGACGACGCGAACGCGCCGGTCGCCGAGGTGTCCGCGGAGTCCGGTGCGGCCAAGGCGGCGACGGTCCTCGACAAGCCGTTCGAGAAGCCGGACCTCGTCCTCACGGACACCCACGGCAAGTCGTACGACCTCCGCAAGGAGACCAAGGGCAAGCCGACGCTGATCTACTTCGGCTACACCAACTGCCCCGACATCTGCCCGCTGACGATGAACAACATCGCCGTCGCCAAGAAGGAGGTGTCCAAGAAGCTGCCGAAGTCGGAACTGGCGAACCTGCGCATCGTGTTCGTCACCACCGACCCGGAGCGGGACACCCCGAAGGCCCTCGGCGAGTGGCTCAAGGGCATCGACCCCGATGTCGTGGGCCTGACCGGCGACTTCGCCACGATCCAGGCCGGCGCCCGCACCATGGGCATCTCCATCGATCCGCCGACCAAGGGCAAGAACGGCAAGGTCACCTCCATGCACGGCACCCAGGTCATCGCGTTCTCGCCGAAGACCGACGGCGGCTACGTGCTGTACGGGGAGGACGCGACCGTCGAGGACTACGCCAAGGACCTGCCGAAGCTGCTGAAGGGTGAGAAGCCGTGAGGCACCTCACCGGAGCAGCCGTGGTCATGACCGCCGTCCTCGCCCTCGCCGGCTGCGGTGGAGACGACTCCGGCGGCAGCCAGGGGGCCGGCGTCAAGGTGGAGTCCGCCTACATGCCCCAGCCGGTCACCGCCGCCATGGCGGCCGGCTTCCTGGTCATCGAGAACGACGGCGACACCCCCGACACCCTCCGGTCCGTCACCAGCGACATCGCCCAGGACGTCACCATCCACACGACGTCCGGGCAGACGATGGAGAGCGCCGACGGCGACGACCGCGCGATCCCCGCCCACGGCAGGCTCGTCCTGAAGAGCGGCGGCATGCACCTCATGTTCGAGAAGCTGAAGCGCAAGCCGAAGGAGGGCGAGACGGTGTCCCTGGAACTGCACTTCACGAAGACCGGCCCGGTCAAGGTCGAGATGCCGGTGAAGTCGGCCACGTACCGGACGGCGTCGTCTTCGTCCTCTTCGTCGTCATCGCATCAGTGAGAGAGGGACCACCAGTGAGGGAGGGACCACCGTTGAGCCCCGTGAGGCAGGCCATCGCTCCCCGTGTCCGGGCGCTGTTGCTGCTGTTCGTCGCCGTGACCGGCGCCCTGCTCGCCGGCGCCGTGCCGGTCTCCGCGCATGCCGCCCTGACCGGGAGCGACCCGCAGCAGGGCGCGGTGGTCAAGGAGGCACCGAGCCAGGTGTCGCTCACCTTCTCCGAGAAGGTCGCGATGTCCGACGGCTCGGTGCGGGTGTACGACCCCAAGGGCAAGCAGGTCGACACCGGCAAGACGTCCGACCTGGGCGGCAACAGCTACGGGGTGAAACTGCACTCGGGGCTGCCCGAGGGTACGTTCACCGTCACCTACCAGGTGGTCTCGGCGGACAGCCACCCCGTCTCCGGCGCGTTCACGTTCTCCGTGGGCGCGCCCTCGAAGACCACGGCCGCCGTGCCCGAGCAGTCGGCGGGCGGCGGGATCGTCGGCAGCCTCTACTGGCTCGCACGCTATGCCGCGTACGCCGGTTTCATCCTCCTGATCGGCGGGGCCGCCTTCGTGCTGGCCTGCTGGCAGCGAGGGGCGGCGGTACGGCCCGTGCAGCGGCTCGTGGTCTCCGGATGGCTCACGCTGACCGCGGCCACCCTCGCGATGCTGCTGCTGCGCGGCTCGTACACCGGGTCCGGGAAGGTCGGTGACGTCTTCGACCTGAACCTGCTCGGGACCGTGCTGCAGACCAAGGCGGGCGCGGCGCTGGTGTCCCGGCTGCTGCTGCTCGCGGCGGCCGCGCTGTTCATCGCCGTGCTCTTCGGGACGTACGCGCGACGGGACGAGGCCGAGGAGAGCGTGGGCGCTGACGCCGAGGGGAAGCCCTCCTCGGACGACGGCTCCGAGGACGGCGGCGCCGAACAGGACGACCGAGCAGACCAGGACGACCACGCCGACCAGGACGGCGACGCCGTACGGGACGGCGACGCCGAACCGTACGCCGACAAGAAGGACCTCGCCTTCGGGCTCGCGATCGGCGGGACCGTGGTGGCGGCGGGTCTGGCCGCGAGCTGGGCCATGGCCGAGCACGCCTCGACGGGCATCCAGACGGGGATATCGATGCCCGTCGACGTGGTGCACCTGCTGGCGGTCGCCACCTGGCTGGGCGGGCTCGCGGCGCTGCTCGTCGCACTGTTCCGGGCGCCCGCCGAGGCCCCGATCGAGGCGGCAGCCGTACGCCGCTTCTCACGCGTCGCGTTCACCAGCGTGCTCGTGCTGGCGGCGACCGGCATCTACCAGTCGTGGCGGCAGGTCGGCTCCTGGTCGGCGCTGACCAGCACCTCGTACGGCCAACTGCTGCTCGTGAAGATCGGGCTCGTCGCGGTGCTCGTGGGCATCGCGTGGATCTCCCGGCGGTGGACCGACCGGTTGGCCGACCCGCCGGTGGAGAGCGTGGATTCCTCGGCCTCCGTGGCCTCCGAGGTCGCGTCCGAGGTGGCGCAGCGTACGGGCGGGGCTCGTACGGCTGTGGCCTCGGGCGGGGGCGCGGGCTCCGAGGGTTCGGCGGACTCCGGACAGGACCCCGACGATCCCGAGCGCGCCGCCCAACTGGCCCGGCAGCAGGCCGCCATGGCCACCGCGCGCGAGAAGCGCATGCGGGACGCCGACCCGGGACGCAGGGGACTGCGCCGGTCCGTGCTCGCCGAGACGGGCGTGGCCGTCGTCCTGCTGGCGGTGACGACCGCGCTGACGACGACCGAGCCCGGGCGCACCGTGGAGGAGGCCAAGGCGGCCACGTCCGCGGCGGCACAGCAGTCCGACGTGGCCGGGGACTCCGGGGCGCTGGCCCTGGACATCCCGTTCGACACGGGGGGTCAGGACGGCAAGGGCGTCGTACGGGTCGACATGGACCCCGCGCTCGTGGGCGGCAACGAGATGCACGTCTATGTCCAGCGGCCCAACGGCAGGGTCTTCGACGTCCCCGAGGTGAAGGTCGCCTTCACGCTCAAGGCGAAGGAGATCGGCCCGCTGCCCGTGGTCCCCGACCGCATCGCCACCGGACACTGGACGGCCAAGGGAGTGCAGATCCCCATGGCGGGCAACTGGGAGATCGCGGTCACCGTGCGGACGTCCGACATCGACCAGGTGACCGTCACGAAGAACGCGCAGATCGGCTGAACCACACCATGGCTGACCAATCCACACCCAAGGCTCCCGCACCGGGAGCGGGTCTCGCGGCTTCCGCCGAGGGCGCCCCCGGCGTCCCTTCACCCAAGAGGGCGCCTCACCGGGAGACGCCCCCGGAGGGGGCCCTATCGCGGAGGCGTCTGCTGGGCACCGCCGGGGCGACCGGGCTCACGCTCGGCGCCGTGGGCGGAGCCGCCGGATACGCGGCCGCGCCCTCGGCCGACAAGGCGACGCCGCTCAGCTCCGTCGGCGCCGACCAGGTGCGGTTTCACGTGAAACATCAGCCCGGCATCACCACCGCCCTCCAGGCGCGCGGGCATCTCGTCGCGTTCGACCTGGCCGCGGGCGCGGGCCGTAAGGAGGCGGCCGCCCTGCTGCGCCGCTGGTCGGAGACCGCCCGGCGGCTGATGGCGGGCGAAGCGTCCGCGCAGGACGACACGGACGTGGCACGCGACGCCGGACCCTCGTCCCTGACGGTCACCTTCGGCTTCGGGTACAGCTTCTTCGCCCGTACAGGTCTGGAGAAGCAGCGCCCGGACGCGCTGGACCCGCTGCCCGACTTCTCCTCCGACCACCTCGACAAGGCCCGCAGCGACGGTGACCTGTGGGTGCAGATCGGCGCCAACGACGCGCTGGTCGCCTTCCACGCCCTGCGCGCGATCCAGAAGGACGCGGGCAGCGCGGCCCGCGTGCGCTGGCAGATGAACGGCTTCAACCGTTCGCCGGGAGCCACCGCCCAGCCCATGACCGCCCGCAACCTGATGGGCCAGATCGACGGCACCCGCAACCCGAAGCCGGCCGACAAGGACTTCGACCAGCGCATCTTCGTGCCCGCGTCCGGCTCCGGCGGCCCGGAGTGGATGGGAAACGGCTCCTACGCGGTCGTACGGCGTATCCGTATGCTCCTCGACGACTGGGAGAAGCTAGCGCTGAAGGACCAGGAGGACGTGATCGGGCGGAAGAAGTCCACCGGCGCGCCCTTGACCGGCGGCAGCGAGACGACCGAGCCGGACCTGGAGAAGACCGGCTCCGACGGCAGGCTGGTCATCCCGGTCAACGCCCACGCCCGGATCACGCGCCCCGACCAGAACGGCGGCGCGGCCATGCTCCGCCGCCCGTTCTCCTTCCACGACGGCATCGACGCGGACGGGGTGCCCGACGCGGGCCTGCTCTTCGTCTGCTGGCAGGCCGACCCGCTGCGCGGCTTCGTCCCTGTGCAGCGCAAGCTCGACCGAGGCGACGCCCTGTCGAAGTTCATCCGCCACGAGTCGAGCGGCCTCTTCGCGGTGCCGGGCGGGGCCGCGGAGGGCGAGTACGTGGGACAGCGGCTGCTGGAGGGGTGAGGGGCCCGGCGCCGGGACGCCGCAGAGGCGCGGGGGCGCGGGGGCG
>NZ_VJZC01000399.1 GCF_009377185.1 Streptomyces spongiae
GGTCTATACGGGGGTCAGGGCGGGCTCGACCGGGCTGGTGCCGGTGCCGTGCCAGGCGAGGCCCGCCGCACTGAGGGCGCGCGGGTCGAGGTGGTTGCGCGTGTCGACGACGACGGGGCGGTGCAGGCCGGCGGCGACACGGGTCCAGTCCAGGCCGCGGTAGTGCGGCCACTCGGTGCACAGGACCAGCCCGGACGCGCCGTTGGCGGCCTGGTGGGGGTCGTCGACGACGGTGATGCCGGCGGGAAGTTCGGCGTGCCGGATGACGGGGACCGCGGGATCGTGGGCGGTGAGTTCGGCGCCGCGGCGGGCGAGTTCGGTGGCGATGGCGAGGGCCGGCGAGTCACGCAGGTCGTCGGTGCCGGCCTTGAAGGTGAGGCCGAGCAGCCCGATCCGCACGCCGGCAAGTGAGCCGTCGGTGCCGCCGCACAACCGGGAGATCTTCGCGGCGATCCTGGTCTGCTGGTGGGCGTTGGTGTCGATGGCCGCCCGTACCAGCGGGAAGTCGATGCCGAAGGAGTCGGCCGTGCCGAGCAGGGCGCGGGTGTCCTTGGGCAGGCAGGAGCCTCCCCAGCCGGGTCCGGGACGCAGGAACGCGCCGCCGACGCGGTGGTCCTGGCCAAGGGCCGCGGTGACCCGGCCGATGTCGGCGCCGACCTGTTCGCACAGCTCGGCGAGGGTGTTGACGTAGGACAGCTTGACGGCGAGGAAGCAGTTCGCCGCGTACTTGACGACTTCGGCGCTGGCCGCGTCGGCGAGGACCACGGGCGCGTCGACTCCGGCGTACAACTCGGCGACCTGCGCGGCGGCCCACGGACTGGCGGAGCCGATCACGACCCGGTCGGGCTGGAGGAAGTCGCTGACGGAGGTGCCCTCGCGGAGGAACTCGGGGTTGCTGACCACACCGACATCGGTGCGGCCGAGGGCGGCGGTGATACGGGCCGCGGTGCCGACCGGCACGGTCGACTTGGTGACCAGGACGCTGTCGGGTTCCAGCAGGGGGCGGATCTCCTCGACGACGGCGTCCACGGCGGTGAGATCGGCGCGTCCGTCGGGCCCGGTGGGGGTACCGACGCAGATGAACACGGTGCGGGCGCCGCGTACGGCGTCGGCGGCGCCGATGACGAAGCGCAGGCGGCCCGCGTCGAGCCCGGCGCGCACGAGCTCGGGCAGGCCCTCCTCCAGGATGCGCACGTCGCCGCGGTTGAGTTCCGCGACCTTCACCGGGTCCAGGTCGGCGCAGACCACCCGGTGCCCGAGCTGCGCCAGGCAGGCGCCAGCGGTGAGTCCGACATAGCCGGTGCCGATGACGGCGATGGTGTGGCGGTGCACGGCAGCCACCTCGATTCTCCGTTGCTTCACTGCGATCAGACGCCGATGAGCCCCGCGCTGATGGACGCCGCGGCGCGGACGGCCAGGGCCACGCTGTACAGCGTCGGGTTGACGGCGGTGGCGGTCGGGATGACCCCGTTGCCGCCGACATATAGGTTGTCGAAGCCCCAGACGCGGCTGTCGGTGTCGCACACCGAGGTGCCGTCGTCGGCGGGGCCCATGCGCACGGTCCCCTGGTAGTGCTTGGAGCTGCCGGCGGGGAACAGTTCGGGTCGCTCCAGGAATTCGCCGCCGAGCACCTCGGCGACGGCCTCCTGGTCCGCGCGGGCCTGTTCGGCACCCGCGAGGTCGCGCTCGGTCAGGTCGTAGTGGATGGTCATCCTGGGCATGCCGTAGGCGTCGGCCGCGCTGGTGGAGAACTCGACGCGGTCCTCGGCGCGGATCTCCTTGGCGCCGTACCAGACCATGCCGACGAACAGCGCCGGGTCAACGCCCTCCAGCGGCGAGGTGTCGATGGTCATCACCTGGCCGTGGCTGCGGCGGCCGGGGTCGGCGAACGGCACCCGGAAGCGGCCGGTCTCCAGGTCACGGATGTCGCCGCCGAACTCGACCGTGCCGCGGGCCGCGAGGCCTGCGGTCGGGCCGTCCTTGACGTGAACGGAACTGACCGTTTTCGGCTGGTCGTTGAGGTGGCGGCCGAGGGCCTCGGGGCGGATGCCGGAGGCCCACAGCAGCTGCGGGGTGCGCAGCGCGTCCGCGGCGACGGCGACGGCGCCTGTCCGGACGGCGAACTCGGTGCCGGTGGGGAGGTGTTCAAGGAGGGCCCCGGTGATCCTGCGCCCGGTGAACAGCAGACGCCGGCACATGGTCTCGTCGGCGATGCGGAAGCGTCCGTCGCCCGCGCTGGCGTCGGCGTGGGCGAGCGGGCCGAGGACGGTGTCGGGTCCGGCCCACAGCGGCCGGCGTCCCAGGCGGGGGGTGCAGGCGAGCGGCATGGTGCCGACGCCGCGGCCCACCGGGTAGTCGCCGTCGAAGAGTTGCCCAAGCGACTTGAGCACGAGGTCGCCGGCATCGGTGGCGGGATAGGCGTCGTAGGTGACGTTCAGCAGGCTCTCGGCGACAGACAGGGAGGCGTCGAGGTCCTCGCCGGGCAGGAACGGCAGCCGTTCGGTGTCCAGGGGGCGGGGGGCGGTGCAGGCCCAGTGCACCCCCATGCCGCCGATGTTGCTGGACAGGACCGCAGCGGGCATTCCGAACTGCTCCGGATCGTCGTCGCGTCGTGGCCGCACCAGGTGCGTGCCGCAGTCCGCGTACTTCTTCACCAGGGCGCCGTCCTCACCGGGCGCGGTCTCGGGATCACGCCCCTGGGAACGGGCCTGGGCCGCGGCCCGTTCCGGTGCGGGCAGGTTGCCGAGGTGCAGCCCGGCCTGCCCGGTCAGGCACGGCCCGAGGTCAGCCATCAGGATCCGGGCGTGCGGTACGGCGTCGTACACGCGGCGGGCGATGGCCGATCCCACCGGGCCGCTTCCGACGACGAGCAGGTCGACCGTCAGCGGACGTTCGGGACAGCTCATGGTGGCGCGACTCTCCTTCTGTTCGTGCGGTGGGGGGAGGCGTGGCGCCCGCGTCAGTGGACCGCGCGGCTGGCGGCGTAGTACTGGCGGACCTGTCGGGCGAAGTCCGGGTTCATCTGGGCCTTGACGAGGATCTCGGCCGGCGGGGTGCACTCGTGGTCGAGGTCGTCGGAGAACTTGGTCAATCCGGCGTGCAGTTGGGCCTCGATGACGGCGGGCCAGGCATTGGGGATGCGCCACTCGTCCTCGTATCCGGTGGCGAGCAGGTGGGTGACGGCGGTCTCGACGATCTCGGCGCGGCTGTGGGCCTGGGTGGGCTTGCGGACGGGCTGGAACACGGACAGGTCGTGGCGGGTGTTCTCGCCGAGGATCCTGCGGGCCATCTCGTCGGCGAGCAGCGGCGACAGGTGCAGGCCGTCGCGGTAGGTGCCGGTCATCATCCACAGGCCGTCGAGTCCGGCGCTGCCGACGAGCGGGAAGCCGTCAAAGGCGACGGGCCGGTTGCCGACCTGGATCTTCTCGATGCCGCTGGTGTCGAGGTCGCGGCGGAGCTGGCGCAGGGCGCAGCCGAGCAGGAAGGTGGCGTCGCGGATGGACGGCACGTCGGCGGGCTCGGGCTCGATGGCGTTGGTGGCGCCGAGGTAGACGTGGCCCTGGCCGCGCGGCACGAGGTGCAGACCGCAGGCGAAGGCACGGTTGGGGGTGCGCAGCACGCTGGTGGGGCCGGTCACGTTCGGTTTGACGCGGGCGACGACGGAGACGCCGACTCCGGCGCACAGTCGCGGGATCGTGCCGCTCAGGGCGGGCACGGTGTCGAGGAGTGTCTGGGAGGCGGCTCCGGCGGCGAGGACGACCTGGCCGGCGATGAGGGTGTCGCCGCTGGTGAGCCTGACGCCGTCGATGCGGTCACCGTGGGTGACGACGCTCTCGCCGAAGCCGTCGAGGAGGGTGCCGCCCGCCTTCAGGTACGCGGTCTGCAACCGGGCCAGCAGGCGGCCGGCGTCGACGGCGTGCTCGCCCGGGATGTACATGCCCATCAGGGGCCGGGCCAGCGGGTCGGGGTCGAGCCAGCCGAGGCCGGCCGGGTCGATGTCCTCGTACGGCTCCTTGTACTCGTCGAGGGTCCTGCGGATGGCGGCGTAGTTGGCGGAGTCGATGCCGGGCACGCCCACCGAGTTCAGCAGCATCACGGTGCCGTCGGCGCAGCGCAGTTCGTCGTCCTCGCCGGTCTCCTCGGACAGTTGGTCCAGCCAGTCGTCCCACAGCCGGGTGGCCTGGACGCCGAGGTCGAGTTTGGCTCGGCCCTGCTCGCTTGCGACGAGGGTGGAGGTGACCTCGCCGAAGGTGCCGAGCATGGCGCCGGCGGCGGTGGATGCGGCCCAGGGCCGGTCGGTGCGGCCGAGGACAGCCACCCGGGTGCCTCGGCGGGCGAGGGTGAGGCCCAGGGACAGGCCGAGGACACCATTGCCGACGACGAGGACCTCGAAGGTCCGGCTGTCCGGGTAGTCGCTGGTCATCGCTTTCGTTCCCATCCTGTGTACCGCCGCGCCGGGCGTGGGGTGTGCGGGGTCGGTGTCGGTGTCGGGGTCGTCGGGCTCCGGCGATCGTCAGGCGGCCGGGGTGGTGCCGGTGCGCGGCAGTTCGGCCAGGACCTTGGCCACGGCGGTCGCGACGTCGTCGACGTCCTGACGGGTGCCGAGCAGGGCCTGGTGCGGGATCAGCACGCCGTCGCGGCCGACGCGTTCGGCGTGGGGGCAGCGCTCGGCCATGTCTTCGGGCTGGGTGCCCTCGGTGGCGCCGGTCCAGAAGGCGTCGGTGCGGTACAGGGGCGGGTGGCTGCCGAAGGCGGGGATGCCCTCCATCAGCAGCGCGAGGGTGACGGTGTCGCGGTCGAGCCCGCCTAGTTCGTCCTGGTCGAGGATGAACGTGGTCATGTAGTGCGGGGTGCTGGTGCAGCGCGGGTCGCGGCCCTGGAGCCGGATGCCTGGGATCTCACGGAGCGCGGCGGCCAGTTCAGTGTAGCGGGCTGCGCGCCGGGCGTTCTGGTCGTTGAACCGGGCCAGTTGGGCGCGCAGCAGGGCCGCGGTGAGTTCGGAGATTCGGAAGTTGGATGATGCGGTTGCCAGATGGAGTTGGCGGGTGCGGCCGCAGTTGTGCCGTATCCAGGCGTTTTCGTAGGTGTCCTCGTCGGGCAGCAGCAGGGCGCCGCCCTCCCCTGCGGTGAGCACCTTGGTGCTCTGGAAGGAGAAGGTGGCGACGGAGCCGAGGGTGCCGAGGCCCTTGCCGTGCCAGGTCGCGCCGTGGGCCTGCGCGGCGTCCTGGATCACGGTGACGCCGCAGACCCCGGCCCAGGCGGTGATCGCGTCCATGTCGGCGACGTGGCCGCCGATGTGGACGGGGATCACCGCACGGGTGCGGTCTGTGACGGCGGCGTCGAGGGCGGCCGGGTCGAGACAGAAGGTGTCCGGGGTGACGTCGACCGGCACCGGGACGCCCCCGCGCCGCTGGACGGCGGTGGAGGTGGCGACGAAGGTGTAGGCGGGGACGATCACCTCGTCACCGGGCTCGATCCCGGCGAGTTCCAGGGCGAGTTCGAGAGCGTGCGAGCCGTTGGTGACGGCGAGCGCGGCCGGTGCCTGGTGGAGTTCGGCGAACTCGCGCTCGAACGCCTGGACCTCCTTTCCGCCGTGCCGGCCCCATTCGCCCTGCTGCAGGGCGCGGGCGAGGGCGAGGCTCTCGGTCTCGTCGTACTCGGGCCAGCGCGGGAAGGAATGTGTCCGCACCTTGGGCCCGCCGTTCAGAGCCAGCATGGCCTCTCCTTCTCGGGGTGGTCGCCGCGGGACAGGAGGTCAGCCGGGGTAGGAGCCGAACGCGGTGCGGGTGCCGTACGGGTCGAGCTGCATGGTGAGCCCGCACTCTTCCTCCCAGCGCTTGGTGATCTCCACGCCCTCGGAGCGTTGGACGTCGTCGAGCATCACGCTGGCGCCGGGGGCGAGGTGGTCCTTCAGGACGGGTACGGCCGGGTAGCGGGCCATCTTGCGGCCCTGCTCCCAGCCAGGCGGGCCGTCGACGAGCAGCAGGTCGATCAGGCCGTGCTTGTCGGTGAAGGCGCCGACCTCGTCGGCGACGGTCTGCGGCTCGTACCACTCGACGTGTTTGACGGCGGCCGGGTGCTCGGCGAGCGGGGCGTGCACGACGCGGGCGACCTCGCTCAGGCCCTCCTGCGCCAGCTGGTTGTTCACCCACCGGGCCCACTTCTCGTCGTGTTCCAGGGAGAGCACGTTGCCGTATCCGCGCTGGGCGAGGTAGCGGGCGAACACGATCGTGGAGGTGCCGCTGCCGCACTCGACAAGGACCTTGCGGTCGCCGAGGGTGATGTCGTCGAGCAGCTTGATCAGTGCACCGGGTCGCAGCGACCACACGGAGAACGGCAGGTACGGGCCGTTCAGCAGCGGGGCGAGCCGGATCCACGAGGCAAGGTCGTAGAAAGCGCGGAGGAACTGCGAGTCCATCTGGCTGCTCCTGTCTCGATTGAGGTTCAGCGCCCGGCGAGGGCGACGAGGTGGTCGACGGCGGCGGTGACCTGGGGCAGCGCGAGCATGTGCCGCTGCGCGCCGCGCACCCCGTGGGTGTGACTCGGGTCGCTCAGCAGCCGGTTGACGGTGTCGGCGACGTCGTCGGCTCCGGCACTGGGCACCCGCAGCCCGAGCCCGAGTTGTTCGACGCGGCTCGCGTTGTGTGCCTGGTCGCTCAGTTCGGGCAGCACGGCCATGGGGACGCCGGCCCGGACGGCCTCGCGGACGCTGTTGTAGCCGCCGTGGGTGAACAGGAGCTGGGCGGTCTCCAGCAGCAGCGGCTGCGGGATGCTGTCGAAGAGGTGCACGTTGGTGCCGACGGCGGAGGGGTCCACGGGCATGCCGCGGGTGGCGACGACAGCGGTGCAGTCCACCTGGGAGAGGCCCTTGACGATGGTGGTGAGCGGGTTGGCGTCGCCGGGCATGAGGGCGTCCACGACCAGTGCCGGGTCGGCCTGGATGTCCATGCGTTCGAAGAGGTGTCCGGTGACCATGCCGTCGAGGAACAGGGTGAGGATCCGCGGGAAGACGGCGCTGTGCATCAGCGAGGCGAACACGTTGGTGCTGGAGACCACCACGAGCGGCTTGTCGCCGGGGAGGTCGCGCAGCCACTCGGGTCCGGTCTCGGTGCGCACGATGGCGGACGGCTGCTGGTAGGCGAAGGTGCCGTCGATCTCATGGGGGCTGAAAGCGTACTCGGGCGGCATGCAGTCGAAGCGGCCGTGGGCATGGATCGCCTCCGCCGAGTCGCTCTCGGGCAGGCCCAGTTCGGCGCGGCGCAGGTTCAGCTCGGCCAGGGCCAGCTTCGCGTCGAGGTACTGGCCGCCGCCGGAGGGCGCGGTGACGTGCGGGATGCCGAGGGTCTCGGCGACCAGGCAGCCGGCGAACTCCACGCCGCTGCGCAGGATGATGTCCGGCTTGAACTCCTCCGCCACATGCAGGAGTTGACGGTAGGCGTCAGTCACGTGAGGACCGCAGGCGGTGGCTAGGAGGGTCTGCGCCGAGAACGGGTCGGCGGGCGAGAAGTCGATGCGCTTCTGGTGCAGCAGGCTGAGCACGATCTCGGCCATGTCGGTGAACAGCGGCAGGACGCGGATGTTCTCGCCCTCGAAGACGTCGGCCATGTCCGGCGGCGAGACCACGGTGACCTCGTGCCCTGCCTCCGCCGCGGCGCGTGCCAGCGGCAACAGGGCGCGTGCGTTGGACGGCGACAGCGCGAGACTGCAGAGAATGCGCACAACCATTCCTTTCCGTACGGAAGCGACGTTCGGCGACTTCGGCGGAGCGGGGCGGGAAGTCGGGCGTTACGCGCCCCCGGACCGTCGGCCACGTCATGATGTGCCGTCGCTCTTGGTGTTTTCCCGAGTGTTCGGCGCTTTCCGCGTCGCTCCGCACCGAACCTAGGCGACCACCGTGCCGGGTCCCAGTTGGGTGTTTCCACTGGCGGGTAACCGGCGGGTGGACAAGGCCACACCTCACGGCCGACGAGTGGAGCGCCGACGTCCGTCGGCTCCTGGCCTGAAGCGACAGCGACCAACGACGTGGATCACGAAGGCGTCCGAGGACAGCCGTTGAGTTGACGCATCCAGCGGCGGCAGCCCGCGCCCGGGGCCGGACCCGCTGCCCCGGACGGGCGGCAGCCCGTCGACCAGCGGCAGAAGCTGGGTGACGTCGACTGCGGTACCCGCCGGTATGCGACACCCGCAGCGGGGTGCCGTGCGCGTCGGCCGGCGCCCGATGCTTCGAGTCCGGGACGTGCACGGTCAAGCGGACTCGGATCCACCTTCGGGCTGCATGGGATCAGGTACATGCCCACCGTGCCACACGAAGATCTTTCCGCAAGCCCCCTGAGACCGTGATCCCGGCGGTCTGCCGCCTTGATGTTGATCTCAACAGCGCGCTTGCCGTGGTTAACCACCTGCCTGTCGGCCCTGTGACGGCGCAAGGATCCACGGGGCACAGGCACACGCTCATGCCGGTGGCCGCGGCCGCTTCCGGGATCCGCTGTCCGTGCACGTCAGGGTGTGCAGGAGCAGCTCGCACACGCCGTCACGGAAGAGGTAACTGCCGGGAGCGGCCGGGGATTGCGCGCAGCGTTCTTCGGGGAACAGCGGGCTGAGGTCTCCTGACGCTGCTCGCGGGCCTGCCCGTCGTCGACAATCGAGTGCCAATGACGGATTCAAGTCGAACCTCAGGAAAAGCTCAAATTTTGAGGGGCCATTTTACTGGATTCGACATCAATCCAGGTGGCTCAACACTGGTGATTACAGTAGTCACATCGAGATAATCTCACCGGCGATAGGCAGTCACGAGACAGCCGCGAAGCGGACATCCCGCACTTTCACCGAGGCCGTGCGTGAGTGCAAGGTCCGGTCAGGTCACGGGGCATGATCACATGTCAAATGAGTATCTTTGCACGGAGACGAACGACACCGGTGAAACCGCGTCAGGCAGTGGCCGAATTGCCATAGTCGGCCTATCCTGCAGGCTGCCCGGGGCCTCAGATCCGGATGCGTTCTGGTCCATGCTCCGGAAAGGCTCGGACGCCCTCGCGGATGTTCCCGCCAAGCGGTTCGGTACGGGTGCCGGTAAGTACTACGGCGGATTCCTCGACCAGGTCGAGCGATTTGATCCGGGATTCTTCGGCATTTCACCGCGCGAAGCCGTGATGGTGGATCCACAGCAGCGGTTGATGCTGGAGCTGGCCTGGGAGGCGCTGGAGGACGCCGGAATTC
>NZ_VJZC01000400.1 GCF_009377185.1 Streptomyces spongiae
GACTACACCGCGACGGACAACCGCCTGTACGACCAGTACATCCCGGTCCGCTTCACCTCTTGAGTTCTGCCCGGAGAACTCTGTTGTGAATTGCTTGGGGTTGCTTTTTCTTTGCTTTGATTTCTTGGTGGCGGCCCCGCAAAAGAAGCAGCACTATAGTGCGCTCCCGCGCTCAAATCAAGAATAATTCACCACAACCTTCCGTCTGACACAACGTGTCCGGTGCTCTGGTCGCGGCGTGGATGAACCGCCGCACCGGCGCTCGGGGCCCCGGTAGGGGGCCGGTCAAGGTCAGACCGAAAGTCACCATGAAAAGCCCCCGGGATGCCCGGATCCAGCGGGTGCACGCAAGACGGTCGAAGTGGCTGCGCGTGAATTCAATGCGATGACAGGTGAAGTGTTGACAGCTGCTCTTGTGTCATGCCCAAGAGATACTAGAGAAAGCGTGCTTCGGCCATGTCCAGGAATGATCTGATCGTGTCCACCAGTCGTTCGGCGCGGCGTGTGCCGCTGTCAGCTGCGCAAACGAGCATCTGGGTCGCCCACCACCTGGATCCGTCCGGCTGCAGACACAATATCGCTGACTATGTCGAGATTGACGGTGATTTCCAGGTATCGATTGCCGAGCGGGCATGGCAGCAGCTGTTCGAGGAGACGGAGCTCCTGCGCACGGGTTTCATCGAAGACGCAAGCGGACGCTGGCAAATAATAGACGATGCCAGCAGTCCGCAGATGACGGTGATCGACTTCACGCGCCATGACATTCCCGAACGAGAGGCTGAGGCATGGATGAATGCGGACCTTGCGACCGCAGTCAGCCTCACCGAGAACCGGCTCTACACATTGGCCCTTCTCAAGGTTGGGCCGAGCCGATATTTTTGGTATTACAGGTGCCATCATATCCTGCTCGACGGGTATAGCGGTGCTCTTCTATGGCTGCGTATCGCCAGTATCTACACGGAACTCTCGGAGGGACGGGATTGTGGCCTCCAGAGCTTCCATGCTCCTGAGGAATTGTTGAGGGACGAGGAGGATTACCGATCGTCTGAAAGCTTTTCCAAGGATCGCGTCTTCTTCAGGGATTACGTCCGCGGGGCTGCGGCGGCTGTCCGCCTGCCAGGGAATCCCTCATCCAGCGATCGTCCCTTCCTGCGCTGCACAACATTTTTGCCTCCCGTCGAGTGCGGACAGATTCACCGGATCGCCGCTTTGGGGGAAACCGGCTGGACGCGGATCATCATCTCGGCGCTCGCCGGATACTTTCATGATCTGACCGGCCAGAAAGACATGATTATCGGCCTGCCGGTGACAGCCCGGCTCGCGGAGCTTGCCAAAGTCACCCCCGGCATGAGGTCGAACATCGTGCCGCTTCGGCTGGTGATTGATGCAGAAGAATCCTTCTTGGATCTCGTCGACACCGTCAGGCGTGAGATTCGCACGGTTGTTCCGCATCAGCAGTACCGTTATGAGGATCTGCGGCGCGATCTTGGGATGACGGGATCTCAGGAGGACATCCTCGGGCCGATGATCAACGTCATGCCTTTCCGGTACGACATCCGCTTCGGCGAGTGCCGGGTGGTTTCAAGGAATCTCAGCAACGGCCCAGTTGAGTACATGTCCGTCGCAGTGAGGGACCGCAGTGGCGATGGGGGCCTACAGGTCGATTGGGATGGTAACCCGGGATTCTTCGGCGAGGAGGATCTCCGCAGCCTGGCCCAAGGTTTCCTTGAGTTTCTGCAGGCCACGCTGGCGCAGGCAGACGGGACGGGCGGTCTTCGCCGCACACCTGTAAGGCCAGGGCGGGAACCCGAGCAGAACATGGGAGGCAGCCGGGATCAGCTCCCTACGGGCTTGGGAAGGGAAGACCCGGATCTGGAGAGAGTGCTCGTAGAGTGGAACGACACTGCTCATCCCATTCCGTCGTTCGAAAGCCTTTCGGAAGCCTTCGAGGCTCAGGTGGAGGCCTCGCCCGAATCGGTGGCCCTTGCCTTCGGCGACAGCAGCCTTACCTACCGTCAGCTCAATTCTCGGGCAAACCAGTTGGCCCATCGACTGGTGCGCATGGGGGCGGGGGTTGAGACGCCGGTTGCGCTCCTGTTCGAGCGCTGTCCCGACCTCGTGGTGGCCATCTTGGCTGTGGTCAAGACGGGGGCAACCTATGTGCCCATCCACTCGAGTTATCCATCGGACCTGATGTCCTGGGTGATGGAGGATACGGGCGCGGCCATCCTCCTCACCCATCATGCGATGGCTGGCAGGCAGTTCGAACACGCCGCGCGCGTCGTCATAGTGGATGCCGATCCGGACTCGAAGGCTGAGCCGACAAGCAACCTGCGGGTGAGGGGGTGTGCGGACCAGCTCGCCTACGTTATGTACACCTCCGGATCGACGGGGCTACCCAAGGGCGTCGCGGTGCGCCACCGGGACGTGCTGCACCTGGCCTTTGACCGCTGCTGGCAGGGCGGCGCTCATGAGCGGGTGCTGATGCACTCGCCGTATGCGTTCGACGCCTCGACGTACGAGCTGTGGATTCCGCTGCTCGGCGGCGGCCTGATCGTCATGGCGCCGCCCGGCGACCTGGAATGCTCGACGCTCAGCCGGCTGATCGAGCAGCAAGGCATCACGGGCCTGCTCGTCACAGCCGGACTCTTCTCACTCATGGTTGCCGAGGATCCCAGTTGCTTTGCGGGCGTCCGCCAACTGTGCACCGGCGGCGACGTGGTGTCACCCATAGTGGTGCGCCGCGTCATGGACGCCTGCCGGGGGACGCAGGTGGTCAACTGCTACGGTCCAACGGAGATCACGCTCAGTGCAACAAGCTACCTGGTCGAATCCGCCACGGATCTGACCGATCAGGTACCGATCGGCAAGCCGCTGGACAACACGAGGGTCTACGTACTGGACGCCTTCCTGCGGCTGGTCCCGGTCGGTGTGGAAGGCGAGCTCTTCATTGCCGGTGCCGGTTTGGCCCGCGGCTATCTGAACCGTCCCGCGCTGACGGCCGAGCGGTTTGTCGCTGACCCCTTCGGGCCACCGGGATCCCGGATGTACCGGACCGGGGATGTCGTCCGGTGGCGCGCGGACGGGAACCTGGAATTCGTCGGACGCACCGACCAGCAGGTGAAGGTCCGCGGCTTCCGTATCGAACCGGGACAGATCGAAGCCGCGCTGGCTGAGCACCCCGTGGTGCGACAGGCCGTCGTGCTGGCGCGACAGGACGGTCCGGGCGAGAAGACCCTCGTCGGCTACATCATGGTCAACGACGGTGTGACCGCCGGCGCCCGCGCGCTTTCCACGGAAGTCCGGGAGTTCCTTCGCAGCCGGGTACCCGACTACATGGTGCCGGCCGCAGTTGTCGTCATGGAGCGGTTCCCTCTGACCTTGAACGGCAAGCTGGACCGTGCGGCTCTGCCCGCACCCGATTTCAACACCACGGTCGGTGTGGATGAATCGCTTACTCCTCGCGAAGAGATCCTCCACGGGCTGGTCGCCGAGGTACTGGAGCTACAGCATCTGGGAATCAACGACGGTTTCTTCGACCTTGGCGGAGACAGTCTCCTGGCCATGGAGCTGGTGGCGCGTGCCGGGCGCGAAGGACTAGTCCTGTCGCTGCGGGACGTCTTCGAGCAGCAGACGGTCAGGCAGATGGCCGCCGCTGCCGGCGCTGGACACCACGACTCCGGAAACCCGGGCGAACGCCTCGACGACGGAACCGGCCCGGTTGCATTGACGCCGATCATGGCATGGCTGCGCGACTCCGGTATTCCTTGCCAGACCTTCCACCAGTCGATCGTGGTTCAGGTTCCGCCGGAGCTGGACGCACGCCTGCTCACGGGCAGCCTCCAGGCTGTCGTGGACCACCACGACATGCTGCGGGCACGGCTGACGCGCGAGGACGACGAACGGTGGAGCCTTGCCACCGCGCCCAAGGGCACGGCTGACGCAGCGACACTTCTGGCATACCGCAGCATCGAGGGGCTCGCACAGGATGAGCGGCGGAGCACCATCGCCCGCCAGGCGACCGAATCGATGCAGGAGTTGGATCCCGAAGCTGGACGAATGCTGCGGGCAACGTGGCTCGATGCTGGCCGGAACCAGCCCGGCCTGCTTCTTCTGGTCGCCCACCACCTAGTGGTCGACGGGGTGTCCTGGCGGATCATCCGGGCCGACCTCGCCAGCGCATACTCGGCCCTTGCAGCCAGAAAGCCCATAGATCTCGCCCCGGTGGGAACATCCTTCCGGTCCTGGGCGCAGCACCTGACCCGGGCCGCCCTGGAACCCGCTCTGGCAGCCGAACTACCGCTCTGGACCTCCATCCTGGCAGCAAAGGACCGGCCGCTGGGCGACCGGCCGCTGGACCCGACCCGCGACACCGCCGCAAACCGGCGGAAAGCGACCCTGACGCTCTCCTCGTCCCTCACGGCTGCATTGCTGACGGCCGCTCCCGCGGCGTTCGACAGCCGTCCGAATGAGGTGATCTTGGCCGCGTTCGCGCTCGCAGTCACCGAGTGGCGTGCCCGGGGCTGCGGATCACCGGCCACCGCCTTCCTCATTGACCTTGAGGGACATGGCCGTCAGGAAAGTATTGCCGGGGCCGAACTCTCCCGGACCGTGGGATGGTTCACCGCCCTCTTCCCGGCGCGGCTGGACACCGGACCGGTGCAATGGAGCAAGATCTCCGGGACCGGCCCCGAAATCGGGAGTGCCGTCCTGCGGATAACGCAGCAGGTGCGCGCGCTCCCCGACGGCGGGGTGGGATACGGACTCCTGCGGTACCTCAACCCGCAGACCGCACCAGTGCTCGCAGAACACCCTTCTCCTGAAATCCTGTTCAACTATCTCGGCCGTGTCACCGCCACGGGCCAGGACTGGACCATCGCCCCGGAAACTCTCATCCTGCCCGACGGCCGCGCCCTCCGGACAGCGGTGTCACACGGCCTGGAAATCAACGCCATCATCTACGACCGGACCGATGGCCCCGAACTGCACGCAACCCTGTCCTGGCCCAGGAACTGGGTCTCCGACCAGCGCGCCCACGAGCTGATCGCCCTATGGCGCGAAGCGCTGACAGCCATCGCCAGCTGCACCACGCAGCGCACAGAGAATCAAGAATAGGCGCGGAATCTCCCTTCGCAGCACACGCCTGGCGCGCAGCCGCCATCTAACCACCCATCTCCCGGGTGCGCGCTGCGGAGGAAGAACTCATTGCCGCGATACCGACACCCCAAGACGGAGAAACCATGGGAAACAGCTTCGAGGACCCGGAAGCGAAATATCTCGCCATCATCAATGGCGAGAGACAGTATTCACTGTGGCCCAAGGGAATTCCTGTTCCTTCCGGGTGGAGCATCGCACATCCCGAGGATAGCCGCAGCTCCAGCCTTGCCTACATCGACAAGCACTGGATCGACATGCGACCGAGGACCATGATCGAAGCTCCGACGAACGCGGGGCCGATTTCAAGGGCTGACTAGTAATCCCCGAAACTGCAGCCGTCCACAGACAGAAATGGAAGAGCAAGCCATCAAAGAGATGGAATCCAAACTCTCAAAAACGCCCTGGTTCCGTCGATTCGGGCAGAGCGTCAATCCGGCAGTGAAGCTGATCTGTTTTCCACACATGGGAGGATCGGCGAGCTCCTTCAGGACCTGGCCCGGCACCCTTCCCCCCGATGTCGAGGTCCTGGCTGTCCGTTACCCCGGCCGCGAAGACCGAAGCACCGAACAGTGGCCACCCAACATGCAGGAAACGGTCAGAAGCCTGACAGATGCCATCCTCGCCTCCGCCGGAGAACCCCGGACTGTCCTATTCGGCCACAGCATGGGGGCCCTGCTCGCCTACGAAGTGGCCCAGGCTCTCGAACAGCACGGCCGGCCACCACACATGCTCATGACGTCCGGCAGGGAAGCGCCTCATCACACGAAGAAGCGCGACCTTGATATCAGCAATGAAGGCGAGGTAATTAAACTCCTCGACCGACTGGGAATGGGCGGCGTGGCACTGGCGGACCCCTATATGCGGAACATGATCCTGAGAGTGATCAAGGCCGACTACGAACTCATGCGCAGCGGGAACCCTTCCCACCTGCCCGTCACCTGCCCCATCAGAGCCTACGTGGGAGACATGGACCCTCTCGTCACCCACACGGATATGCGTGCGTGGTCCGAGTTGTGCCCGCCGGAGAAATTCTCATGGCGGTCATTTTCCGGGGACCACTTCTATCTCCGCCAGCCAGACATGGAAAGACAACTCCTGCACGACATCGCTGAGTGGATCAGATAAGAAGCAGCCGAATCCGGTAATGCGGCCCGCGGCCGCCGGGAAAATTCTTCCCGCGTGCCCGGGCCGCCCGAAACCCACAAGTTCAAGGAAAAGATTCCGCCCGGCAGCGCCATGCCTGATCGTCTCCCCGAAGGACGACGCCGTGCGTTGCCAGGAAGTGCCCGCGGCCGAACCGCGCACGCGAGGTACCCCAGTCGTTTACCGCGACCCGAACTGACAGTGCCTGAGGGATTCCGCTGAGGCCCTGCGAATGATGCAGGCCGACGGCGGCCCAATTCACTTCACGCGATCCGAAACACGCATCCCGTCGTCGACCGAATCGCCGTGGATACGCTGCTCAACAGATTCCTGGATGCGATTCGCTGATTCCTGCCGACCCGCGCCTTGGGCACAGCACCTCCTTCACCGCCACCAGCACAAGACCGCACCGCCGAGGACAACCCGACGAGGAATGGCACCACGTCCTCGACGTCAAGGTTCTCCGGGTGCGCACAACGCGATCTGCCCTCCACGCTGGTCGCCCCTCTGGCCACGCCGGTTCTCGCCCAGCCCGGCCTCACGGTCACCGACATTCTCAAGACGGTGAGTGAGCGTCAGCCACTGGGGCGCCGCCCCATCGTGGTCATCATGCCGGGGGAGAGTTCGGTGAAGTCGGGGTCGCTGAAGGAGGCCAGGGCGTCGGCCAGTACCGAGGAGTCAAGGTCGGAATGAGTGAGTAGCCGATCGTGCAGCTGGCCCCAGGTCAGCCGCCAGAAGCGCGCTGCCGACGAACGGTGGTCGGCGGAGGGCAGGAAGACTTCGGTGCGGACATCGCACAGGCCCTCCTTCCGAAGCAGACTCGGAGTGGTGGGGACCCAGGAGATGTCCGTGCCGATGGTGGAGCGCAGTACGTCCCACATGGCGGACATCACGCGCCGGTAGGGCGTCGGCTCGATCAGGTCGGTGCTCAGGTCGACGAAGTCCGAGAGCACCAACCAGCCTCCGGGGGCCAACCATTCCCGAGCCGTCGGCGACACCGGTGCCGGACCTGCTCCAGCGGGATCTTGCTGCCCAGGAGCCGAACTGAGAGCGGGCGCGCGGCAGGATCACGCCGTAATCGAACAAGTGCCCAAGGAAGTTCTCTGCCTCGAGCACGTCGGCCAGCTCGACACCATCGAGCGGATAACGCGTCGGCAGGATGTTGCGCAGGGACAAGAATGCATCGGTGGCACGGTGCCGCGGATCTCCCAGCCAGCGCGAACCACGCCAGGCCCCCGAACTTCCCCGCTCGGTCGAAGCGCGGCCCACCACGGCTGTGTTACTAGGGATTTTCCCGTCCTGCCCGACCGAGACTTGCGCCGTGCCGCAGCCGAGAGAACCCGCAGAACAAGCCGCCTGACCTGAGTGGACGACCGTGCCCGACCCGGTTCCGGCCCAGGTCATTCAGACGGGGCGGCCGCCCCCCTCCCCCCCTGGGGCGGCCGCCCTCTGCGTGCCAGTGCCCGCGCAGGGCCGGCGCCCGGTCCCTGACCGCACCGGCCCCGATCCGGCCCGACGACATCCCGCATCGGTAACCGCTGTCGAGGTGACTTGAGATGGACAACGAACACAGGCTCAGGGACTACCTGAGGCGGGCCACCGCCGATCTGCGGCACTCGCGGCAGCGCGTCCAGGAACTCGAGGCCGCCGCCCACGAGCCCATCGCCATCATCGGGATGGCATGCCGCTACCCGGGCGGGGTGACCGACCCCGACAGCCTCTGGGATCTCCTCGTCGACGGCAGACACGGCATCGGGCCCTTTCCCGACGACCGGGGCTGGGACCTCGAAGCGGTCTCGGCCGCCGCCTCGGGGGGAGGTTTCCTCCACGACGCCACCGACTTCGACGCCGAGTTCTTCGGTATCTCCGCGCGCGAAGCGGTCGCCATGGACCCCCAGCAGCGGATCGTGCTCGAATCCACCTGGGAGGCCATCGAGTCCGCGCACATCGACCCCACCGCCCTGCGCGGCAGTGAGACCGCGGTGTTCATGGGCGCCATGGCACAGGAGTACCGCGCCGGCGCGGAGGACGGCGCCCGGGGCCTGCACCTGACCGGCAACGCCGGCAGTGTCCTGTCCGGCCGGGTCGCCTACACACTCGGTCTGACCGGCCCGGCCCTGACGGTGGACACCGCCTGCTCCTCCTCTCTCGTCGCCCTCCACCTCGCCGGACACGCCCTGCGTACCGGCGAGTGCTCCCTCGCCCTCGCCGGCGGCGTCACCGTCATGTCCACCCCCTCCACCCACCTCGAGTTCGGTCGGCAGGGCGGCTTGTCAGCCGACGGTCTGTGCCGCTCGTTCGCCGATTCCGCAGACGGCACAGGATGGTCCGAAGGCGTCGGCGTGCTGCTGCTGGAACGCCTCTCCGACGCCCGCCGCAACGGCCACCGCGTCCTGGCCGTGGTCCGCGGCTCCGCCGTCAACCAGGACGGCGCCAGCAACGGACTCACGGCGCCCAACGGCCCCTCCCAGCGACGCGTCATCGAGCAGGCCCTGATCAACGCCCGACTCTCCGCCGACCAGATCGACGCCGTCGAGGCACACGGCACCGCCACCACCCTGGGCGACCCCGTCGAAGCTCAGGCCCTCCTCTCCACCTACGGCCGCGCCCATACGCCCCAGCGCCCGCTGCTCCTCGGCTCGGTGAAGTCCAACCTCAGCCACACGCAGGCCGCCGCGGGCGTCGCTGGCGTCATCAAGATGGTGCAGGCCGTCCGGCACGGCATCGTGCCCCCCACCCTGCACGTCGACGAGCCCAACACCCACGTCGACTGGTCGGACGGCACCGTACGCCTCGTCAGCGGGAACACCCCCTGGCCCGACACCGGACAGCCACGCCGCGCCGCCGTCTCCTCCTTCGGCATCAGCGGCACCAACGCCCACGCCGTCATCGAACAGGCCCCCGCCGACGC
>NZ_VJZC01000040.1 GCF_009377185.1 Streptomyces spongiae
GACCCGGATCCCGCCCTGGCCGCACTGACCGGAGAGTGGGTGATCGACCCGGCGCACAGCCGGATCGGCTTCTCCGTCCGACACGCCATGGTGACGACGGTGCGCGGGGCTTTCACCGAGTACCAGAGCCGGCTTTTCTTCGACGGCCGCGACCCCGCTCGCTCACAGGCCGAGATCGTCCTGTCCACCGCCAGCGTCGACACGGGTGTGGACCAACGCGACAGCCACTTGGTCGGCCGCGACTTCCTGGACGCCAGAGCCCATCCACGCATGCGTTTCACCAGCACCGCCGTTCAACTCGTGGGCACCGACGTTTATCGCATGACCGGCGATCTCACCATCAAGGACACCACCCGTCCCGTCGTACTGGACCTCACCTACATAGGGAACGTGACGGACCCCTTCGGTTATCAGCGGGTCGGATTCGACGGCACCACCACCATCAATCGGTCCGATTGGGGTCTGACCTACAACAGCAAACTGGCCGAGGGCGGGGCCATGGTGAGCGAGACGGTGCGCCTTCAGTTCGATATCGCCGCCATCCGCACCGCCCCCGCCGCCTGACGGGCCCTTTCCAAGGCGGGGTCGCGGGCCTACCGTGCGGTCCATGGACGATCTTGAGCTGGATCACTGCCCCTGGCTGTTCGCGGAGGAGGCGTCCGCGGAGCAGCGGGCCGCGCAGCGGAAGCGGCAGCGGTCGCTCGGCGGGGACTCCGAGGTCGGCGAGCGGTGCTACGTGGCCGGGTCCGCGGCGGTGTTCCCGGACCGGCTGCGGCTCGGCGACGACTCGTACATCGCCGCGCACGCGTACGTCACCGGGGACGTGACCACGGGCACGGACTGCACGCTGAACCCGTTCACGATCGTCCGGGGCCGGATCGCCCTGGGCGACGGGGTGCGGATCGGTGCGCACACCTCGCTGCTGGGCTTCAACCACTCCATGGCACCCGACCGGCCCGTCTTCCGGCAGCCGCACACCAGCGAGGGCATCACCGTCGGGGACGACGTGTGGATCGGCTCGCACGTGGTCGTCGTCGACGGAGTGAGCATCGGCGACCACTGTGTGATCGGCGCCGGGGCGGTGGTCACGAAGGACATGCCGGCGTGGACGGTGGCGGCGGGGAACCCGGCCCGGCCTCTTCGGGACCGACGGCAGGCGGGCGACAGGCGTGAGGCGGGTGCCCGGCCATCGTCCCGCGCGTCGCGCGGGGCGGCGGGCGCGGGCGACGCCCTGGCGCGCTTCGCCGACACGGCCCGTGCCCAGGCCGCCGGGCTCCTCGCCCGCTGCTGGGACGGTGAACGGTACGTCGACCGTCCCGGCGCGACGCCCACCGTACGGGCGCACTGCGACGCCGTGGAGATCGCGGATCTGCTGCTGGGCTCGGCGCCGGCGGAGTTGACCGCCGAGGAGCACGTCGCGCGGCTGGCCGGGCTGCAGGACGCGGACACCGGGCTGGTGCCGGAGTTCGGCGAACCGGTGCCGGTGCCGGAGGCCGACGGCTTCGTCGGCGAGGGGCCCGCGCTCTACCACGTCCTCTCCGTCGGGTACGCGCTCGACCTGCTGGGCGCCTCGTTCCCTCATCCGGTGCGCGGCGTACGGGAGATGACCGCCCGTCAGCTCGTCGCACGGCTGGAGGGGCTGCCCTGGCGGGACGGGGCGTGGGGCGCCGGGGCGTGGATCGACGCGTGGGCGACGGCGGCGCACTGGAACCTGCGGCAGCACGCCGAGGGTGACGGTGACGGGATGGAGCCGGGCACGCTGGAGGCGCTGTACGGCTGGCTGCTGACCCGGGCCGACCCGTGGACGGGGATGTGGGGCAGCCCCTCGTCCGAGGCCGGGCGCCTCCAGGTGGTCAACGGCTACTACCGCCTGACCCGCGGGTCCTTCGCCCAGTTCGGAATACCGGTGCCGCACCCGGAGCGGGTCGTGGACGCCGTCCTGGACCATGCCCGCGACCCACGGCACTTCGGGTCGGGCCGGGAGAACGCCTGCAACGTGCTGGACGTCGCCCATCCGCTGTGGCTGTGCGGCCGGCAACTGGGCGGGCTCGCCGGGGACGGCGGTTACCGTTCGCCCGAGATCCGCGCCTGGGCCGAACACCAACTCGCCGCGGCACTCCCCCGCTGGCACGACGGCCGGGGCTTCGGCTTCGGTCCGGGCACCAGCGGTCCGGGGCCCGAGCCGGGCCTCCAGGGCACCGAGATGTGGTTGGCGATCATCTGGCTCCTCGCCGACCTGCTGGGCCGCTCCGACGCCCTGGGCTACCGACCCCGCGGCGTCCACCGCGCTGAACCGTCCCACAGCCTTGAACCCGTCCCACCACTCTGAGCCATCCCACCGCCCGGAGCCGTCCCCACATCCCTGACGCGCCCGCACCACGAAACATCCTTGACGCGCCCGCACCACGAAAACCGGCCCCCGCGCCACCTGAGGGAGAACCTCGTGGTGCGGGGACCCGTTCCGTTCGCCGGCCTCGGCCGTGTGCGGCCCGGCCGGGATCCGGCGACTCAGCCCAGCGCGGCGCCCTCGCGCCGCTCCGGCTCCTCGGTCGTGGGCAGCAACATCTCCTCGTACCGGCCCAGTGCCAGCACAAAGCCGAGCATCACGAGCGGGGTGATCACAGCGAGTACCGCCATGGCGTGTCCTTCCCCAAGAACAGTGAGGTAAGGGATGTGATCCGGGTCTCCCCGTGGCGGCCGGGTAAACCCGTCGGGGACCCTGTGTCGTCGTCCGGTGTACGGGTACGCGGTCGCCACCCCCGAAGATCTGGAGGGAGTCATGCAGCGAGGCAGCGACCGCCTGAGCGTCCACCGCGACGACGAGATGAAGCACGAACTTCAGGGTCTGCTCCGCTCCGGCCACCCCACCCGCACGGAGGAGTGGCACGACCCGGAGCCGACGGCCGACGACGACCCGGAGGTCGCCGGCGGCCCTGTGACACCGAGCGATTCACCGGCCCGCATCGAGGCGCTGCGCTTCGAGCTGGGCCGCATCCTGGGCCGTACGTCCTTCCCGGCCCGTCCCCGCGAACTGATCGGCGTCCTGCGTGAGAAGCACGCCCCGGACGTCCTCGTCGAGTCCCTGGAGCGGCTCCCGAGGAACGCGCGGTACGGCACCGCGCACGAACTCGCGGAAGCGGTCGTACGGGTCGGAGAACGCGGCGGGGAGAGGCGCTGAGGAGGGCGCGGAACCCGCACACGGCCAGGACACAGACGCATAGGCATCCCCCTCAGGGGTACTGCGGGCGTCGTCGTCACGTTGACGCGCGACCTCCGTACCCCGACAGCCCGGGGAAACGTAGGAAAGGACCACACCATGGCTGATTTCGTCAGGGAGGTCATGACTCCCGGCGTCGTCGCGGTCCGCCCGGACGCCTCGCTCGTGGAGGCCGCACAGCTGATGCGGGCGCAGGACGTCGGAGACGTCCTCGTGGCCACCGACCAGCAGGTCATCGGCGTACTGACCGATCGCGACATCACGGTGCGTGCCGTGGCCGACGGCGCCAACCCGCTCACGGTGAGTGCCCAGGCCGTCTGCACGCCCAACCCGGTCATGATCGGCCCCGACGACGCCGTGTCGGCCGCGGTCGAGCTGATGCGCGACCACGCGGTACGGCGGCTCCCCGTCGTCGACGGCGGACACGCGGTCGGCATGGTGAGCCTCGGTGACCTCGCGCTCTCGCAGGACCCGACGTCGGCCCTCGCCGACATCAGTGCCGCCGTGCCGGACAGCTGGCCGGGGCCGACCCCCGCGTGAGCGGGACTCGACGGACATGAACCGGCCTCGGCCTCCCGCGAGGGCGACGCAGGGCACCCGACCGGCACCGGTCGGGTGCCCTGCGGGCGGCGTGAGAGGCCCGGAGCAACACATCCACGGCTTCCTGGAGTCGCTGCCCTTCGCGGCGCCCGCCTCGCCCATGTGCCTGCACTCCGGCGAACTGCCCTGACACGAAAGGACGTTGAGACACCATGCGTATCGCATTCCTGACCGCACCCCAGGGCGTCGAGCAGATCGAGCTCACCGATCCGTGGCAGGCCGCGAAGGACGCCGGCCACGAGCCCGTACTGGTGTCGACGAAGCCCGGCCGGATCCAGGCCTTCGACCACCTCGACAAGGCGGACACGTTCCCCGTGGACGAGGTCGTGGGCGAGACCTCCGCGGACTCCTTCGGCGGGCTGATCCTGCCGGGCGGCGTGGCCAACCCGGACTTCCTCCGTATGGACGAGAAGGCCGTGAGGTTCGTCCGGGACTTCTTCGATCAGGGCCGCCCGGTCGCCGCGATCTGCCACGCGCCGTGGACGCTGGTCGAGGCGGACGTCGTGCGCGGGCGGGTGCTGACCTCGTGGCCGAGCCTGCGCACCGATATCCGCAACGCCGGCGGTGAGTGGGTGGACGAGCAGGTGCAGGTCTGTGATCACGGCACCGGCAAGCTGGTCACCAGTCGCAAACCGGGCGACCTGAAGGCGTTCCGCGACGCGTTCCTCCAGGTGTTCTCCGAGGAGGCCGCGCGATGACGTCTCCCGCCGACCGGAAGCAGCAGCAGCGCGAGGCCTTCCACGCGGACGACCCCACCGACGGGCCGCTGACCACCGACCAGGGCGTCGAGGTCGACCACACCGACGACTCGCTGGCCGTCGGCGAACGCGGTCCGACGCTGATGGAGGACTTCCACTTCCGGGAGAAGCTCACCCACTTCGACCACGAGCGGATTCCCGAGCGGGTGGTGCACGCGCGGGGCGCGGGCGCGTACGGCTTCTTCGAACCGTACGAGTCCTGCGCGGAGTTCACGCGTGCCGCCTTCCTCCAGGACCCGTCGGTGCGGACGCCCGTGTTCGTGCGGTTCTCGACGGTGCAGGGCCCGCGCGGCTCGGCGGACACCGTGCGGGACGTGCGCGGTTTCGCCACCAAGTTCTATACGTCGGAGGGCAACTACGACCTCGTGGGGAACAACTTCCCCGTCTTCTTCATCCAGGACGGCATCAAGTTCCCCGACTTCGTGCACGCGGTGAAGCCCGAACCGCACAACGACATCCCGACCGGCGCGTCCGCGCACGACTCCCTGTGGGACTTCGTGTCGCTCCAGCCGGAGACCCTGCACGCGATCATGTGGCTGATGTCGGACCGGGGGATCCCGCGCAGCTACCGCATGATGCAGGGCTTCGGCGTGCACACCTTCCGGTTCGTGAACGCGGACGGGAAGGGCACGTTCGTGAAGTTCCACTGGAAGCCGAAGCTGGGCGTGCACTCGCTGGTCTGGGACGAGGCCCAGGAGTGCCAGGGCCGGGATCCGGACTTCAACCGGCGGGACCTGTGGGACGCGATCGAGGCGGGCGAGTTCCCGGAGTGGGAGCTGGGCGTCCAACTGGTGCCGGAGGAGGACGAGTTCGCGTTCGACTTCGATCTGCTCGACGCCACGAAGATCATTCCGGAGGAGCAGGTGCCGGTGCGGCCGATCGGCCGGATGGTGCTGGACCGCAATCCGGAGAACTACTTCGCCGAGACGGAGCAGGTCGCCTTCCACACGGCCAATGTCGTCCCGGGCATCGACTTCACCAACGACCCGCTGCTCCAGGCCCGCAACTTCTCCTACCTGGACACACAGCTGACCCGGCTCGGCGGCCCCAACTTCGCCCAGCTGCCGGTGAACCGCCCGATCGCGCCCGTACGCACCAACCAGCGCGACGGCCAGCACCAGAGCGCGATCCACTCGGGCACGAACCACTTCCCGAACTCCCTCGGCTGCGGCTGCCCCGCCCACGCGGGCACGGACGGGAGTGCCTACGCGCACTACGCGGAACGCGTGGACGGCGCCAAGATCCGGCGGCGCAGCGAGAGCTTCAAGGACCACCACAGCCAGGCCGCGATGTTCTGGAACAGCATGGCCGACTGGGAGAAGCAGCACATCGTGGAAGCCTTCCGCTTCGAGCTCGGCAAGGTCGACGCGCGCACGGTCCGGGTCCGCACGGTGGAGGAGCTCGGCAAGGTGGACCCGGAGCTGGCCTCGCAGGTGGCGCGGGGCATCGGGGTGCCGGAGCCGGCGCGGAACGAGTCGATCGCGCACAAGCTGGTCTCCCCCGCCCTGAGCCTGGAGTCGCTGCGCGGCGGCGGCTCGATCCGCACCCGGCAGATCGCGGTGCTCGTGACCGACGGTGTCGACGCCGAGCAGGTCACCACCACGCGCGACGCGCTGGCGGCCGAGGGCGCGATCGTGGAGGCGATCGCCACCCAGGACGGCACGGTGCGCGGCTCGGACGGCGAGAACTACGCCGTGGACCGGGCGCTGCCGACCGTGGCGTCCGTGCTGTACGACGCGGTGCTGCTGCCCGGCGGGCCCACGGGCACTCCCGCCCATGCGGGCGACCCCGACACGATGCGCTTCGTACGGAGCGCCTACCGGCACGGCAAGCCGGTCGGGGCTCTCGGCTCGGGCGTCGGCCTGGTGTCGGCCCTGGAGCCGGACGGCCTGCGCGTGTCCGCCGAGTTCCACCACGTGGTCACCGACCGGGGCGTGGTGACGGACACCGCACCGGGCACACCGAGCGAGGAGTTCCTCCGGTCGTTCGTGACGGCGATCGGGGAACACAGGCACTGGGACAGGCCACAGGTGCGCAGCTGAGGTCAGAAGGCGCTCCGCGCCCCGAGGGGGGCGCGGGGAACTGCGCGACAAGCCACAACGAACCCGCAGCCCCGCACTCAACAGCAAGCCCCGAGCTCTAGGGCCGCCGTCCAAGAAGACACAGCAACTTCGTCTGCACATCAGCCCCGGCAGGCGGCTCCACCGGTTCGGAGAACATCCCGCTCTTCGCCAACTCCGCCGCATACGGCGTGACTTCACGCACAGTGAACTGCAGCAGACTGTCCGGCAGCCGCTCCTCCGCCCCGATGGCACGCGACAGATCCCAGCTGTGCACGACGAGATCGGCGACCATCTGCCCGCAGTAGTTCGCGACCGGCGTGTCGCCGTACGAGAGATGCACCGTACGGTGCATTGCACCCGGCGCGGTGAACGCGTCATGCGCGGCGCGGGCCGCCGTGTCCCAGGAGGCCGCCGGGTCGGAGCCGAGCATGTCGCCGTCGAAGGTGTCGCCGACCTCCTCGATCATGCACCCGTCGCGGACCAGCGGCGGTACCCACAG
Source organism: Streptomyces spongiae (assembly GCF_009377185.1). Classification (GTDB taxonomy): domain Bacteria; phylum Actinomycetota; class Actinomycetes; order Streptomycetales; family Streptomycetaceae; genus Streptomyces; species Streptomyces spongiae. The sequence goes on from NZ_VJZC01000040.1 coordinate 7,138, forward strand.
CTGCTCGGAGACGAGGTGGTTGACGAGGTCGCGCACCGTCCACTCGGTGCAGGGCGTGCCCGCCTCCCACTGGTCGTCACGGACGGCGTGGACGCGGACGTCGAAGAGGCCGAGGGCCTCCTCCAGCCGGGTGAGCAGCGGGTTCACGTCCGCCCTGCGCGTCATGACTCCGCGAGTCCCCGGCACCGCGCACCCTCGCGCGTACGCCCGGCTGCCACCGGACGGCGGGGGTTACGGCGCAGGTACTCGCCCTCCAGCTGCGCCATGCGCACGTTGTGGGCGCGCAGCGCGTCGTTCGATCCGTACAGCAGCGTGTCATGGCGTGTGCGGTGGATCGTCTCCAGCTCTTTCATCAGCTGTTGGTCGTCCAGCCGGCCCGGGTCGACTCCGTTCATGGTGGTACCCCACTCGTCGTGTCCATCGGTGCCGTCCGGGTACCCGCCCGGCAAGCATTACCCGAGCGGCACCCGGGAGGGAGCCATGGATCTCGCCTTTCTGCATCCACTCTACGAACATCCGGGGCCCTGGGCCTCCGTGTACGTCGACACCTCGTCGCACTCGGAGTCCACTCCGCACGAGCGCTCCCTGGTGGCCCAGGCGGTCTCCCGGGAGCTCGCCGCCCAGGGCGCCGACGAACCGACCCGCGCGGCCGTGCAGCGGGCGGTGGACGAGCTGCGCCACACCGCCGAACCGCACGGCAGGGCCTTCTTCGCCCGGTCGGGCGAGGTGGTGCTGGATCCGCCGCTCGCCTACGCGCCGCCGGGCACCTCGGCCCACTGGGCGCCGCTGCCGCACGCCATCCCGCTGCTGGACCTCGCCGGGGAGGACCCGGTGTGCGTAGTGGCGTACGTGGACCGGCGGGGCGCGGACTTCGAGCTGCGTGACTCGCGGGGCAGTCAGGACGCGGGGACGGTGGCCGGACGGCAGTGGCCCGTGCACCGTACGAGCTCGGCCGACTGGTCCGAGCGGCACTTCCAGCTGCGGGTGGAGAACACCTGGGAGCACAACGCGGCGGAGATCGCCGACGCGCTCGCCGTGTGCCAGGAGGAGACCCGCGCCGACCTGCTGATCCTCGTCGGTGAGGAGCGCGAACGGCACTCCGTGCGGGAGCGGCTGCCCCAGCGGCTGCAGGACCTCGTGGTGGAGGCCCGGCACGGCGCGGGCAGCCGGCTGCTGGACGACGACGTGGAGCGGGCGCGCGCCGAACACGTGCACCGGCGGGCCGCGGAGGAGCTGGAGCGGTTCCTGGCGGCACGGGCCCCGGACGCCGAGGGGCGCACGGCCGCCGTGGAGAGCGTGCCCGCGCTGGTCGAGGCGGCCCGTGAGCACCGTATCGACGAGCTGCTGGTCCGTCCGGGCGGGCCCGACGCCCACCGCGAGGTGTGGATCGGCGAGGACCCGGACCAGCTGGCGATGCGGCGCACGGATCTGAAGGCGCTGGGAGAGCAGCACTCGTGGGCGGCCCGCGCGGACGACGCCCTGCTGCGTTCCGCGGTCGCGACCGACGCCCCGGCGCTCTCGGTGACAGCTGCCACGGCGGACGAGGTGCCCGTGGGCGGACTGGGGGCGCTGCTGCGCTGGAAGTGACCTTCTGATGCCGGGGGGACCTATCTGACGCGCACCTATCTGACGCGCTCCACCCTCCGCTCGTCCCAGACCGGCTCCGGCGTCTCGCGTACGCGACCGTCGGAGCCGAAGACCAGATAGCGATCGAACGAACGAGCGAACCAGCGGTCGTGGGTGACCGCGAGTACCGTGCCCTCGAAGGCCTCCAGGCCCTCCTGGAGGGCTTCGGCGGACTCCAGGTCCAGGTTGTCCGTGGGCTCGTCCAGCAGCAGCGCGGTGACGCCCTCCAGCTCCAGGAGCAGGATCTGGAAGCGTGCCTGCTGGCCGCCGGAGAGCCGGTCGAAGCGCTGCTCGGCCTGGCCCGTCAGCTCGTAGCGGCGCAGCCGGGACATGGCGGCGCCACGGTCCTGGGCGTGCTCCTTCCACAGGATGTCGAGGAGCGTGCGGCCCTCCAGCTCCGGGTGGGCGTGGGTCTGCGCGAAGTGGCCGGGCACGACCCGGGCACCCAGCCTCCACTGACCCGTGTGCGCCACGTCGTCGCCCGCGAGCAGGCGCAGGAAGTGCGACTTGCCGGAGCCGTTGGAGCCGAGGACCGCGACCCGCTCGCCGTAGAAGACCTCCAGGTCGAAGGGTTTCATCAGCCCGGTGAGCTCAAGCCCCTCGCAGGTGACGGCTCTCACGCCGGTGCGGCCGCCCTTGAGCCGCATCCGGATGTCCTGCTCGCGCGGCGGCTCCGGCGGCGGGCCCACCTCCTCGAACTTGCGCAGCCGGGTCTGGGCGGCGCGGTAGCGGGAGGCCAGATCGGCGCTGTTCTCGGCGGCCTGACGCAGCGTCAGCACGAGTTTCTTCAGCTGGGCGTGCTTCTCGTCCCAGCGGCGCCTGAGTTCCTCGAACCGCTCGAAGCGCTGCCGCCGCGCCTCGTGGTACGTGGCGAAGCCGCCGCCGTGCACCCACGCGTCCGCACCCGCCGGGCCCGGTTCCACGCTCACGATCTTCTCGGCGGAACGGGCCAGCAGCTCCCGGTCGTGCGAGACGAAGAGCACGGTCTTGCGGGTCTCCTTCAGCCGCTCCTCCAGCCACCGCTTGCCGGGAACGTCGAGGTAGTTGTCGGGCTCGTCGAGGAGCAGCACCTCGTCGGTGCCGCGCAGCAGGGCCTCCAGCACGAGCCGCTTCTGCTCACCGCCGGACAGGGTGCTCACCTGCCGCCACTGCGCCCTCTCGTACGGCACTCCGAGCGCGGCCACGGTGCAGATGTCCCAGAGCGTCTCGGCCTCGTACCCGCGAGCCTCGGCCCAGTCGGCGAGGGCCTGCGCGTACCGGAGCTGGGCGGCCTCGTCGTCCACGGTCATGATGGCGTGCTCGGCTGCGTCGACGACCCGGGCCGCTTCCCGGATGCGCGGCGGCGCCACGGACACGAGCAGGTCGCGCACGGTCGTCTCGTCCCGTACGGACCCCACGAACTGCCGCATCACGCCCAGCCCGCCGCTCACCCCGACACTCCCGCCGTGCGGCTTCAACTCGCCCGAGAGCAGCCGCAGCAGCGTGGTCTTGCCCGCCCCGTTGGGTCCGACGAGGGCGACGACGGCCCCCTCTCCGACGCGGAACGACACATCGCCGAGCAGCGCCCTCCCGTCGGGAAGGTAGTACTCCAGGTGCGCGGCTTCCAGGTGTCCCATGAGCAGGCATTGTCCGGGTCGCCCCGGCCGCGGGCAAACCCATTTCGAAGGGTGCGCGACCGAACCCCGGGCGGCCGCGACTTGACACGGACCAGCCGCCCTGGGGTACCCGTGCCCCATGAGCCCAGATGTCGATCTCACCGTCCGCCCCCCGGGTCACCACATCCTCAGGGACCGTTTCCTGGCCGCGGACAGCCGTCTGTTCGAAGGGGTGGCGACCCGCCACTGGCCCGGCGCCGACACCGTGCTGCCCCGGCTGAGCCGCGCGGCGAACCACGGGGTGCTGTGGTTCGCCACTGCGGCGGCCCTCGCCGCGACGCGGAGCCCGAGGGCCCGACGGGCGGCCGCACGGGGCGTCGCGTCGCTCGCCCTCGCCTCGGCGACCATCAACACCCTCGGCAAGCGTTCGGTCCGCCGCCCGCGTCCGCTCCTCGACAACGTCCCGATGGCCCGGCAGCTCAAGCGGCAGCCGATCACCACGTCGTTCCCGTCGGGACACTCGGCGTCCGCGGCGGCCTTCGCGACGGGCGTCGCCCTGGAGTCCCGCGGCTGGGGGGCGACCGTCGCGCCGGTGGCCGCCGCGGTCGCGCTGTCCCGCGTCTACACGGGCGTCCACTTCCCGAGCGACGTCCTGGTGGGCGCCGCCCTGGGCGTGGGCGCCGCCTACGCCGTACGCGGCCTCGTGCCCACCCGCGACCTGCTCCCGCCGCCCGGCCGCCCGCGCGCCGAGGCCCCCGCGCTGCCCGACGGCGAGGGTCTGGTCGTCGTCGCCAACGGGGGCGCGGCCACCGCCGACCGCGTACGCGCGCTGCAGTCCGCCCTGCCCCTCGCCGAGGTCGTGGAGTGCGGACCGGACGACGTGCGGACCGAGTTGGAGAAGGCGGCCACGCACGCCCGGGTGCTCGGCGTGTGCGGCGGCGACGGCACGGTGAACGCGGCGGCGGAGGTGGCCCTGCGCCACGGCGTCCCCCTCGCCGTCCTCCCCGGCGGCACGCTCAACCACTTCGCGCAGGACCTGGGCGTCGAGGACGCACGGGACCTCGCCCGGGCACTGGCCGACGGGCACGCGGTCCGCGTGGACGTGGGGCGGTTCTCCTCCGGTGACACCGAGGGCGTGTTCCTCAACACGTGCAGCCTGGGCGTCTACCCGGAGCTGGTCCGCGTCCGCGAGCGCTGGTCGCGGGTGATCGGCGGCTGGCCCGCCGGTCTGCTCGGCGCGGCGCGCGTCCTGCGTACGGACCACCACCCCATGGAGGCCCGGTTCCAGGAACGGACGCGCCCGCTGTGGCTGCTGTTCGCCGGCAACGGCACGTACCACCGCATGGGCCCCGTTCCCGGCCGTCGCTACGACCTCGCCGACGGTCTGCTCGACGTGCGCGTGGTGCACGGCGACGGGCACCCGGCCCTGCGCCTGCTCGCCGCCGCCGCGGCGGGCCCGCTGACGCGCTCCCCCGCCCACGCGGCGGTACGCGTCGACCGCTTCCACGTGGACGGCATCACCCCGGGCACCTTCCTCGCCTACGACGGCGAGGTCACAGAGATCTCGGGCGACCTGACCCTGAGCAAGCTCCCGGAGGCGCTGACGGTCTACCGCCCGTTCCCGGTGCGCCCCTGAAAGGGGCGCGGGGAACTGCGCGACCAGCCACGAACCACCCGCAGCCGGTACCAAACAGCAAACCCGGCGGCGCTCTCGACCATCCCACATAGCGATACGTCGGTCTCAACATTCGACATGGCGGCGTACGGTGACAGCTACCTCCCCGTGGAGCGAACCGCTCCACGGGGCCACGAGACGAGGGGACCCGCCATGTCGAAGCCGCAGGAGACCGCCGTCTACACACACGGACACCACGAGTCGGTACTGCGCTCGCACACGTGGCGGACGGCCGCCAACTCGGCGGCCTACCTGCTCGGTTCGCTCAAGCCCCACATGAAGGTCCTGGACATCGGCTGCGGCCCGGGCACCATCACCGCGGACCTGGCCGAGTTCGTCCCGGACGGGCACGTCACCGGCGTGGACCGCGCTCCGGGCATCCTGGACCAGGCGCGGGCCACGGCCGCCGAGCGGGGCCTGACGAACGTCGACTTCGCGGTGGCGGACGTGCACGCGCTGGAGTACCCGGACGACACCTTCTGCGTGGTCCACGCCCACCAGGTGCTCCAGCACGTGGGCGACCCGGTGCGGGCGCTGCGCGAGATGGTCCGGGTGACGAAGCCGGGCGGCTACGTCGCGGTCCGGGACGCCGACTACGCGTCGATGGCCTGGTTCCCCCTGTCACCGGGCCTGGACGACTGGCTGGACCTGTACCGGAGGGTCGCCCGCGCCAACGGCGGCGAGCCGGACGCGGGGCGGCGGCTGCGGTCCTGGGCGCTGCGGGCCGGTCTCACCGACATCACCGCCACGTCCGCCACCTGGACGTTCGCCACGGCGGAGGAACGGGCCTGGTGGAGCGGACTGTGGGCGGACCGGACCCTGGCGTCCGCGTACGCGGAGCGCGCCGCGCAGAGTGGCAACGCGACACCGGAGGAACTCGGGGCGGTGTCCGAGGCGTGGCGGGAATGGGGCCGGCAGGAGGACGGCTGGTTCTCCGTTCTCCACGGGGAGATTCTGTGCCGGAAGCGAATCCGCAACCGGAAGTGAATTGTAACGGCGAGGCCTGATTCCGGTAATTCGGGTCACTCGAAAAAGCAGGAGGTGTCAGAATGGTTCCCATCCTGCTTGTTCTGCTTTTGGCCCTGATTCTCTTCGGCGCCGGATTCGCGGTGAAGGTGCTCTGGTGGATCGCCCTCGCTGTTCTCGTGCTCTGGCTCCTGGGATTCCTCGTGCGCGGTACGAGCTCGGCGGGCACCCGGGGCCGCTGGTACCGCTGGTAGCGGAATCAGCGGGCCCGGCGAACCGGGTCGCTATCAGTCCCGGGGAAGCAGCGGTCCGAGCGGCCCGAGGTCCAGGTTCAGGTCCTCGGGCCGCAGGCCGTAGCGGTCGCGCAGTTCGGCCATGCGGTCCTCGAGCAGCATCAGGGTGAGCCCGATGCGCTCCTCCTGCTCCTCCGTCAACTCGCCTGTGTCGAACCGGCGAACGGCCTGCCGCTCCATGAGCTGACGCAGCAGTTCGACGACGGTCAGGACGAGCTTCACCAAGTCCCGCTCCACCGTGTCGGGTTCGAGGTCGAGACGGTTCCTGTTCCTGCCGGTGGTCACTTCACTCCAACTCCCCCCACGGTGCGGGGACCTGCTCGTTCACCGAGCTGATGAGCGCGTTGAGGTCGATGCGGACGAGGTCCACGTCCGCGATGCGCAGGGTGAGGTCGCCGGTGATGACGACCCCGCCCGCGAGCAGCCGGTCGAGCAGGTCGACGAGGGCGATCTCACGGCGTTCGACGACGGTCACGCGTTCTCCTCCTCGGGCCCTTCGGCTCGCTGCGTCTCCCCCATCTCCCCGGTGAAGGAGTAGGCGGCCCACGGTCCGGTGAGCTCGACACGCAGTCCGGGGACGTCGTCCTTCGTACGGTCCACGGCTTCCACGAATTCCTCGGATTTCCCGCGCGGGACGAGATAGGCGGCATTCAGTACGTTCCGGCCGGCGAATCCGGAAAGCGTGGGATTCTGTGGTGCGTGCAACCGGAAATCCTCTGCACGTCCGGAAAGGGTTTCGTGCAGGCGGCGGGCGAACGTCTCGGCCTTTTCCCACATGTCCTCGTGGGACCGGTTGCGCATACGCCGCTGCCGCAGATAGTCGCGCCCGGACGCGGCTTTCTCGGGCGGGCGGGCGGTCTCGGCGGCCTCCGTGTCGAGGTAGACCTTGACGCCCCACTCCACCCGGCCCTCCAGCCGGTCCAGCGTCCGCCCGAAGGCTTCCTCGCGGGTCTCCATCATGACGCGGACGCCGCTGTCGTCACGGAAGACGGTGCCGAGCCGGAGAGGCAGGGGCGTGGTGACCGCGGTGAGCGCGTCGATCACGCCTTGGTGGGCACGGGCCGTGTCGGTCAGCCAGTCCAGGTCCTCCAGGTGCGCCTTCAGTGGCCCCTCGGCGAAGTCGCGCTCGGGCACCTCGCTGAGGACGGCGATCAGGCCGTGGTGCGACAGGAGCTTCGGCGGCGCGCCCGCGACCCCGGTCAGCTGGGACTGGAGCGCGGCGCCGAAGGGCCGGCACACGGCGTAGACGTACCGCAGTCCGGTCATCAGGTCTCCTCCTCCTGCTCCTGCTGCTCCATCTGCTCCTCCAACTCCTCCCGTCGGCGGCGCCGCTCGCCCTGCTCCAGTGACGGTTCGGCCCGGGTGCGGCCACGGCCCTCCAGCAACGCCTCGCTCTCCGGGCGTCCCTCTTCGATCGCCGCGAGCCGGGCGCGCAACTCGGCGTTCTCACGGTTGAGTTCCTCGCGGCGCGCCTTCGAGCTCAACATCGGGTCGGTCTCCCACCAGTCGATGCCCATCTCCTTCGCCTTGTCGACGGAGGCGACGATGAGGCGGAGCTTGATGGTGAGCAGTTCGATGTCGAGCAGGTTGATACGGATGTCTCCCGCGATCACCAGCCCCTTGTCGAGCACACGTTCGAGTATGTCGGCCAGGTTGGCGCTGCCACCCTGGCCGTACGGTTCCGGTGCCCGGCCGGGAGGAAACGTCATCGCCGGCTCCCACCCGCAGTGGCCCTCTCGTCTTCTTCCTCTTCCTCTTCTTCTTCGTACTCCTCCTCGGCGGCGTCTTCAGGAGCCTCGTCCTCAGGAGCCTCGTCCTCAGGGATCTCGTCGCCCTCCTCGTACTCCTCCTCGGGCTCCTCCTCGCCCTCTTCGTACTCCTCGGGCTCCTCGGACTCCTCGGCCTCCTCGCCCTCCTCCTCCGCCACGGCGTCCTCGTGACTGCGGACGACCTCGGCGTCGCGGATCTCGCCGCGCCAGCCGTCCTCCGCCTCGCCGCGCAGCGTGATGAAGCGGGCGAAGTGCTTGAGGTCGAGCCGAGCCCGGCGGCCCTGGGCGCGCCAGATGTTGCCGGTCTTCTCGAAGAACCCCGAGGGGTAGTACTCGATCAGCAGCAGCACACGGGTGAGGTTCTCGCCGAGGCTGTGGAAGGAGACCACGCCCTTCGTGGTGCCCTTGGCGCCCTCCGACGTCCACGAGATGCGGTCGTCGGGCACCTGTTCGCTGGTCGTGGCCTTCCAGCTGCGGCCGGACCACAGGACCTTGAGCTGCCAGTCGGAGTGCGTGTCGTCGTCGCGCTTCGCGCTCTTCACGCCTTCGGCGAAGGTGCTGAAGGTCTGGTACTGGGTCCACTGGTCGTAGGCGGTACGCAGCGGTACGCCGACGTCGATGGACTCGATGATGACCGTGGGCTTGTTGCCCGACCGGCCCTTGCCCTTGCCCTTGCCCATGCCACCACCCAGTTTCTTCAGGGCGCCGAACACGCTGTCCTTGGCCCGGCCGGCGCCCAGCTCCAGAGCGGAACGCAGTGGCCCCTTGCCCTCGGCGAGCTTGCGGCCGCCGTCGAGGGCGAGCTTGCCGAGACCGGGGCTGTTGCCGTCGGCTATGTCGTTGAGCTTCGTGGTCGCATCACCGAGCTTGCGCCCGGCGCCCGTGAGCAGTCGCTGAGCCTGCGCGGCCAGATACTCCTGGGCCTCGGCCTTGAGATGGTCGACGGCGGGGCTGTGGGCCAGACCGCCGAGCGGAGTCTCCTTCGCCCCGTTGGCAGCCGAGCCGGCAGCGTCCTTCGCACGCCCGGTCACCGAACCGACAGTGTCAGTCATCGCCTCCGCCTCCCTTCACGTCCAGCGCCCCGAAGGGGGCGCGGGGAACTGCGCGACCAGCCCCGTACGACCCGCACCCGACCACGGCCGAACCGGGCGGACGAGACAGGCACCCACTCACAGTCACCGTCCCCGCCTCCTCTCACGCCCCGAATCACTCGTGGCCTTGCGCGAGGACGTCCTGGAGGTGGCCGTCTTCTTGGCGGGCGCCTTCTTCGCGGCGGTCGGGCGCCCCGCCGTCTTCTTGGCCGGGGCCTTCTTGGCGGGCGCCTTCTTGGCCGGTTTCCTGGCCGCGGCCTTCTTCGCCGGGGCCGCCGGGGCCTTCTTCGCGGCCGGGGGCTCCTCTTCCGGCTCTTCTTCCGGCTCTTCCTCCTGGCCCTCGTCGGCGGCCTCGGCCTCGCCGTACTCCTCGTCCGTGTCCTCCTCGTCCCGCTCGTCACGGTCCTCACTGTCGCGAGGCTCCTCTTCGGCCTCCTCGGCGCCGCCCACGCCGGGCACGTCCGGGGTCACGCCCGCGAGCTGGTCGCGTACCTGGGCGGTACGCCCGTGCAGCCGACCCGCGAGTCCCTCGATCTGCCGCTCGAGCAGGGCTCCGCCGGCCGCCTTGCCCGCACCGCGCACGCCCTCGCGGAGCTGATCGCCCATCTCCTTGAACTGCGGATTCTTCTGCAGTTGCTGGGACGCCATTTCCGCGAGCGCCTTCGGGCTCAGATGCATCCGCTTGCCCGCCACCAGGGTGCCGAGCGCGACCGCGAGCTTCATCTTCTTCGTCCGTCCGAGGACGTATCCGGCCCCGACAGCGAGGCCCAGTCCCACACGATTCATCTTGTCGTCCCCTCGTCTGTAGTCCCCCCGCCGGTTTGCCCGCCCGTTCCCGCGCTCCAGCTCAGAGCGATCTCCAGCCGGTCCAGGAGCTCGTCCTCCGAACGGTCGAACTCCTCCTCATCGATCTCGCCCGCCTCGAGCCGCTGCTCGAGCCGGGCGAGTTCGGCGCGGACGGTGGCCGGGTCGTAGTACTGGCGCTCGGCCTCGGCGAGTACCTGTCTCACCGCCCAGAGGCTGCCGCGCACCGGCGCGAACGGCAGCAGCAGCACCTCACTGATCAGTCCCATGACTGCACCTCACCCGATCTCACACCTGGGGCCCCGTCTCCGCGTGCTCCGACGGCCCCGGTTCCACGAAGCTGTACGGCGGCAGCGGCCCGTTCACCCGCACTTCGAGGTGCGGGTGGCTGTTGCCGACCTCCTCCACGGCGGCGAGGAAGGACTCGGCCTCCTCGCGGTTCACGAGGAACGACAGGTTGGCGAGCCAGCCGGTGGACTCGGGACCCGCGCTCACCGCCTCGGCGGCCGGCTCCAGCGCGTGCTGCACCTCCGCCGCGTCCTCGGCCTCCAGGCCCTGCACCGCGGCCGCCACCATCTCGCCGAGCTGCAGCCGCTCCTCGTAGGTTCCGCCGCCCGCCTGCCGGTTGGCCTCGGTGGCAGCCCTGACCTCGGGGTTGCCTGCCATCACCCGGTGCAGCACGGCCTCCTCGTCGTGACTGGCCTTGACGTTGTACTCGACCCTGCCGTCCAGGGCCCGGAGCCGCTCCTGGTAGTGCTCGGCACGCTCGGCCAGCACCCCCGTCACGGACTCGTCGTCCGGGGCGACGCTGCCGAACCGCATGGGCAGCACGGCGCCACCCGCGCCCGCCTCGCTCAGCACGTTCTGGTGGGCGAGCAGGTCCTTGCGCTTGGGGCGCAGCCCCTCGGGGGCGTCGCTGACGATGGCCGCCAGCTCGCCCTCCTTCAGAACGCGCACCGGACGCGCCGGATCGCCGACTCCGCCCATGTCCTCGGGGAGAGCGGAGTGCGAGCTCGCGGCGATGCCGTACACATACGTGCTCACTCCTGCTCCTCCTTCCGGCGCGAACTCGTCGTCTTGCGGGCACGCGGCCGCGGTTCTGCCTGGCCCTCCTCGCGGGCCTGCCTGAACGCGTCCGAGACCGTCTCGGCGGCACCGGACAACGCCCCCTTGGACTTGCCGCGCGCACCGGACTCGGTGATCTCACCGACGATGTCCGGCAGACCGGGGCTCTTGCGCGGCCCGGCCTCCAGGTCGAGCCGGTTGCACGCTTCGGCGAAGCGCAGATAGGTGTCGACGCTGGCGACCACGACTCGGACATCGATCTTGAGAATCTCGATCCCGACGAGGGAAACCCGTATGAAGGCGTCGATGACCAGCCCCCTGTCGAGAATGAGCTCCAAGACGTCGTAGAGGCCGCTCGAGCCACCACCACCGCCGGACTGCTGTGCCGGGACTACGGTCATGCCGTCTGTTCCTCCTTGTCTGTCTGACGCTGTAGATCTGTGACTGTCTGACGCTGTAGGTCTGTCTGGCGCTGTACGGGACGGCGGCGGCCTACCGGCCGCGCTGCCGATGTGGGTCCGCTCTCCCGCGCTCGTAGCGACGCACCCGCCGGTACCCGGTCAGCTCCCCGTCCGGGTCGAGCTCGACCTGGTAGCTCGCGATCAGGCTCATCGTGTCGGGGACCCGGGCCAGCTCGAGGGCCTCGATCTCCAGGGTCCAGCCGTCCTCGCTCTGCTCGAAGGACGTCACGGACTCGGGTTCCATGCCGGTCAGCTCCGCGAACTGGGTGCGCGCGTGGCGCAGCACCTCCATGGGGCTGGGCCGACGGTCCGCCGCGTCGCTCTCTCGCTTCCGTGAATTCTGTGTCTTTGGTGTGTTCGATGTGTTCGCCATGGCCACCTCGGTGACCGAGTGGCCCCCCGAACGGTGACCAAACCTCCACATGGACGTGCGAAGGCCGGGCTTCCGCGTCCCCCGTCGCCGACCTGCGGTCCGGCCCTCGGTCACGCAGCCGGTTCAGCCTCCGCCGGGCCGGGCCCAGGGCCCGGCCCGGCGCATCAGGACCTCCTGATCGTGGCTGTTCAGGGCACCACGGCGTGCTCCACCAGCAGCCGGGCCGACGCCGCGATCGACTCGGCGTCGATGCCCGCGGTGTGCAGCTGCTCGGCGGGCGTGGCCGAGCCCGGCATGTTCCGTACGGCGAGCCGGACCAGGCGCGGCACCGGGCGCCCGTCCAGGAACGCGTCCAGCACCGCGTCGCCGAGGCCGCCCTCCTCACGGTGGTCCTCGACGGTCACCAGGCACCCGGTGCGTTCGGCGGCCTCGCGCAGGGTGCGGCGGTCGACGGGCTTGACCGAGTACAGGTCGATCACCCGTGCGCTGATGCCCTCGGCCTCCAGCGCCTCGGCCGCGGCGAGCGCCTCGTGGACGGTGACCCCGGCGGCGACGAGCGTGAGCCGGTCGTGGTCACCGGCCTTCAGCACCTTGCTGCCGCCGATGGGGAACTCCTCGGTCGGGCTGTAGATCACGGGGCCCGCCCCGCGCGACGTCCGCAGGTAGCGGATGCCGTCCAGGCCGGCCATGGCGCCGACCAGCTTGGCCGTCTGGTTGGCGTCGCACGGGTACAGCACGGTCGAGCCGTGCAGCGAGCGGAACATCGCCAGGTCCTCCAGGCCCATCTGCGAGGGCCCGTCCTGGCCGATGGCGACGCCCGCGTGCGAGCCGACGAGGTTCAGCCCGGAACCGCTGACCGAGGCCATGCGCACGAAGTCGTGGGCCCGGGTGAAGAACGCGGCGAACGTGGACGCGTACGGCACCCAGCCGCGTGCGGCCATCCCGACCGCTGTGGCGACCATCTGCTGCTCGGCGATGTAGCACTCGAAGAACCGGTCGGGGTGTTCCTTGGCGAAGAATTCCGAGCGCGTGGAGTCGCTGACCTCGCCGTCCAGGGCGACGATGTCACCGCGGGCCGCGCCGAGGGCGGCGAGGGCCTTCCCGTAGGCGTCACGGGTGGCGACCTCCTCGCCGATCTCGTAGCGCGGCAGTTCGAGGTGGCCCGTGCGCACGGCGTGCAGCATCCGGGCGGCGGGCGGTGGCTGGACCTCGATGTGGAGGTCGCGGACGCCGCCGAGCTCCGCGATCGCCTCGTCGGGCTCCGGCAGCGGCTTGCCGTGCAGTCCCTCGCGGTCCTGGACGGACTCGACGCCCTTGCCCTTGAGGGTGCGGGCGAGGATCACGGTGGGCTGGCCACTGGTGGAGAGGGCCTCGCCGTACGCCCGGTCGATCGCGTCCACGTCGTGGCCGTCGATCTCGATGGTGTGCCAGTCGAAGGCCTGGAAACGGCGGGCGTACGCCTCGAGTGAGTGCCCGTGCCGGGTGGGCCCGCGCTGGCCGAGCCGGTTGACGTCGACGATCACGACGAGGTTGTCGAGGTGCTCGTACCCGGCGTGCTCGGCGGCCTCCCAGATGGAACCCTCGGCGAGTTCGCTGTCGCCGCACAGCACCCACACGCGGTAGCCGGTGCGGTCGAGCCGCTTGCCGGCCAGCGCGATGCCGACGCCGACGGGCAACCCCTGGCCGAGCGAGCCGGTGGCGGTCTCCACCCACGGCAGGCGCTGTGGGGTGGGGTGCCCTTCGAGTCGGCTGCCGAGCTTGCGGTAGGTCATCAGCTCGGTCTCGTTGATGGCGCCGACCGCCTTGTACGCGGCGTACAGCAGCGGGGTGGCGTGGCCCTTGGAGAGGACGAAGCGGTCGCCCGCCGGGTGCTGGGGGCGCTCGAAGTCGTAGCGGAAGTGGTGGGCGAGCAGGACGGCCATCAGATCGGCGGCCGACATGGAGGAAGTGGGATGACCGGAGTGCGCGGCGGCGGCTGCGCGGACGCTGTCGACGCGCAACTGCTGGGCGTACTCGGTGAGCTGACGGGTGTTCATGAATTTTCCTCCGTCTCTTCCTGCTCCGTCTCGTCCTGCTCCGCGGACCGCCTCGGTCGGGGCTCCGTCTTCTTCACCGGTCCCGGTTTGTCGGGCTCGTCGCCGGACGCCCTCGCCGGCCGGGGATCCGCGGCCTTCACCGGCGCGGGCTTGTTCGCGCTCTTCCGTTCCCGGTCAGTCCTCGGTTTCTCCGGCGCTCCGGGCACCGCTGTGGGCCCGGGCTTCTCGGGTGCCTCCTGCCGCTCGGCCGGGCCGGTCGGGCCGGGCTCCCCGGCTGCCGCCCCGCCCCGCTCCCGCCCGGAGGGCTCCGGCGCTCCCGGCACCCGCGCCAGCTCCGGCGAGGCCGTGTCCAGGGGGACCGACCAGGACCGTACGAGCCCCAACTGGACGCCCTGGCGCGGCAGTACGGCGTCCAGGAGCCAGTCGGCGGCGACACGGACGCGGTTGCCGGGCATGGCGGCGAGGTGGTACCCGCGGGTGACCACGCCGGCGAGCGGGCCGGAGAGCGCGACGCCGAGGGGGTTGGCCGCGGCCTTCACGCCGCCGAGGTCGACGGTGAAGCCCATGTCACGGTGGCGATAGGCGCGCCGTTCGCCCCGGCCGAAGGAGGCGAGGAGGTTGTGGGCGGCGATCTTGCCCTGCCGCCAGGCGTGCTGGGCCGTCATCGGCGTGTACTCCCCCGGCTTCTCCAGGTCCGGTACGGCGGCCGCGTCCCCGCAGGCGAACACCTCGGGGTGGCCCGGCACCTGGAGGTACGGGTCGACGAGCAGCCGCCCGCGCTCCAGGGGCCGTCCGATGCCCTCGACGAGCGGATCGGGCCGGACTCCGACGCACCACACGAGGGTGTTGGTGTCGATGAACTCCCCGTCGCTGAGCCGCACTCCGGTGGGCGTGGCCTCCTCCACGGACGTCTCTGTCCGCACGTCCACGCCCCGCTCGCGCAGCACGCGGTCGGCGGTGCGGGAGAGCCGCTCGTCCAGTTCGGGCAGCACGCGCGGCGCGATGTCGAGCAGCGTCCAGCGCGGCCGCATGCCCTCCCGCAGGGGCTGTTTGCGCACCAGCGAGTCGGTGTACAACTGCCCGTGCGCGGCGACCTCCGTGCCCGTGTAGCCCGCGCCGACGACCACGAAGGTGCACCGCGCCGCACAGCTCTTCGGGTCGTCGGACGCGGCGGCGAGCTCCACCTGCCGGGTCACGTGATCGCGCAGGTACAACGCCTCGGGCAGGCCACGGAAACCGTGCGCGTGCTCGGCGACCCCGGGGATGGGCAACAGTTTGTTGACGCTGCCGACGGCGAGCACGAGCCGGTCGTACGCCAGCGTGCCCCCGTCGCCCTCCGGGTCGGTGTAGTGCACGGTGCGCCCTTCGAGGTCGACGCCGTCGGCCTCACCGAGCACCAGCCGTACGTGGGACAGGGTGCCGGAGAGGGAGACGCTGACGCGGCGCGGCTCCAGGATCCCGGCGGCGACCTGGGGCAACAGGGGCAGATACAGAAAGTAGTCGGTCGGGTTGAGAAGGATGATGTCGGCCTTGTTCCGGGTCACCCGCGACAGTTCGCGGGCCGTCCGGTACCCGGCGAAGCCGGCACCGACGATCACAATGCGGGGTCGACTCACGGTCGCCTCCGGAGAGGTCGCGTACGGGCCTTCCGCGTCCCCCTGGGCAGGGCACCCAAACGTCCGTGGGTTTCCACTGTGGCCCCCGGGTACCCGTACCGCGACCCGGCCCGCACCCGTCGCGGAGGTACCTTCCCCCATGCCCGAGTACGGCTGCTTCCTGCCGACCGAGGGCCACCGGTGTCAGCACGGATTCTCGGCCCGGACGGTGTTCCCCTCTCCTCGCCGTCCGGGCCGAGTGCACGCTCAACGCGTCTGCTCCCAGCGGCCGGTGACTCAGCACCGGCCGACGCACCCGGTCACCGCTCCCGGTGGTGCGGTGTCTCGGGGCCGGTGTCGTCCGGGCGCGGCGCGGCAGTCGGGCGGGACGCCGACGGCCGCGCCGCGCTGCGCAGCGCGTACGCCACAGCACCCAGCACCACAGCAGTGATCAGCGCGGCGGCCCAGTCGGGCAGGCCCAGCGCGAGCAGCAGGCCGAGCGTGAGCGCGAGTGCGGCGCCCGCGTAGAGGGCGACGGCGCCGGACGCGGCGTACAGCACGGCCGTGCGGCGCTGCTTGCGGGTCTGCTCCCGCAGTTCGTCCCGTACGGTCTCGCGGGCCACCTGCGCCAGCTCGTCGACCAGGTGCTTGTCCAGATGTTCGAGATGATCCAAGCGATCCATCGCGTCCGGGTACCCATGGGCCGCCGCGGGTAACACCGCCCTCACGTCCGACGGATTCCGGGGAGATCCGAAGGATCCGCAGGAAACGATCTCCTGCTCGGTCGGCCCCAACTAGGCTCGACCCCATGGAAATTCTGGGAGCCACGCTGCGCATCTGCGTCGACGACCTGGAGACCACGGTCCCCTTCTACGAACGGCTCGCGGGCGGCCAGGCCCTGCGCTTCGAGCGCGGTGGGGTCCAAGTGGCCGCCGTCGGCTGCTTCCTGCTGATGAGCGGTCCCGAGGCCGAGTTGGAGGTGCTCCGCAAGGTCGCCGCCACCATCGCCGTCAAGGACGTCGACGAGGCCCACCAGGTCCTCACCGACTCGGGCGCCCACGTCCTGGCGGGCCCGGTGGCGACACCCGTGGGCCGCAATCTGATCGCGATGCACCCGGACGGCGCGATCTACGAGTACGTGGACCGTAACGCGCCCGAGTGAGTGCCCGCGGCCGGCTCAGTCGGCGGTGATGGCCCACCGCTGGTGGTCGCGCCACGCCCCGTCGATGAAGAGGAAGTCCGGCGAGAACCCCTCCAGCCGGAAGCCGCAGCGTTGGGCGAGTGCGACGGACGCGGCGTTGCGGGGCTGCACGTTGATCTCCAGCCGGTGCAGGCCCATGGCGGTGAAGGCGTACTGGACGACGAGTCGCAGCCCCTCGCTCATGAGCCCCCGGCCGGCGGCGTGCGCGAAGGCACCGTAGCCGAGAGCCCCGCACAGGAACGCGCCCTCGACGATGTTGTTGATGTTGATGTACCCCGCGATGGCGCCGCCGTCCTTCTCACAGACGAGGAAACCGGCCTTCGTCGGGTCCTCGATCAGCCGCCCCGCGTAAGTGGCGTACGTGGTGGAGGTGACCGGGGGGTACAGCCACGGGTGGTGCAGAGCCTTGCTCTCCCGCGCCCGGGCGGTGAACTCGGCGGCGTCGTCGTAGGTGAAGTGCCGAATGCCCACGCGAGGGCCCTCGGCCAGGTAAGGAGCGGTGTCGGACACCCCGCCACGGTACGCCGCGCCCGCGCCGGCCGCCGCCCGAAAGCCACCTGGTCCGGCGCCCACCCGGTCGGGCGTCGGGAATCAGCGGACGACCGGCAGCCGCAGCACGCCCGTGTCCTCGGGCGTACTGCTGATCGTGACCCGCTTGGTGCCGCGGTTGCCGAAGTACGCGTCGTCGCTGGCCGCGACCACGAACCGCAGCCGGTGCCCCGCCTCGTACCGGTGCACGATGCCCGGGAGCGACACGGAGAACCGCTTCGTGACGTCCGGCACGCGCACGGGTGCCACCAGCCGTCGGACGAGGGTCTGCGTGCCGTCGGGCGCGACGTCGTACAGCTTCGCGAACAGCACCAGTTTGTCCGCCGCGTCCCCGGAACCCCGCACACGCGCGGCCTCCGGCGAGGTCACCCGGAGCGTCGCCCGGGGCGCCCCCACGACATCGACCGGGGCGGTGAGGGGGCCGGTCGTCCAGGCGAGATACGTCCCTTGCGTGTCGTACGGCCCCGGATCGGGCACGCCGAACTGGCCGGCCAGGGAGCTCTCGGAGTGGCTCGTCGGCGTCGGCCAGTTGGTGTAGGAGCGGCTGCCCCGGGCGACCTTCGTGCGGCTGTCGACGAGGGTGCCGTCGCCGGAGAGGTACAAGGTCTCGGTGAGGGCGGGCACATGGGCGGCCGTCGCGTATGCCCGCCCCGGGTCCGTGATCCAGTCCCGGTAGTACGCGAACGCCGGTCCCGTGTCGACGGGGTGGCGGAGCAGATGGCGGTCGAACCAGGCGAGGACGCGGCGGCCGACGTAGCTGGTCTCCAGGTTGCCCTTCGCCAGGTCGAACTCGCCGGGGGCCGGGGTGGTGGTGCCGCCGCTGTGGCCCCACGACTGCCAGATCATCCTGGCCTCGGTGCCCTGCGCGGTGAGCGTCCGGTATGTGGCCGTCGCCTCGTTGAGGTTGAAGAGGCTGTCGGCCTGGCCCTGGACCAGGAGGGTGGGCGCCTTCACCTTGCCGAGGTAGGAGACCGGGGACACGCTGCGGGCGTAAGCCAGGAGGCGCCGCGTCCGGTCCGCCGGGTAGCGCCCCGAGTTCAGCGTCCGGATCGTCTCGCACGCCCGGGTCACGAAGTGCAGACAGCCGAGGGAGTTGACCCGGGACGGGTCGAGGTTCGGCACGGTCAGCGGTTGGCCCTCTCCGACGAGGTAGAAGCCGTTGGTCCACTGCCACTTGAAGGCGCCGGGCACCGCGGGGGCGCCCAGGGCGTTGTTCGGGGTGAGCGAGTAGGCGAGGTCGTTCCAGGTGACCAGGGGGACGAGCGCGTCCACGCGGTGGTCGACGGAGGCCGTCGCCAACTGGACGGCGCCGCCGTACGACGCGCCGATCATGCCGACCCGGGGGTCTCCCTCACCGTCCTGGGTGACGAAGTCGGCCTTCGTGCCGTCGTCGGCGGCGCGCGTGCCCGCCAGGAAGTCGACGAGCCGCGAGGCCGCCGCACCGTCGGCGCGCGGGTCGTCGAGGGAGATCAGACAGCCGGACCGACCGAAGCCCAGGCCGGAGTAGACGAGGCCGACGTAGCCGCGGGCCGCGAACGCCTTGCCGATGGCGTCGGTCGTCCCGTCGGACTTGCTGCCGCCGAAGCCGTTGGTGGCGAGCACCGCGGGGGCCCGGTGGGCGCCGTCCACACCCGCCGGGCGGTAGAGGTCGGCGTCGATCGCGCAGGTCCGGTCACCTGCCTGGACCGTGAACCTGAGTGCGGTGACGGTGTACTGACCGGCCGTCGGGGCGGGCGCCGCCGTCAGGAGCGGGACGGTCAGTGCTGTGCCGAGAGCGAGGGCCGACAGGGAACGGATTCTGGGCGCACGGGTGCGGCGACGGGACACGAGGACCTCCACGCAGAGGACAACGCGACTACCGACCGGTAAGTAACGCGGTCGGTCAGTCATGGTGTGACACGTGTCGGAAAGGGTCAATCACCGAGTCGTGCGTTTCCTGACGGAGTTTCCGTGAAGGCCGGTCCCACCGTCGCCGCTGAGGGCTCGCGCCAGTGCCGCTGAGGGCTCGCGCCAGTGCTACTCCGGGCTCACGCCAGTGCCGGTTCGTCCATCGTCAGCGTGCCCGCGTCGGCGTCCAGTTCGGCCGTCACTCCGAACGGGATCGTCAGTGCCCCTTCTCCGTGCCCGAACCCGAACTCCTCGACGACCGGCACTCCGAGCCCCGCGAGCCGGTCGGTGAGCAGCCCGCGCACCTCGTCGTACGGCGCGCACTCGGCCCAGGAGCCGAGGAGGATCCCGCTGACACCGTCGAGCCACCCCGCGCGCAGCAACTGGGTGAGATAGCGGTCGAGGCGGTACGTCTCCTCGCCGACGTCCTCCAGACAGAGCAGCCCTCCGCGCGCCGACGGCCGGGCGTACCGGCCGCCCAGCTCGGAGGCGAGCAGGCACAGGCACCCGCCGAGCAGGACGCCCCGGGCCCGCCCGGGCACCAGCGCGGTCACCCGGTCGGGGGCGATGGTCCGTACCGTCTCGGGCTCGAAGAGCGTGGCCCGCAGATGCTCCTGGGCCCGTACGTTCTTGAGGAAGTCGACGCCCGCCGCCATCGGTCCGTGCAGTGTGACCAGCCCGGCCCTGGCGGCGAACGCCTCGTGCAGCGCGGTGATGTCGCTGAACCCGACGAACACCTTGGGGCCCGCGGCGCGGATCGCGTCCCAGTCGAGCAGGTCGACCATGCGCTGCGCCCCGTAGCCGCCGCGGGCGCACAGCACGGCGTCCACGGACGGATCGCACCAGGCCGCCTGGAGGTCGGCGGCCCGGTCGGCGTCGGTGCCCGCGAGGTAGTCGAACCCGGGGTGCCGGTCGAGCACATGGGGTGCCACGACGGGGTCCAGGTCCCAGCCGCGCAGGAGGTCGAGCCCGGTGCTCAGCCGCTCCTCGGGGACCGGTCCGCTGGGCGCGACGATCGCCACCCTGGCTCCCGGGGCGAGTCGGGCGGGCCGGGTCAGCGGGGCGAGGGGGGCCGGCGGAGCAGACGGGTTCGGTGGTGTCACTTGGCGAGCTCCAGGTTCGGGATACCGGGTGGGTTCAGGCCGAAGGCCTGTGCGTACAGGGAGAGTTCGGACTCCAGCACCCGCACCATGGTGTCGGCCCGCCGGAATCCGTGGCCCTCGCCCTCGAACGCGATGTAGGCGTGCGGGACCGCCCGTCCCTCCATCCTCGCCAGGAACCGCTCGCACTGCGTGGGCGGGCAGATCACGTCGTCGAGCCCCTGGAGGAGAAGGAACGGGGCGGAGATCCGCTCGGCGTGCTCGGAGGGCGAACGCTCCACGTACCGGCCGGGCACCTCGGCCAGCGGGCCGACCAGGGTCTCCAGGTACTGCGACTCGAAGTCGTGGGTCTCCCCCGAGCCCCAGGCCGTGAGGTCGAGGATCGGGTACAGGATCGTGCCGCAGGCGTAGACGTCGGTCGTGGCGAGGGACGCCGCCGTGGTCCAGCCGCCGGCGCTGCCGCCCCGGATGGCCAGCCGGCCGCGGTCGGCGGTGCCCTCGTCGGCGAGCGCGAGGGCGACGGCCGCGCAGTCCTCGACGTCGACGACGCCCCACTGCTCGCGCAGCCGGTTGCGGTACGCCCGTCCGTGCCCGGTGGATCCGCCGTAGTTGACCTCGGCGACGCCGATGCCGCGTGAGGTGAAGTAGGCGATCGCCAGGTCCAGGACCAGCGGGGCCCGGCTGGTGGGGCCGCCGTGGGCCCAGACCACGTAGGGCGGCAGTTCGTCGCCGGGCGCCACCTGGTCCGGGTGGTGCGGCGGATAGACGTGCGCGTGGATCTCGCGTCCGGCCGGGCCGTGGAAGGTGCGAATCTGCGGCTCCGGGTAGTACGAGGGGTCCACCGGGTCGTCGTGCGCGGCACCGATCACGTGCGCGTGGCCGGTGCCGACGTCCAGTTCGACGACCTCGTACGCGCTGCGGGGGCTCGCTCCGATGCCGACGACGCGCTCGCCGTGCACGGCGAGCGTGGGGGAGAACTCGGTCCAGGGGCCGGCCGTGTCGACGACCTCACTGGTCTCTGGATCGAGGATTCCGAGCGCGGTGGCGCCCCGCCCGTGGACGACGGCGATCCGTCCGTTCTCCAGGGGTGCGAACCATCTGCACCCGATCTTCCACAGCGGCCCGCCGAACTCCTCGTCCCGCGCGCAGAGAGCCCTCTCCCCGCCGTCCTGTCCCACGCCGTACAGGTTCCACCAGCCCGTACGGTCACTGGAGTACAGGAGCGTGCCGTCGGCGGCCCAGTCCGCCTGGGCGATGGACTCCTCCGGGCCGCCGGCCACGGTCCGCGGCTCCCGGAACACGCCGTCCTCGGACACGTCGGCGACGACCAGTTCCGTGCCGTCCCAGGGCATGCGCGGGTGGTCCCAGGCGAGCCAGGCCGCGCGCCGCCCGTCGGGCGACACCCGGGGGCCCGTGACGAAGCGGTGGCGCGCGTCGGTCAGTTCCCGTACGGCGTCCTGGTCCTGGGCCGCGGAGCCGTCCAGGGGTACGGCGACGAGGACGCGCCGTACGTCCGTGGGCCCGTCACCGGTGAACTCCTCCAGGACGCACCACACCTCGTCCCGGTCGGGCCGGAGCTGGGGGTCCACCCAGCGCAGTCCGCCGCCCACCGGGGAGACGGGGGTCAGGGGCCGCGGCTCACCCTCCGTGTCGTACCGGTAGAGCCGCTGGTCCGTGAAGTTCACGAACACCACCAGGGGTTCGCCGTCCCGTACGGTTCCGGCCCAGGGCTGTCCGCCGTACTCGATGACCCGGCTGCGCACGTTCCACGGCGCGGGCAGCAGCGACTCCTCGGTGCCGTCGGCCCGGCGTCGCACGAGGGTGCGCCGGCCGCCCTCGGTGGGGCGCGGCTCGGTCCACCAGGCATCCTCGCCGACGAAGCCCACGAACTCGGCGTGGCCGTCGTGCGCGGCGGCGAGCGCCGCGTCGATCGGCGAGGCCCACGAACCGTACGCCAGCGTCTGCACCTGATCCCCCATTTCGGTCATGGACGGCCGTGGTCCTAGGCGGTCCGCAGGAAGCGGTCCAGGACATCTACCCCGAAGTGCAGCGCCTCGACCGGTACGCGCTCGTCGACACCGTGGAACATCGCCCCGTAGTCGTAACCCTCCGGCAGCCTCAGCGGCGTGAACCCGTAACCGGTGATGCCGAGGCGGGAGAACTGCTTGGCGTCCGTACCGCCCGACATGCAGAACGGCACCACGTGGCCCTCGGGTGCGAACGCCTCGACGGCGGCCCGCATCCGCGCGTACGTCGGCGAGTCCACGGGCGACTGGAGGGCCACCTCGTGGTGGTGGAACTCCCACTCCACGTCGGGTCCGGTGAGCCGGTCGAGGGTCGTGCGGAACTCGTCCTCGCCGCCGGGCAGATACCGGCCGTCCACGTACGCGACGGCCTCCCCGGGGATCACGTTGACCTTGTACCCGGCGTCCAACATGGTCGGGTTGGCGCTGTTGCGGACGGTCGGCTCGACGAACGCGGCGGCCGGGCCGAGCTTGTCGAGCAGCCCGTCGATGTCGCTGAGGTCGGTCTCGATGCCGTACAGCGCGGCGAGTTCGGTGAGGGACGCGCGCACGGTCGGGGTGAGCCGGACGGGCCACTCGTGGGCGCCGATGCGGGCGATGACCTCGGCCAGCCGGGTGACCGCGTTGGCGTTGTTCACCTTGGAGCCGTGGCCCGCCCGCCCGCGCGCGGTGAGCTTCAGCCAGCCGGTGCCGCGCTCGCCCGCCGCGATGGGGTAGATCTGCCGTCCGGCGCCGTCGTGGAAGGTGAACGCCCCCGACTCGCTGATGCCCTCGGTGCACCCCTCGAACAGTCCCGCGTGCTCGTCGGCGAGGAACCCCGAGCCGTCTTCGGCGCTCGCCTCCTCGTCGGCGGTGAAGGCGATCACGAGATCACGCCGGGGCCGCACCCCGAGACGCGCCCAGGCGCGCACGACGGAGAGGATCATCGCGTCCATGTTCTTCATGTCGACCGCGCCGCGGCCCCAGACGACGCCGTCGCGGATCTCCCCGGAGAACGGGTGCACGCTCCAGTCCTCCGCCTGGGCCGGCACCACGTCCAGGTGACCGTGGAGGAGCAGCGCCCCGGCCGACGGATCGGTGCCCTCCATCCGTGCGACGACGTTCGTACGCCCCTTGGTGCGCTCCAGCAGGGTGGGCTCCAGACCGGCCCCGGCCAGCTGCTCGGCGGCGTACTCGGCGGCCGGGCGCTCCTGGCAGTCCCCGCCACCGCGGTTGGTGGTGTCGATCCGGATGAGGTCGGACGTGAACCGTACGACCTCGTCGAGAGCCTGCTCGTCGACCTGCCTGTGCGTGCTGTCAGCCATACTGCTCCTCCACCGCGGCCGAGACGATCGTGGTGACCGCCTTGAACGTGCGAATGCCCTCGTACATGGTCGCGCTGGTGTAGGCGACCTTCCGCTCCCCGATACGGGCCACACCCGGGACGACGGTGGCCGCCATCGCCAGGTGCTCCGCGTCGAACTCCAGCGCCACGGTGAACGGCCCGCTCTCGACCGGTTCGTGACGCACCGCCAGTGACGCCGCCTCCTTGGCCGCCGCGCGGATGTCGGCGGCCGTCCTGGCCGGTGTCCGGCACACCGCCGCGTACCGCGACACATGGTCCTTGACCGCGACCTTGAGCGCCTCGGGCGCGTACCCGAGGGCGTCCTCGCAGGCCACGTCGTCGCCGGTGACGAGGACGACCGGGACGCCGTACTCGGCGACGACATGGGCGTTCAGCAGGCCCTCACTCGCGCGGACGTCGTTGATCCACACCCCGGTGATCGAGTTCGCGAGGTAGGTGTGGGCGAGGACGCCCTCCATGCCCGCGCCCGCGTGGTAGCCGACGAATGCGATGCCGTCCACGTCCCCGTGCTGCACACCCTCGACCATGGACAGGGACTTGTGGCGTCCGGTGAGCATCTGGGCCCGCTCGTCGAGCCGCTCAAGCAGCAGGTTGCGCATCGTCCAGTGCGCTTCGTTGATCAGCACCTCGTCGGCACCGCCGTCGAAGAAGCCCAGCACGGCCGCGTTCACGTCCGAGGTGAACATCGACCGGCACCGCTCCCACTGCGGCGTCCCCGGCAGCACGTCGGCCGGCCACGTCACGCCGGTGGCGCCTTCCATGTCGGCGCTGATGAGGATCTTCATGGTGCGTCACGTTACGCGTCGGCGAGGAAACTTCCTACGGGGTTCCTACACGCCACATTCCTCCGTGCTCACGCGGAAGTCCGAGAACGGCCGCCACACGAACCCACGTGAGAACTCGCTGGGCCGACCGGCGTACGAGTGCGTTATGGGAACCGGATCGCCCTCTCGCGCGTATGGCCTACAGAACTGCTTCTCACGCACCGCCGATCAGTCAGAGCTGTAGGTGAGCTGTTGAGCACACGCACCGACTCCCCGTCCCGGCCCCACAGGCGCGCGCCGCGTATCCGCACCAGGCGCACCCACCGGATACGTCGTCCCACCGCCATGCACATGAACGAAACCCCCTCACCCGGGCGAGTCAGCAGAGGCCTGCATCTCCTGCTTGACTTCCTCGACCCCGGCAGTGCAGGACTCTCCTTCGGCAAGCGCCTCGTTGTGATTGCTGGGGCTGTGGTGATTGCAGCTCTCGCCTTGCTCTTTGGTGTGTGGATCACGGCCGCCGACCCCGTAGCCGACCACGTCCAGGAAAGCCAAAACGCAGCGCAGGAAAGGGCGGACAGCAAGAAGCCTCCCCTGATTCAGACGAAAGTCATCCATGAAGCCACTAACACCGATTTCGCCGAGTGGGTTCTGGACCGCAAACTCACGCCCGAAGAGGCCCGAGAGCTGAAGCGGATCAGGGCGCGGGAGACGACCAGACCCCTTGAAGCAGGTGCCCGCTGGGCAATATCCATCGGGGCCCGTCCCGTCCTGCGTCAGAACAAGAGAGGGGAGGTACAGTTCCGTTTTCAGCTGCTGGGTACGCGCACTGAACCTGTCGTGATAAACGACATCAGAGCGAGCGTAGCGAAAGGTGCCTGCCATTTCTCCGAGGCTGCCACGCGCATAGTCTTCCACTATCCCACGGAGCCTCGCGTCGGTGAAGGAGCAAAGCCATTACATCTGACCTTCGACCTGGACGATTCCGAGCCGGTTGCCAAGGTCAGGGACGTCAACGGAGATCTCCACCCCTACCATGAGGACCGTTTCGAACATGTCCGCAGCGGGGGTGCGCCCTCCGGCTTCGTCGTGCAGGCGCGCTCCGACCGGACCTGCGACTGGACGATCGAAGCCGCCTGGGCGGACGGCACGGGAGACGGCACCTTCACCGTCGATGACAAGGGGAAACCCTTCACCGTCGAAGGTCCGGTACATGCCAGTGAGGTATGGGTACAGGACCTGCGAATGGGCACGCTGTTGAAGTCTCCTCGTTGGTTCGGGCAACCTGCGGCAGGCCCGACCAGGACCGATCGGTACTACCAGGCCTGGGTCCACTACATCGAGGAACACCACCGGCAACCAAGCGGACGTCAGCTGTCAGCCGTCCTCGCCGGGCAGGGAATCAAGGGCGCGGACTCCAGGCCGGTGAGGCCGGATGCCCTGAGTCGGCACTTCCCCGAGTTCCGTCTCTACAGCGATTGGTCGAGTCTGTGGGCACGTAACGGCTATCGGCCTGGCACGGGCCCTTCGGCGAAGGAAACTGCTTCCATGGCAAGGAAAAGTTCGGAGAACTCCTGGGACTCGGCCGATGCAGTGGAGAAATACCTTCCGGAGTTCCGTCGCCGTCACCACGCACTCGCAAGGGACGAAGCCAAGGATTGGTAGGCCGGAGAGCCCGTTGTACGTGCCGGCCGTCACTGTTACGCCGTACGCCCCGCCACCAGCCACTTCGAGGGCAGCTCCACCCGGGTGCCGTCGGGTGCGTACTCGGTGGTGACGAGGGGCAGTTCGCCGTCGGCGAGGACGGTGAGGCCGGCCGCGTGGAGGTACTCGGGGACCGCGTCGTCGGGCACGTCTCCGGGGGCGATGCCGTGCCGGAAGATGGGCGCCAGCTTGGGTGGTGGTCCCTCGGCGCTCTGGGCCAGGCCGAGCAGCACCGGGCGGGCGGCTTCGGAGAGTTCGACGAGGAGGGCCCGGCCGCGCTCGCCCACCAGGGTCGCGAGGCCGTCGACGAAGGGCTGGCGGTCGTCAGGCTCGCACTGGTGCAGGACACCGCGCAGGTAGACGTTGGCGTCGCCGAGTTCGGCGTGCAGCGCCTGGGTCTCGGCCTTCTCCACCGCGTCGAGCTGCCGGTACCGGGCCTGTCCCGCCGGATCGGCGTGCCGGGCGTGGTCGAGCGCGGCGCCGGACAGGTCGGCGCCCACGACGTGCCGGAAGCGGTCGGCCAGGAAACGCGTCTGGGTGCCGTTGCCACAGCCGAGGTCCACCAACGGCAGGCCCGGGTCCACCAGGTACGGCTCGAAGAGGGCGAGATGGACGCCCGCGGTCAGTGCGGGCTCCGCGTCCCAGAACACGGCCCCCTGTTCCTGGGTCGCCTCGCTCCAGAAGCCCTCCCAGGCCTCCCGGTACCGACTCGTCACACTCATGCCCACTCCCCGGGGTGCGACCGCGGCCCACCGAGGTGGTGGGCCAGGTCGGGTGTATCGCGCCGAGGGTGAACCCACAAGCAGGCACGCGTAGTTCGGCTCGGCGCGGCGGCGTCAGCGGGAGCGGCGCGGCAACGTCAGCTCGAACCACACCGTCTTGCCGGTGCTGGTCCGGCTGGTCCCCCACTCGCGGGCCAGGGTGCTGACCACGCGCATCCCCCGGCCGTACTCGTCGCCTGGGCCCACGCTGAGCAGCGTCGGCAGGGCGGGGTCGTCGTCCTCGACCTCGCACAGCAGGGTGTCGCCCCGGACCAGGCGCAGCTCGACCCGGTGGCCGCATCCGTGCCGTACGGCGTTGGTGACCAGCTCGTTGACCAGTGTCTCGGCCGCGTCCACGAGCGTGTTCAGGCCCCAGACGTGGAGCTGTTCACGGACGGCGGCACGGGCCCTGCCGGCCTCGGCCGGGTCGCGGACGAGCCGCCACTCGGCGACGTCCTCGGGTTCGATGCCGTTGAGGCGGGCCATCAGCAGGGCCACGTCGTCCTTGCGGCCACCGCGCGTGTTGAGGGCGCGGATGATGGTGTCGCAGGCGTCGTCCATGGAGGCGGCCGGGTGGGCGGCGGACTCGCAGAGCGTGGCGAGGCCGACACCGATGTCCTCGCCGCGCACCTCGACCAGTCCGTCGGTGCACATCACGAGCCGGTCTCCGGGCTCCACCCGCACGCGTACGGCCTCGAAGGGCACCCCGCCGACGCCGATGGGCGCGCCGGTGGGCAGGTCGAGCAGCTCGCTGCCACCGTCCACGGCGCGGACCAGCACGGGTGGGATGTGGCCCGCGTTGGCGAGGTGCAGTTCACTCGCGATGGGGTCGTAGACGGCGTACAGGCAGGTCGCGAGGTAGTGCTCGCCGAGGCGCTGGGCGAGGTCGTCGAGGTTGCGCAGGAGCTGTGCGGGCGGCAGGTCGAGTCCGGCCATGGTCTGGACGGCGGTGCGCAACTGGCCCATCATCGCCGCCGAGTTGAGGCCGTGGCCCATGACGTCGCCGACGACCAGCGCGGTGCGCGCGCCGGGCAGCTTCACCGAGTCGAACCAGTCACCGCCGACGCGCCCCAGCAAAGTACCCGGCAGATAGCGGGTGGCGATGTCGCAGCCCGGCATGCGGGCAGCTATCTGCGGCAGCATGCTGTCCTGGAGCGTCTCGGCGACGTTCTCCTGGTAGGTGTACATGCGCGCGTTGTCGAGGACGAGGCCCGCGCGGGCGGCGAGTTCGGCGCCGGTGACGCGGTCCATGTCGTTGAAGACGGGGCGCTCCGGGTGGCGCAGCAGGATCATGAAGCCGAGCACCACGTTGCGTGCTTTCAGGGGCACGATCAGCATGGAACGGCCGGTGATCAGCGGCCGGATGTCGCGCTTCTCGAACTGCGCGGCGATCGCGTGCCCCATCTCCTCGCTGATGCGCGGCACGAGGACGGGCTCACCGCTGGTCATGCACTGGAAGAACGGCGTGTGCGCGGGGAACGGCATGGCCTCGCCGACCGGCACGACATCGTCCCAGCGCCCCGGCTCGTCGGTGTGCTCCAGGGCCACGCGGTGCCACATGGTGGTCGTGTCGGGCACGCCGTCGGGGAAGCCCTCACCGGCGACGACCTGTTCGCGCAGATAGGTGCCCGCGACGTCGGTGAACCGCGGTACGACGGCCCTGCTGACCTCGATGATGGTCCGGGAGAGGTCGAGTGAGGTGCCGATGCGTGAGCTGACCTCGTTGAGGAACTCCAGGCGCTCACGTACGGCGGCGTACTCGAGGTCCTCGACCTCGTCCTGGAGGTCCTCCGGCACGGGCAGGCCCTCGGCGACGGCCCGCGCGGCCCGCTCGCGGCGTACCCGGCGCTCGGCCCGGCGCGGTACGCCCCAGTCGGGGGTGACCGGCACGCGGTCGTTCTGGCTGAACTCCAGGATGGGATAGCCGAGTTCCAGTACCTGGGCGACGATGCGGGCGCTCTCGCCGACGCTCATGCTGGGCAGGATCTCGGGGAGCCTGCGGGCGAGTTCCTCGGCGCCGGGGAAGTCGGTGTGCAGGGCGAAGCCGGGGGCGATCCGCTCGACGGTGACACCGTCCTCGTCGTGTCGCATCCCGTCGGCGTCGGCGGCGAGCACGAGCAGCCGCTCCCGCCCGGGTCCGACCAGCGGGTACGCCCACCACAGTACGTCGACGCGGCCCCGGTCCCGCTCGGGGACCGTCAGGCGGGCTCGCCCGGCGGCGGGGTAGGCGAGCCGTCCGCCGAGGGACGACTCCAGGTCGGGGCCGAGTCCGTCGTCCGCGGCGTAGGACCCGTACGGGACGGCCTCGTCCGCCTCGGGCAGTGCGCCGGACACGGGCAGCAGGTCCACCGCGGGGCGACCCACCGCGTCTTCCTTCGAGGCGCCGAACAGCCGGCGGGCGCCGGTGCTCCAGTGCGAGACGTGCCCCTCGCGATCGACCACGATCACGGCGAGCGGGATGCGGCCGACGGTGGTGTGCCCCGCCGGCGCTCCTCTTCCAGCCCCGCGGCTGGGAGATGTGCCGCTCTCTCCGGCACGGTCCATGGCCAGGCCCCTCTCCCCACGGCTCCGCGAGATCTGTGCCGCCGCCACTACCGTACGGCCACGTCCGGTTGCGATGTGTGGCAATACGCCAAATTGGCCCCGGGGTCGCCTCCGGGGCGCGCACCCCGGCGCACGACTCCGGCCGCGGGTGCGCGTCAGTCCTCGTGTTCCAGCCGCAGGTCCCGTTCCGTGCCGTCGCCACCCGCGACCTGGAGGACGGTGGCCACGGGTGGGTAGCCCGAGGCCAGGACCGTGTACTCGCCGGGGGCGAGGTCACCGAACCGGAACGCTCCGTCGGCGCTGGTGGTGAGTGTGCCGACGACGCTGCCGGTGATGTCGAGAAGGGTGACGCGGGCGTCCTCGACGGGGCGCCCGCCGCCGGCGCGGACCTTGCCGGACAGGACGGCGCCGCCCACGAGTTCGATGTCCTGGCGGCTCTCGCGGGTGGCCTGGACGGTGACGGGGAGGGCGGCGGGGCTGAAGGTGTGCGCGCCGGCGGCGAGGGTGTACTCGCCGGCCACCAGCTCCGTGATGAGGTACCCCCCTTCGCTCCCGCTGCGGGTGGTGGCGACGACCTGTCCGTGGACGTCGGTGAGCGTGACGGTCGCGTCCCGCAGGGGGCGCCCGTCCGCGGTGACCACCCGCCCGGCGAGCCGTCCCGTGCCGCCGAGCACCACGTCGAGCTCCACGGGCAGCTCGCCCAGCGTCACGGTCACCGCCTGCGGCTGGTGACCGCCGGCCGCGGCGATGAGCATGTACGACCCGGCCCCGGGCGTGGCCAGCGCGTACCGCCCGTCCTCGCCGCTGGCGCCGCGCCCGATCTGCTGCCCGATCGTGTCGATGAGGGTGAGCGCGGCGCGGGGCACGACGGCGCCGTCGTGGGTCCGGACGATGCCGCGGACGGGAACGTCGGGGC
>NZ_VJZC01000003.1 GCF_009377185.1 Streptomyces spongiae
GGGTAGGGGCGGCGGGGGCGACAACACCTACGACGCGAACAACCGCACGGACCACCCCGCATGAACCTCCGCACTGATCTCCAACAACGGAGCCGAAGCCGCAGGCAAGGCATCAACCCCCTCCTCACCGACCCGCCGAGCCGCCTCCACCGCCCGCCGCACCACAAGATCCATCTCAGGCGCCAACCGAGCCAACACCCCCGTCGCATCGAACGGATCAAGACTCAGCAACCGCACCGTCGCCGCAGCCGGCCCACTCACGCACTCGTACACGGAGCAGTACGCCGCATCCTCCGCCCCCAACCCCGCGGCCCGCGCCGCCAGCCCGAGCACCACCGGCTGATGCGCCCCCTTCGGAAACTCCCGCGCCAGCGCGTCGAGTTCGGCGGAGGGCCACGTGGCCCGAGCCGCCCGCATCAACTGCCGCCCGAGCCTCCGTGCGGCACCCCGCAGCGCGGCGGACGGCGTACGCGCATCCGCGGCGCCATCCAGCTCCACGGGATCACCCCCGAGCGCGGCCGCCGCGGCCAGCCCCGCCGACACCAACCCGGCCGTGTGCAGCCGCCCCCGGCAGAACTCCTCCAGTCCTGCCGCCCCCGAGGCACCGGTGATCCGCCCGGCC
This sequence comes from Streptomyces spongiae, assembly GCF_009377185.1. Taxonomy (GTDB): domain Bacteria; phylum Actinomycetota; class Actinomycetes; order Streptomycetales; family Streptomycetaceae; genus Streptomyces; species Streptomyces spongiae. The sequence continues at coordinate 623 of NZ_VJZC01000003.1, forward strand.
TTGACGGCCGCCTCGGCGCCACCGGAGTGCGCATGCCCCCCGGCGGGAAAGCGGCCGTCGGCCAGAACGAGTAGCGCAGCCCGTGACATCGCCAACCACCCCAGCCCTCAGAAGAGGAAGTACCGCTGAGCCATGGGCAGTTCGACAGCCGGAGCCGCCTCCACCAGCTCCCCGTCGATGTGCACGGCGAAGCTGTCGGGATCGACACGCACCTCGGGCCGCGCGTCGTTCTCCCGCATGTCGGCCTTGGTGACCCCACGCGTCGACTCGATCGCGACGAACCTCTTCCCGAGCGAGAGCCGCTCCGGCAGCCCGTCCTCGATGGCGAGCGGTGCCACGAAGTTGAACGAGTTGGAGGCTGGTGCCCGCCCGATCGCCCCGTACATCGGCCGCGGGAGGATCGGCTGCGGCGTCGGGATCGAGGCGTTCGCGTCACCCATCTGCGCGTACGCGATCTGGCCGCCCTTGATGACGAGATGCGGCTTGACCCCGAAGAACGCGGGCTCCCACAGCACCAGGTCGGCGAGTTTGCCGGTCTCGACGGAGCCGACCACACCCGCGAGCCCCTGAGCGAGCGCGGGGTTGATCGTGTACTTGGCGACATATCGACGTACACGACGGTTGTCCGCGCGACCGTCCCCCGGCAGCGCGCCCCGCCGCCCCTTCATCACGTGCGCGGTCTGCCAGGTCCGCATGATGACCTCACCGACACGCCCCATGGCCTGGGAGTCGGACGAGATGATCGAGATGGCGCCCAGGTCGTGCAGTATGTCCTCGGCCCCGATCGTCGACGGCCGGATCCGGGACTCGGCGAAGGCCAGGTCCTCGGGCACCGCCGGGTTGAGGTGGTGGCACACCATCAGCATGTCGAGGTGTTCCTCGGCGGTGTTGACGGTGTACGGCCGGGTCGGGTTGGTCGAGCTCGGCAGGACGTACGACTCGGAGACCACGGTCATGATGTCGGGCGCGTGCCCGCCGCCCGCGCCCTCCGTGTGGTACGCGTGGATGCCGCGCCCGGCGATGGCGGCCAGCGTGTCACCGACGAACCCGGCCTCGTTCAAGGTGTCCGTGTGGATGGCGACCTGGATGCCGGTCTGGTCGGCGACGGTCAGGGACGCGTCGATGACGGCCGGGGTCGACCCCCAGTCCTCGTGCAGCTTCAGCCCGAGCGCACCCGCGCGGATCTGCGACAGCATCGCCTCGTGCGAGACCGTGTTGCCCTTGCCGAGGAACCCGATGTTGAGGGGGTACTGCTCCATCGCCTCCAGCATCCGCGCCAGATGCCAGGGGCCGGGCGTGACGGTGGTGGCCTTCGACCCCTCGGCCGGACCCGTGCCGCCGCCGACGAGCGTCGTGATACCCGCCGACAACGCCTCGTCGGCGATCTGTGGGCAGATGAAGTGGACGTGAGCGTCGATCGCGCCCGCCGTCAGGATGCGGCCGTTGCCCGCGATGACCTCGGTCTCCGGGCCGATGACCAGGTCCGGGTGCACGCCGTCCATGGTGTCGGGGTTGCCGGCCTTGCCGATGCCGGTGATCCGGCCGTCGCGGATGCCGACGTCGGCCTTGACGATGCCCCAGTGGTCGACGATGACGACACCGGTGATGACGGTGTCCGGGGTGCCGTCCGCGCGCGTGGCACGAGCCTGGCCCATGGATTCGCGGATGACCTTGCCGCCGCCGAACACCGCCTCGTCACCGGCGAGCCCGGGACCACCGCTGCGGTCCTCCTCGATCTCGATCAGCAGATCGGTGTCGGCGAGCCGGATACGGTCACCGGTCGTGGGGCCGAACAGATCGGCGTACGCCGCACGAGAGATCTCAGGCATCGAGGGCACCTCCGGTCTCACCGCGGAGTCCGGGCACGATGCGGGCGCCGGTGAGCGGGACGAGTTCGACATCGACGGGGATCCCGGGTTCGAAGCGCACGGCGGTGCCGGCGGCGACGTTCAGCCGCTTGCCCCGGGCGGCGGCGCGGTCGAACTCCAGACCGGGGTTGGCCTCGGCGAAGTGGTAGTGGGAGCCGACCTGGACGGGGCGGTCGGCGGCGTTGAGGACGGTGAGCCGGGTGACCTCGCGACCCTCGTTGTAGACGATCGGCCCGTCGTCGAACAGGATCTCTCCGGGAATCATGAGCAGCCCCTCCCCCGTCAGACGATCGGGTCGTGGACGGTGACGAGCTTGGTGCCGTCCGGGAAGGTCGCCTCGACCTGGACGTCGTGGATCATCTCGGGGATGCCCTCCATGACGTCGTCCCGGGTGAGCAGCTTCCGCCCGGACGCCATGAGTTCGGCCACGGTACGGCCGTCACGTGCGCCTTCGAGGATGTGCGACGTGATGAGCGCGACCGCCTCGGGGTGGTTCAGCTTCAGGCCGCGGGCCCGGCGCTTCTCGGCGACGTCGGCCGCCACGTGGATCAGCAGCCTCTCTTGCTCGTGCGGGGTCAGTTGCACGGCGTCCCACCTCACAGTCCTCGCTCCGGACCGTGCGGGGTCCGGTTGCCGCAGCCACCGGGCAAAGGCGCTGGTGGCGTGGGCGCAGGCTAGTTGGGTGGCGTTTCAACGACGTTAACCGACACCTGATCCACTCATGGCACGGGTCCGTCGCCTCCCGCAGTGCCGACCCGTCAAGAAGCGCTGGTCCCGCGATGCTCCGCCGCGATCCCGAACCGCTGGCGTTCCCGCGCGGGCGATCCGGTGTCACGGACGCTGGAGACCGAACTGATCACCGGCTCGTCCGTCGCGGCCGACTCCTCCAGCCGCTCCAGGTCGGCGGCGGAGACCAGGGCGACGAGGGGCTTCCCGTGCCGCGTCACGACGACGCGCTCACCGCCGTACACCACGCGGTTGATCAGGTCGGCGAGTTCAGCCCTGGCTTGCGTCACCGGAATCTCGTAGGCCATGTCACCCAGCTTACGGGGCATCCGTGGGGTACGAACGGGACAAGGTGCCAAACACCCAGGTCAGGGATCGGTCGGGCGCGGCGGCACCGTCATCGTGGGGGTGTAGTAGCCCGCGGGCTCCGGCTCGCCGACCGGGGCTCCGTCCGCCTCGACCCACGCATGGGCCCGGAAGGGCGCGGTGCGCACGCCCGTGCACCACACCGGCCAGACCCCACCGAACCGGCACAGCAGCGCCGTCGCGAGGGACCGTTGCAGACAGCCCTGCCCGGCGCAGCGGGTACTGACCGCGACGACGGCGTCACGTGCCGCCCGCGCCTGCGCGGCGGTCGCCGGTGCGGCCCCCGTCCGGGCCAGGCGCAGGACTCCGCGGATCCGGCGCGGCGGCAGAGCGGCCAGCAGACGGGCGAGAGCGACGGCGCACCGCGCCGCCAGCCGGCGCCGCCGGGTCGGCGAAGCGGCCCCTTCCAGGGCGAAAGGGGTGCTCATGCGGTGGCCAGCCGAGCGTCGCGCAAGGCGGTGAGCAGGGCGTGCACATCGGCCGTGGCCCGGTCGGCGGTGATGCCGTAACGCTCGCGCAGCACGTCGGCGGCGCGCTCGGGGGTCGCCCCCTCCAGCAGTGTCCGGAGGATCAGTCCTCCCGAGAGGTTGAGCTGGAAGTAGCGCCCGCGGCGCTCGTCGAGCAGCACGGTGCCGTGCTCGGTGTCGGTGGGGGTGACGTCGGGCTTCAGGGTGAAGGTCACGCGGCTCCTTCGGTGGCGGGGGCGATGGACGGCTTCGACCCGCGGGACAGGGAGCGGAGCCACACCTCGCAGGCGAGCGTCGGTTCCAGGGCCATCAACGGGGTCGGGTCGGCGTGCGTGGCGCGCAGCGCGGCGCGTACGGCGGTGTCGTCGACCAGGCCGCGAGCGGCCAGTTCGGAGTCGTCGAACAGGGCGAGCAGTACGGCGCGGTTGCGGCGCAGCCCGTCGTGGGTGTCCTCGCCGTAGTGGCCCTTGGTGGCACGGCCGAGGAGGTCGTCGGGCACCAGCCCTCGCATCGCCTCGGCGAGGAGGGGCTTGTAGCGGTCGGGGGTTCCCCGCTCGTCGGGACGCACGGCGAGGGCCGCCTCGATCACCCGGTCGTCGAGATAGGGGGCGGCGAGCCGGACGCCGTGCGCCGCCATGAGGCGCTCCGCGTAGCGGATCACGGCGCCCTTCTGCCGGATGCCGTCCAGCGCGAGATGGGCGTCGCGCCCGGCGGCCAGTGGCTCGGGCCGACGCTGGGCCGCGGTGTGCAGCAGATCGTCCACGGCGCGCGCGGCCTCGGCGGTGGTCCAGGGCGGCAGGCGCAGTGGTGGCGTCCAGCCCAGCTGCGGGACGCGGGGCGAGGGATGGGGGTGGCCCAGCTGCCGGGCGCTGTGCGCCAGCCAGTCCGCGAACGACCGGGAGTCGGCCAGGGCGCGCCAGGTCGCCGCGAAGGGCCAGTGCGCGAGGGCCCGTCTCCCCCGGACATGGCGGAGGGCGGTCCACGGTCTCGTCCGCGTCAGGGTGTGCAGGTAGGTCCCCGGGACCTGGAACAGCTCGTCGCCTCCGTGTCCGCACAGATGGAGGCCGGAGTCCCGCGCCGCGACCGCCCGGACGACGTCGGCGAACCTGGCCCCGGCCCGCACCCAGTAGGGCGGCTCGGCCGGGAGTGTCGTCCCCGGGCCACCCCCTTGGAGGCCCGCCCACATGGTCGGTGACTGTGCGTAGGCCAGCACGACATGCTCGGCGTCGGGCAGGCGCTCGACGCTGCGGCCGGCCCACAGCGCGTCGTCGCCGCCGGGGTCGCGCTGCGGGGTGCGCACCGTGACGAGGTGTCGGCAGGCGCCGGCCGCGAGATGGGCCACGGTGCCGGAGTCCATCCCGCCGGACAGGTCGGTGCTGACCACCTCGCTCTTGGTCACGCGGGCGTGCACGGCCTGGGTGAGGGCGTCGCGCACCGCGGGGGCGCCCTGTTCGACCGTCAGTGCCGGTTCGGGCGGGGACCACCAGTGGACGGTGCGTTCGGAGCCGTCTGGGGCCAGGTGCAGCCAGTGGTCCGGCGGAACCTGCCGTACGGCACGCCACACCGGGGTCTCACGCAGTGGATACGGCGTCCAGGGGGTGAGCAGGCGCAGGGCGAGGAGCGACTCGTCCACGTCGGCCCCGATCAGCTCGGCGAGCGTGTCGGGCCGGTCGGCGGCCACGGTGACGCGGGCCAGCCGTGTGTGGAAGACCGCGCGCACCCCGGAGGCGGTGCCCTGCACCCGGACGCGGCCCTCGAACGAGCCGATCAGATGGGCGCTGCCGGGCAGCCGGAGGGCCAGCCGGTCCAGCCCGGACAGATCGCCCAGTTCTCCGGCCGCCCGCTCCAGTCGACCGGCGGCGACCGGGCAGAACCCGGCCACCGCCACCCGTGTCCGCCCGACGGCGGCCACCTTCACCGCGCCGGCGGGCCAGCGGCCCACCAGCCACGGCCGCCCCGACGCGTGGGGGATCACCTGTGCGCCGGGCGTGGCGCACACGAGACGGGCCGCGGCGGCGGCCCGGTCGTCGTCGGGCAGGACCGTGAAGGTCATCTCCGCGGACACGGGTTCGCTCACGCCAGTCCGAAGTAGTCCGAGGCCTCGAAGAAGAAGTACCCGCCTCCGAGGGTCAGCTCGGCGAACTCGCCGATCTCCACCAGTTCGGGTGCCTCGTACGCCGTCTCCGGCGTCGTCTCGCGCTGCTCCATGCCGACGTCCCTTCTCTCGGCGCGTTGACCCACCGCCAACGCGACGAGCAACAGTCTGTAATCGAGTGGACACACAGGGCAACGGAGTGCGGAGGCGGGGGGTCGACGCGCGCGACCCCGCACCACCCCCGGTCGCGCCAGGCGCGAGTTTCACTCCGACGGGACAGCAGACAACGTACGTCCTGTACATTTTTTACAGAGACCGCGCTGCCGGAGCACGGCACTGCCGCTAGGAGGGGTACGTCATGACCCGACCGTCCGCCCGCTACGTCCTGCCGGAGTTCACCGAACGCACGAGTGCGGGCGTCAGGACCATGGATCCCTACTCGAAGCTGCTGGAGGAGCGGATCGTGTTCCTCGGGACGGCGATCGACGACACGTCCGCGAACGACGTGATGGCGCAGCTCATGTACCTCGAGTACACCGCGCCGGACCGGGACATCTCGCTCTACATCAACTCGCCGGGCGGCTCGTTCAGCGCGATGACGGCCCTCTACGACACGATCCAGTTCGTCACCTGCGATGTGGAGACCGTCTGTCTGGGCCAGGCGGCGTCGGCCGCCGCGGTACTGCTCGCCGCCGGCACGCCGGGCAAGCGGTCCGCGTTGCCGGGCGCCCGTGTGCTGATCCACCAACCCGCGCTGCACGAGCCGGTCGAGGGACAGGCGTCCGATCTGGCCATCCAGGCCGACGAGTTGATGCGAAACCGCCGGATGCTGGAGGAGATGCTCGCCCGGCACACCGGCCAGAGCGCGGAGCGGGTGAGCGACGACATCGAGCGGGACAAGATCCTGGACGCCGAGGCGGCCGTGGAGTACGGCCTGGTGGACCGGATCATCCCGAGCCGGAAGACCTCGCGCACCCTGCCCGGCGCGAGGTGAGCCGTCGATGCTCCCACCCGAGCTGCCGCCACTGCCCGCACTGACTCGCGCCGAGGCCGAGCTGATCGACCGCTACCTCGACGTGGTCGACCTGCTCGGCCGGATCAATCCGGCCCGCCACGGCGACACCTATCGTGGACTGCGCGCCGCCCAGGCCCTGGTCGCCAAGTCCAGGGCGCTGCGTGACGCGCTCGAACTGATGCACACCCGGGGCGAGAACGAGGTGCACGCACCGACTCTCGCGCGGGCCCTTCGGGTCCTCGACGGGGAGCGCCGTGCGGCACGCGTCGCGCTGCCTCCCGGATCGGAGAGTTGACGGGGCGACACGAGCCCGGGTCGCGCACCGAACTGACGAGGCGTCCGGCCCGGGTCCCGAACGGACCAGAGAACGTACCTGCGAACGGGGCAGATTTCGATCCCCCCACGGGCCCAGGAAAGTTGCGCAACACGCGTACCACAACGGCGGAATCAACCACGTCGCCGCTGGTCCGGCGCTCCTCGGCCTCCTGGACTCCCCGGCGTGGGAAAGCCTGTCCACCCGAACGGCTGAGTGGTGAGTAACCCCACAAACTGCCGATTCCGTTCGCTGTTTTCGACGTTCTTGCGTCAAGATCCGTATCTGACGACAAGCCCCCGCCACCGCGGCGGGGCGGTCCGGGCGGACGCCGAGTCCTGCCGCCGCCCGGATGACCGGTCGACAGGAGTGGATCGGCAGGAGTGGAGGACCCAAGCACGACGGGCCGCCGGAGCGTCAGTTCCGAGCAGTCCTTGGGGTGAAGCCGCGGCAACGCGGCCGGGCAACTTCGCCAGCCCGAATCCGACAGGTCATCCTTCACAGGCGGCTGACGAAGGGTTGCGCATGACTGCGCTCAATCGTGTCCCGTCGCTCATGGCCCGGGCCGGTACGGCCTCGGCTCTCACCATCGCCGCAGTGGGCGGCAGCATCGTGGCCCCTGGCGTCGTGTCAGACGCGGAGGCCGCCTCGCCGGCGACAAAGGCGCTGCAGGTCGCGGCTTCCAAGAAGGGTTCGCCGTACAAGTGGGGCGCCACGGGCCCCAAGAGGTTCGACTGCTCCGGGCTGACGCTCTACTCCTTCAAGAAGGCGGGCAAGAAGCTCCCCCGTACGGCCCAGGCTCAGTACAACAAGACGAAGCACATCTCCGCCAAGAGCCGCAAGGCCGGAGACCTCGTCTTCTTCCACTCGGGCTCGAGCGTCTACCACGTCGGCATCTACGCCGGTAAGGGCAAGATCTGGCACTCTCCGAAGAGCGGGGAGGTCGTGAAGCGGGAGAAGATCTGGACGAAGAGCGTCTGGTACGGCCGGGTCCGCTGACCCGCCCGAGGGGCGACGGCGGTGAGGGCAGCCGTCGCCCCTCGGGGCCCCGGCCCGCGACGTACCTCACCGCCGTCACCCGGTGCGTGACACGGTCCGGGTTGGTTACCCGTTCGTCCATGGCCGACCTTCAGAGTGCCCATCACGGACGCAACGAGACACGTCTCGAGAGAGCCGACCGCAACTTCGTCGAGTTGCTCCAGGAGCTGCGTGTCACCCAGACCGGGGTGCAGATCCTCTTCGCCTTCCTGCTGACCCTGGCGTTCACCCCGCGCTTCCCCTCCCTCGACACGGTCCAGCGCGCCACCTACGTCACCACGCTGCTGCTCGCGGTCCTCGCGGCCGCGCTCTTCACGGCCCCGGCCGCGCTGCACCGCTCGCTCTTCCAGCAGAACGCCAAGCCGGTCATCGTGCAGGTCTCCTCCCGGCTGGCCAGCGTCGGCCTGGGAGTGCTCATGCTGGCGTTCACCGGTTCCGTGCTGCTCGTCGTGGACGTGACGCTGGACCGGGATGCCGCTGTCGCCGCCGGGGCGGGCACGCTCGTCGCGTGTACCGCGTTGTGGTGGCTGCTGCCCCTCTTCGTACGGCGGTCCGGCCTCCGCCGGCGCTAGATACACCCCGGTGGCAGCCCCCGCGGGGGTCCCCCGTCAACTCAGGGTTCTTGCTGTCCCCCGGCGGTGACCGGCTGGACAGGGATCGTCCAGGGCAGTTCGATGGCCACCGTCTTGCCTCCCTCCCGGGTGGGTCTGACGCTGAGCCTGCCGCCGCACTCGGCGGTCAGCCAGCGGACGATGACCATGCCGCGGCCGTTGTCCTGCTGGACGGCCGCGGGCAAACGTTTCGGGAAACGCGGGTGGCTGTCGGTGACGCCGATCCTCAACTGCTCGTGACGGTCGAGCGCGATGTCCACGGTGAACGTGGGCGACTGACCGAACGTGTGCTGAACGGCGTTGGTGGCGAGTTCGGACACGATCAGCCGGACGGTGTCCGCGACTTCGGTGTCGCTCGGCAGGCCCCATTCGGCCAGCACGGTGGCGACGTATTTTCGAGCCGCGGAGACCGAGGCTGGATCGCTCGGCAGAGTGACGGATGCTTCCTGGTGGTCTGCCATGGCGACGTCGTCCCTTTCCCACGGGACCGGAGTCCGACACGGAGCCGGATGGATTCGAGTACGGTCCCGGACTGGTGCTTCGCGCCAGATTGCCATCACCAGGGCCATCGCGGTGCCGATCCACCAAGATATGCATATATCTGTCGCTCGAAGCGGTGAACTCTCCGACGACCGACCGTATTTGGGCGGGCCTTTCGGTCCATCCTCTACCGTCGCCCGACACCGCGGCCGGGCGGAAGGAGACGACCCATGCAGTACGGTCCTGCGGTTCGCCGACGCAAACTCGGCACCGAATTGCGTGACCTGCGTACCCGCGCCGGCCTCACCAGCATCGAGGCGGCACGCCTCGTCGGCTGGCACCAGTCGAAGGTGAGCCGCATCGAGACCGGCTCCAGTGGAGTGAAACCGGCCGATGTGCGTCGGCTCCTCGACGCGTACGACGTCCGGGATCCCGAGTTACGGGAGCTGCTTCTGGTCCTGGCCGGAGGCGAGGACGGTGGTGGCGGACGGCAGAACTGGTGGCACGCCTACCGCGGGGTGCTGCCACCGACGTACCGCGACTTCATCAGTCTGGAATCCCAGGCCAGCGGCATGCGCACCCTGGAGACCTCGGTGGTGCCGGGGCTGCTGCAGACTCCGGAGTACGCCCGCGCGGTGACCCTCGCCGCGGTGGGAGGCCTCCCGGAGGACAAGCTGGACACGCTGGTGGAGGTGCGCATCGCCCGGCAGGACGTGCTGCACGGCGATCCTCCGCTGGAGCTGAACGCGCTCCTGGACGAGGCCGTGCTACGCCGGGAGGTCGGCGGACCCGAGGTGATGGCGCGGCAGCTGCGACAGCTGTGGGAGGCGGCGGCTCTCCCTCAAGTGCGACTCCAGGTGCTGCCGTTCACGTCTGGGGCGCATGTTGGCGTCACCGGTCCTTTCGTAATCTTCTCATTTTCGAACACAACTGACCTGGACGTGGTTGTTCTCGACCACTTGACGAGTAGCCTCTACCTCGAGCGGAAAGAAGACCTCCAGGCGTATGTCGAGGCCTTCAACGCCCTTCAGATCCACGCCCTTTCGCCCGAGGAATCGTTGGATTACATCGCCGGGATAGCCGCCGGCGCGTAAGGAGGCACCATGTCCGCACTGTCACTGCCTCGGAACGTCCCCTCCAGTACCGCATTGCACGACGTGCGGTGGCTGCGGAGCAGCCGCAGCACCGGAATGAACAACTGCGTCGAGACGGCCCGTCCGGGCCCCGGCGCCTGGGCCGGACTGGTCGCCGTGCGCGACTCGAAGAACACGGCCGGGCCCGCACTGCTGTTCGCCCCCGAGGCATGGGAGGGGTTCATCGCGGCACTTCGGTGACCGCATCAACCACCACGTCCACAACGACGATCGTGTCTTCCACGATCGCGCCTTCTGCGATCACTTCCGTCGATCGCGACGCACGGCCGTGTCACGCCGACTCACGGTCGCGTCTCGCCGATCACCCGTACGGCTCGGTCGAGTTGCCCGTCGGTGAGGTCCGCACGGGCGGTCAGCCGCAGCCTTGAGATGCCGTCCGGCACGGACGGTGGGCGGAAGCAGCCGACGGCGAGACCCGCCGCGCGGCAGTCCGCCGCCCACCGCACCGCCTGTTCGGGGGACGGCGCGCGCACGGAGACCACGGCGGCGTCGGGCCGCACCGCTTCCAGGCCCGACGCCGTCAGCCGTGTGTGGAGTTCCGTCGCCACCTCGCGCGCCCGCGCGGCGCGCTCCGGCTCGCGGCGCAGCAGCCGCAGCGCCGCGAGGGCCGCACCGGTCGCCGCCGGGGCGAGGCCGGTGTCGAAGATGAAGGTGCGGGCCGCGTTGACCAGATGGTCGATCACCCGCGCCGGGCCGAGGACGGCACCGCCCTGGCTGCCCAGCGACTTGGACAGTGTGACGGTCGCGACGACGTCCGGCGCGCCCGCGAGCCCCGCCGCGTACGGGGCGCCCCGGCCGCCGTCGCCCAGGACTCCGAGACCGTGCGCGTCGTCCACGAGCAGTCCGGCCCCGAACTCCCGGCAGGCAGCGCCCAGTTCGACCAGCGGGGCCGCGTCGCCGTCCACCGAGAACACGGTGTCGGACACGACCACCGCCGGCCCGCCACCGGTGCCGAGCGCCTTGCGGACGGCCTCCGGGTCGGCGTGCCCGACCACCTGCGTGGTGCCCCGCGCCAGCCGGCACCCGTCGATGAGGGAGGCGTGGTTGCCCGCGTCCGAGACGATGAGCGAGCCGTGCGGGGCCAGCGCGGTGACCGCGGCGAGGTTGGCCGCGTACCCGGAGGAGAAGACCAGGGCCGCCTCGAAGCCGCAGAAGGCGGCCAGCTCCCGCTCCAGCTCGCCGTGCAGCTCGGTCGTGCCGGTGACCAGCCGGGACCCGGTGGAGCCGCCGCCCCACCGCCGCGCGGCGTCGGCGGCGCCCTCGGTGATCTCGGGGTGCCGGGCCAGGCCCAGGTAGTCGTTGCTCGCGAGGTCAAGGAGTGGCGAGTCGGCGGGCCGCGGGCGCAACGTCCTTACCAGTCCGGCACGGTGGCGCGCGGCCGCCTGTTCGTCGATCCAGCCGAACGCCATGGTTCCTCCGAGCGGGCGGGCGTCTTTGTAGGCAGTGCACAGACCCTAGCGGGGCAGCGAGCCACGCAGGATGTGGCAATACCCACACGTCGAACCGTCTCTGTTGTGCGATCTCTCCTTGGCCCGGAGCACCCCCGTAGGCCAGGATCGGCTCTCATGGACCTGCTGACGACGCTGGTGGACAAGGGGCTTCGGCGCGAGCTGCCGACCCGCGAGGAAGCGCTGGCCGTGCTGGCCACCTCCGACGACGACCTGCTCGACGTGGTGGCCGCGGCCGGCAAGGTGCGCCGGACGTGGTTCGGACGCCGGGTGAAACTCAACTACCTGGTCAACCTCAAATCGGGCCTGTGTCCGGAGGACTGCTCCTACTGCTCCCAGCGCCTGGGTTCCACCGCCGGCATCCTCAAGTACAGCTGGCTCAAGCCGGACGAGGCGTCGAAGGCGGCGGCCGCCGGTCTGTCGGGTGGCGCCAAGCGGGTCTGTCTGGTGGCGAGTGGCCGGGGCCCGACGGACCGGGACGTGGACCGGGTAGCGGGCACCATCAAGGCGATCAAGGACCAGAACGAGGGCGTCGAGGTGTGCGCCTGTCTCGGCCTGCTCTCCGACGGCCAGGCCGAACGGCTGCGCGAGGCGGGCGCGGACGCCTACAACCACAACCTGAACACCTCCGAGGCCACCTACGGCGACATCACCACCACGCACACCTACGCCGACCGTGTCGACACCGTGAACAAGGCGCACGCGGCCGGACTGTCCGCCTGCTCCGGGCTCATCGCGGGCATGGGCGAGAGCGACGAGGACCTGGTGGACGTGGTCTTCTCGCTGCGTGAGCTGGACCCGGACTCGGTTCCGGTCAACTTCCTGATCCCGTTCGAGGGCACGCCGCTCGCCAAGGAGTGGAACCTCACCCCGCAGCGCTGTCTGCGCATCCTGGCGATGGTCCGGTTCGTCTGCCCGGACGTGGAGGTCCGCATCGCGGGTGGCCGCGAGGTCCATCTCCGTACGATGCAGCCACTCGCCCTGCACCTGGCCAACTCGATCTTCCTCGGTGACTACCTCACCAGTGAGGGCCAGGCGGGCAAGGCCGACCTGGACATGATCGCGGACGCCGGGTTCGAGGTGGAGGGCACGGACCAGGTGACGCTGCCGGAGCACCGGGCTTCGGCCGGGGGCGGGTGCGGTTCGCACGAGAGCGACGGCGGCTGCGGTTCCCAGGGGGTGTGCGGCTCCGCCCCCGCGTCCACGACCACAGCCACGTCCACGACCACGGCCCAGGAGGCCCGTACGGACCTGGTCGCCGTACGCCGCCGGGGCACCGGAACGGACCTCGCGCCCAATGCCTGACCTGTCCGTCCCGGAGCTGCTGGACCTCGACCGGCGGCATGTCTGGCATCCGTACGGCCCGATGCCCGGCCGTCAGGAGCCGCTCGTCGTGGAGTCGGCGAGCGGGGTGCGGCTGCGGCTGGCCGGCCAATCGGGCGAGTTGGTGGACGGGATGTCGTCCTGGTGGTCGGCCATCCACGGCTACAACCACCCGGTGCTCAACGAGGCGGCGCACGACCAGCTGGCGCGGATGAGCCATGTGATGTTCGGCGGGCTCACGCACGAGCCCGCCGTACGGCTGGCGAAGCGTCTCGTCGACATCTCACCGGAGGGCCTCGAACACGTCTTCCTCGCCGACTCCGGCTCGGTGTCGGTCGAGGTGGCGGTCAAGATGTGCCTGCAGTACTGGCGTTCGCTCGGCCGCCCCGGGAAGCAGCGCCTGCTGACCTGGCGCGGCGGCTACCACGGCGACACCTGGCAGCCGATGTCGGTGTGCGACCCCGAGGGCGGGATGCACGAGCTGTGGTCCGGGGTGCTGCCCCGGCAGGTGTTCGTGGAGGCGCCCCCGGCCGAGTACGACGAGGCGTACGCGGAGCGGCTGCGCTCGGCGATCGGACGGCACGCCGACGAGCTGGCCGCGGTGATCGTGGAACCAGTGGTGCAGGGCGCGGGCGGAATGCGGTTCCACTCCCCCTCCTACCTGCGGGTGCTGCGCGAGGCGTGCGACGCGCACGACGTACTGCTGGTGTTCGACGAGATCGCGACCGGTTTCGGGCGTACGGGCGCGCTGTTCGCGGCGGAGCACGCGACCGTGACGCCGGACGTGATGTGCGTGGGCAAGGCACTGACCGGCGGCTACATGACGATGGCGGCCACGCTGTGCACCACACGGGTGGCCGAGGGGATCTCGCGGGGCGAGGTGCCGGTCCTCGCGCACGGGCCGACCTTCATGGGCAACCCGCTGGCGGCGGCCGTGGCGTGCGCCTCGATCGACCTGCTCCTCGGGCAGGACTGGCAGAGGGAGGTGAAGCGGATCGAGGCGGGCCTGCGGGAGGGACTCGCCCCGGCGGCGGACATCGAGGGCGTCCGGGACATCCGGGTCCTCGGGGCCATCGGTGTCGTGCAGCTCGACCACGAGGTGGACATGGCTGCGGCTTCGCGGGCCGCCGTGCGGGAGGGCGTGTGGCTACGGCCGTTCCGCGACCTCGTCTACACGATGCCGCCGTACGTGACCGGCGACGCGGACGTGGCACGGATCGCGCGTGCGGTGTGCGCGGCGGCGCGGGAGGGATGAGCATGTCGATCCTGCTGATCACGGGCACGGGCACGGAGGTCGGGAAGACGGTCACCACGGCCGCCGTCGCCGCGGTGGCCGCCCTGGCCGGGCGTTCCGTGGCCGTGCTCAAGCCCGCGCAGACGGGTGTACGGCCGGACGAGCGCGGCGACGCCGACGAGGTGGCCCGGCTGGCGGGCGCCGTGACGACGCTCGAACTGGCCCGCTATCCCGAGCCGTTGGCCCCGGCGACGGCCGCCCGGCGGGCCGGTCTTCCTCCGGTCCGGCCTCAGGACGTGGCTCAGGCCGCGGCCGAACTCGCCGTGGACCACGACCTCGTACTGGTCGAGGGCGCGGGCGGCCTGCTCGTACGGTTCGACGAGGCGGGCGGCACCCTGGCGGACGCGGCCCGGCTCCTGGACGCGCCCGTGCTGGTCGTCGCCTCGGCGGGGCTCGGCACGCTGAACACGACCGAGCTGACTGCACGTGAGCTCCGCGGCCGTGGGCTCGACCTGGCGGGTGTGGTGATCGGCAGCTGGCCCGCCGAGCCGGATCTGGCGTCGCGGTGCAACGTCGCGGATCTGCCGGTGGTGGCGGGGGTGCCGCTGCTGGGGGCGCTGCCGGCCGGGGCGGGGGCGAAAACACCACCCGGCCTCAGCCATCCCCGTCCCCCAGCAACCGCACCAACTCGATCCGCGACCGGATCCCCAACCGGGTGAACACCCCCCGCAGATGGTGGTCGATGGTCCGCGGACTGAGCAGCAGACGGGCCGCGATCTCCCGGTTGGTGGCCCCGTCGGCCGCCATCCGCGCCACCATCAGCTGCTGAGCGGTGAGACGGGCGGCCAGGTCCTCGGGACCGGGCGCGGACGGCGCGCGCTCCCCGAGGGCGCGGAGTTCCGCACGGGCCTGGGCGGCACAGTGCGGCGAGCCGAAGTACTCGAAGGCCTCCAGGGCACTGTGGAGGCGATCGCGGGCCTGCGTACGGTGGCGCAACCGACGCAGCGCACCCCCGAACAGCAACTCGGTCCGGGCACGTTCGAAGTCACGGGTGCCGGAGGCATGCAGGTCGAGGGCCGCGCGGTAGTGCTCGACGGCCTCCTCACCCGTAGCCAGCAGGGCGCGGCAACGGGCACTCAGCGCGAGGTCGTCGGGACTGCGGACGGTGCGCGCCCAGTGGTCGTAGTCGGCGTGCGCGGCGCGGGCCACACGGGTGTCACCGGTACGGACGGCGGCCTCGACGTAGTGCGGCGTCGCGATGTGCCGGATGGCGCGGTGACCGTGGCCGGGCCCGAACCCGGCGAGGGCCCGCAGCCGGGCCGCGGAGGCGGCGTACCGGCCGGTGCTGAGGTCCAGGAAGGCGAGCGCGAACATGGCCAGGGCGGCGGGGAGCCCGAGCCCGCGGGCCAGGGCGTAGGAGCGGGCGGCCTCCGCGCGCTCGCGGCAGACCTCCTCGTCCCCGGTGACGGCGGCGAACATCGCGAGGGCGGCCTGGAGATGACAGGCGCCGTTGTCCTGCCCGGTGGCGTACGCCTGCCGCAGCGACTCGACCGCGCCGGCTTCGGCGGCCCGTGGGCGCCCGGTCCAGAAGTCGGCGTACGCCCGGAACTCCATGGCCTGCGGGACGGTGACCTCCTCGCCCCTGGCCCGGGCGGAGGAGGCGGCCCGCACGGTGGCGGTCGCGGCCTGGGTGTGGTCGCCGAGGAGCAGCGCGGCGATCCCGGCGTGGATCAGCAGGGTGGGGTCGCCGCCGGGCCCGCAGCGGCCCGCGGCGGCCTTGAGTTCGTCGCGCGCGTCGTCGTACCGCCCTTCGAACGCGGCGGCCAGTCCCTCCAGCGTGCCCGGCGCCACGATCCCGAGGTGGTCGGCGACGGCGGAGGCCTCGCGGCAGCGTCGTAGGTCTCCCGTGTAGATGGCGGCTTCGGTGGCACGTGCCAGCAGGTGCACGGCGGTGCCGGAGGGGTTGTCCCTGCCGTGTGCGACGGTCGCCGTGAGCAGCGCGTCGAAGGCCTCGGCCGCGTTGCCCGCGCGGAGGGCGAGCAGTCCGCCGAGGGCGCCGTCGTCGGTGGCGGCCACGAGGCGGCGGGCCCGGTCGCCGTCCCCCGACCGCCAGGCGTCGGCGGCGGCACGGGCCACGAGCCGGGTGCGCTCCGCCGCTTCGGGCGAGAGGGCGGCGGCGCGTTCGGCGAGGGCGCACGCCAGGGCCGGTTGGCCGGACTCGCGCGCGTCGCCCGCCGCCTGGCCGAGTTCGGCGGCCAGCCGGCGGCTGGGGCCGAGGGCCGCCGCGCCCCGGTGCCAGGAGCGGCGGGAGCCCTCGCTCTTGCCGCCCAGCACGCGGGCCAGGAGCTGGTGGGCCTCCCTGCGGTCGGTCGCGGGCGCGGTCTCGTAGGCGGCGATACGGGTCCACGGGTCCCGGAAGACGATCCCGCCGGCCGTGGTGTGGGCGAGCCCCGCCGCCTCGGCCTCGTCGAGCGGCCCGATGTCGAGCCGGGCTGCGGTGACGGCCCGCAGGAAGGCGTGAGTGGCGAGGGGGTACTGGTCGGCCGCGGCGAGCAGCAGCAGGAACCGGGTGGCGTCGGGCAGGGCGCGGATCTCCTGCCGGTGGGCCCGCAGCAGCGCGGGCGCGAGGGCGACGGGTTCGGCCGGCAGCGGATCGAGGCCGGTCAACTGGCGGTCGGTCAGTACCGAGGCGAGTTCGACGGCCGCGCGGGGGTCGCCGTGGGCGGCGCGCAGCACACGGACGCGGACGCCCTCGGACAGCGGGGCGTCCGGGCTCGGCCACGCGGTCACGGGGGGCGGTGGCGAGAGATGCGGAAGTTGTGGGGGGTTCACCGGAGTCACCACGCTCATCACGTTACTTGCGAGTTAACCGACAGGTAAAGACCGGCGATTTCACCGATGCGCCGCGCGTAGACCCGCCTGACACTCCAGGCAACCCCACCCGTTTCAGGAGGCTTCATGCAACGCCGCATGCGTCGCATCGCCACGGCGCTCACGACCGTGGCCTCAACGCTCCTTCTGTCACTCACCTTCTCCGCGGCCCCCGCTCGGGCCGCGGCCCACAACCCCGTCGTCTTCGTCCACGGTCTCAGCAGTTCGGCGAGCAGCTGGGACGAGTGGCGCGACTACTTCCTGGCGGACGGCTACACGTCCTCGGAGCTCGATGCCTGGTCGTACGACTGGGGCCAGTCCAACGTCACGACGGCACAGCAGCTGTCCACGGAGATCAAGAACGTGCTCGCCCGGACGGGCGCCTCGAAGGTCGACCTGGTCGTCCACTCGATGGGCGCGCTCAGCGCCCGGTACTACCTCAAGAACCTCGGCGGGACGTCGTACGTCGACGACTTCGTCTCCACCGCCGGGGTGAACCACGGCACGACCGTCGCCGGGTGGTGCCGGTGGCTCTACACGTCCTGCAACGAGATGTACACCGGCAGCTCCTTCCTGACCGCGCTCAACTCCGGTGACGAGACGCCGGGCAGCCTGTCGTACGCCAGCTACTGGTCGAACTGCGACGACGCGCTGACCCCGGACACCACCGCCATCCTCAGCGGGGCGACGAACGTCGAGGTCGGCTGTATCTCGCACACGGACATGAACAACGACCACGGGGTGTACGAGCAGGTGCGGAACTTCATCGCCTGATCGACTCCTGACCGATGATCACTTCCTGACCGATCCGTGCCGCGGGGCCGCGCGGCACGGGTCGGTCATGCGTTCCGGGCACACACGCACGACGCGTGAGCCGGGCCGCGGCGGGGGACAATCGCGGTAACTGCCGTCCTCCTCGGGAGGTCCGACATGGCCCGCGCCACCAAGGACGCCGTCCACCACCCGCTCTTCGCCCGGTTCTACGCCCGTTTCAGCGAGGCGGCCGAGAAACAGGTGGGCCCCTACCGCGGCGAGCTGCTCGCCGGTCTCTCGGGACGGGTCATCGAGATCGGCGCGGGCAACGGACTGAACTTCGCGCACTACCCGACCACCGTCTCCGAGGTCGTGGCGATCGAGCCGGAGCGCGTGCTGCGCCGGCTGGCCGTGGACGCCGCTCGGCATGCCGAGGTCCCGGTCGACGTCGTGCCGGGCGCGGCGGAGGCGCTGCCGGTCAAGAGCGAGGCGTTCGACGCGGCTGTGGTGTCCCTGGTGCTGTGCAGCGTGCGGGACGTCCGCCGGGCCCTCTCGGAGGCGCGGCGTGTGCTGCGGCCCGGTGGGGAGCTTCGGTTCTTCGAGCACGGGCGTGGTGGTGGGCGCGGGATGCGGGTCGCCCAGCGCGTGCTCGACCGTACGGTGTGGCCGTTGCTGTTCGGGGGGTGCCATACGGCGCGGGACCCTCTCGGGGCGGTGCGCTCCGCGGGGTTCGAGGTTGGGGGGTACCGGAGTTTCTTGGTGCCCGAGAAGGGGCTTCGTATGCCTACCTCGTTTTGTGTGCTCGGTTCGGCTCGGCGGCCCGGGCTCGACGAAGGGGGTGGCTGAGTTTTGTGCCGAGGCTGCGGGCCGTCCGTGGCTTGTCGCGCAGTTCCCCGCGCCCCTTAGGGGGCGCTCCACCTCCGGAGTTCGTTGGCGATGTCCCCCAGCGTCGCCTCGCCGCTCTTCACCAGTCTGGCCAGGTCCCGTACCTGGACGGGTGACGTGGTGACCTTCACTCCGCTGGCGACCAGGTAGGCGTACGCCACGGCGGAGGCGAACAGGGCGTTGGAGCGTTCCAGGGCCGGGACGTGCAGGAGGAGTTGGAGCAGTGCGGCGGCGCGGGCGTGCGGGGTGTCGTAGACGGGGACGTCGAAGATCTCGGCCTGGTGGCGGGCGACGGCCGCGACAAGGGCGCCCCAGTCGGTGACCTGGGGGTCTCCGGGCGTCTTCTGTTCGGCGATCATCAGGAGCCAGGCGAGGTCGATGCTGAGATTGCTCAAGGGTTCAGTGCTGTCCTCGGCTGCCTTCGCGCTCTGATCCGAATTCGTCGGCGAAGACGGTCTCGTACTGCTTCATGAAGTCGGCGGCGGCCTCGACGAAGGTGTGTCCCACCTCGCCGGTGTCCTGCCGGACCAGCTCCTCGATGTAGCGGTTGACGCTCATCCCACGCTCCAGGGCTCGCTCCCGGGCGGCGCGGGCCGTGTCCTCGTCCACCCGTACGTTCAGCTGGGTCTTGGCCATACCTCGAAGCTAGCGCCGGAGTGCTAGCAAGCGCAAGAGGGGCTGGCACTGCCCGGAGGCCCGCACTGGGTGCCCCTTACATGCATATCAGGGAACCGACCTGCGGCGGAGGGCGTCTGGGCCTTCGGGAGGATTCCGGGTGTGCGATGGATCACACTAGGCTCGGCCGGGGACACCGGAGTCCGTCCCGGTACCCGGGACACGACCTGGTCCGACCGAGGAGGCCGCCTTGCCCACAGCTGCTCCGGAGCACGCCCCCGGCCGCGCGGAGGCCGACGGGATCGCCGCCCGCGCGCGGGCACTGACGAAGGCGTACGGATCGGGCGAGACGACCGTGCTCGCCCTCGACGCGGTGGACGTGGACATCGCGCGCGGCCGCTTCACCGCCGTCATGGGCCCGTCCGGCTCGGGCAAGTCCACGTTGATGCACTGCCTGGCCGGGCTCGACACCGTCTCGGCCGGTCAGGTGTGGCTCGGCGACACCGAGATCACCGGGCTCAAGGAGCGGGACCTGACCCGGCTGAGGCGGGACCGGATCGGGTTCATGTTCCAGTCGTTCAACCTGATCCCGACGCTCAACGCGGCCGAGAACATCACGCTCCCCATGGACATCGCGGGTCAGAAGCCCGACCAGAAGTGGCTGGACGAGGTCATCGACACCCTCGGGCTGCGCGACCGCCTCAACCACCGGCCCGCGCAGTTGTCCGGCGGGCAGCAGCAGCGCGTGGCCTGCGCACGGGCCCTCGCCTCCCGGCCCGAGCTGATCTTCGCGGACGAGCCGACCGGCAACCTCGACTCACGGGCCGGCCTCGAAGTGCTCGGCTTCCTGCGCCAGGCGGTCGACAACCTCGGCCAGACCGTCGTGATGGTCACCCACGACCCCGGCGCCGCCGCCCACTCCGACCTGGTGCTCTTCCTCGCGGACGGGCGCATCGTGGACGAGATGGAGCGCCCGACGGCGGAGGCGGTGCTGGAGCGCATGAAGCGCTTCGACACGCTCCGGGCGCCCTTCGCCGACGGCAAGGGCTCCCCCGGCGACGTACGCCCTGATGGCGGCTACCACCCCGACGGTGGCCCACGCCCGGACGCAAGCCCCGAAAAGTCCCCCGAAGGCTCCCCCGACAAGGACTGAGGCCGTGCTCAAGGCGACGCTCCGGAGCTTTCTCGCGCACAAGGGCCGGCTGCTGCTGTCCGCGCTGGCCGTCATGCTGTCCGTGGCCTTCGTCGCGGGCAGCCTGATCTTCTCGGACACGGTCACCCGCACCTTCGACCGGCTGTTCGCCTCCACGTCGGCCGATGTGACCGTGACCCCCAAGGAGGACCTGGAGTCGCAGATCCCGTCGGGGGCGACGCCGACCGTGCCCGCGTCGCTCGCACAGCGCGTCGCCCGGATCGACGGCGTCGCGGACACCCATGTCGACGCCGCCGTGGAGAACATCACGGTCGTCGACCGCGACAACAAGTCGGTGGGCCCGACGACGGGCGCCCCCACCATCGCCACCAACTGGTACGTCACCGACCGCAGCCCGGTGAAGCTGACCTCGGGGCACGCACCGGAGGGACCCGGTCAGGCGCTCCTCGACGCGGACACCGCGAAGAAGAAGGACGTGAAGATCGGCGACACCCTGACGGTGCTCGCCCAGCCGGGCTCCTTCAAGGTGCAGGTCGTCGGGATCGCCACCTTCACCACCACCAACCCGGGTGCCGCGCTCGTCTTCCTCGACACCCGCGCGGCACAGACCGAGCTGCTGGGTTCGCCCGACGCCGCCACCGGGATCTCGGTGACCGCCGCGTCCGGGGTCAGCGACGCCGCGCTCAAGCAGCGCATCGAGGCGGAGCTCGGGCGGAACACGTACGAGTACCAGACCGCCGGCGAGCAGGCCGAGTCGTCCGCGGCCTCCCTCGGCGGGTTCCTCGACGTCATCAAGTACGTCATGCTCGGCTTCGCCGGGATCGCCGTCCTCGTCGGCATCTTCCTGATCGTCAACACCTTCTCGATGCTCATCGCCCAGCGCACCCGCGAACTGGGCCTGTTGCGGGCGCTCGGCGCCGACCGGCGGCAGGTGCGCCGGTCCGTGCTCACCGAGGCGACGCTGCTCGGCCTGGTCGGTTCGACACTGGGCCTCGCCGCGGGCATAGGGCTCGCCTTCGGGCTGATCTCGCTCATGGGTGCCTTCGGGATGAACCTCAAGTCCACGGAGATAGTGA
Organism: Streptomyces spongiae; assembly: GCF_009377185.1. Classification (GTDB taxonomy): domain Bacteria; phylum Actinomycetota; class Actinomycetes; order Streptomycetales; family Streptomycetaceae; genus Streptomyces; species Streptomyces spongiae. Next base: position 22,114 of record NZ_VJZC01000003.1, read on the forward strand.
TCGGCTGGGCCACGCCCGTGTCGGCGTACGTCGTCGGCGTCGGCGTCACCTTCGTCGCGGCGTACCTCCCGGCGCGGCGCGCGGCGGGCGTATCGCCGATGGCCGCGCTCGCGGACGCCGAGATCGCCGGGGTGGGGCGGCCTCTCAAAGTGCGCGCGGTGGTCGGTGCGCTGGTCGGCGTGGCCGGAGCCGCCGCGCTGGTGGGGTGCGTCGTCTCCACGGAGACCGGGTCGGCTGCCTCGCTGCTGGGCCTCGGGGTGGTCCTGACACTCGTCGCGACCGTGATCGCGGGCCCGCTCCTGGTGCGGCCGGTGATCCGGGTGCTGGGCGGGGCCTTCCCCGCGCTGTTCGGCTCCATCGGGCGGATGAGCCAGCGCAACGCCCTGCGCAACCCGCGCCGTACGGGCGCCACCGCGGCCGCGCTGATGGTGGGGCTCGCGCTGGTCGGCGGGATGTCCGTGGCCAGCGCCTCCATGACCAAGTCGTTCGACGACCAGATCGACAAGACGCTGGGCGCCGACTTCGTCGTCCAGAACCAGAACTTCCAGCCGTTCCCGCAGGAGGTCACCGACAAGGTCCGCGCCACGGAGGGCGCCGGGCTGGTCGTACGGCAGCGCTTCTCGCCGGTGGCGGTACGGCTGCCGGACGGCAAGCGGGTCGAGACGACGGCTGCCGGGTACGATCCGCGGCTCGACGACGTCGCCCATGTCACGTACGCGGAGGGCGACACCGCCGCCGCGCTCGCGGACGGCGACATGGCCATGGACGTGGAGTTCGCCAAGGACCACGGCGTGCGGATCGGCAGCACGATCCCGGTGGAGTTCCCGGCCGGACGGAAGGCCGAACTGAAGGTGGCCGCGCTCACCGACCAGGACACCGGAGACGGCTTCGGGACCCAGGGCGGCCTGTACTTCGGCTTCGGGACCATGGAGAAGTACGTGCCGGACGGCCAGGACTCGGCGCTGTACGTGAACGCCGCCTCCGGAACCAGCGTCGATCAGCTCCGCTCACGGCTGGAGAAGACCCTCGACCCGTATCCGCAGGTGCAGGTCCGCGACCAGGCCGACTACAAGGAACTGATCCGCAACCAGATCGCCGTGCTGCTCTACCTGGTGTACGCGCTGCTTGGCCTGGCGATCGTCATCGCGGTGCTCGGCGTGGTCAACACCCTCGCCCTGTCGGTGGTCGAGCGCACCCGCGAGATCGGGCTGCTGCGCGCGATCGGGCTCGCCCGGCGGCAGTTGCGGCGGATGATCCGGCTGGAGTCGGTGGTGATCGCCGTGTTCGGCGCCGTCCTCGGGCTGGCGCTGGGGCTGGTCTGGGGCGTGTGCATACAGCAGGTGCTGGCGCTGCAGGGGATGAAGGCGCTGGCCATCCCCTGGGGCACGATGGTCGCGGTCGTCATCGGGTCGGCGGTCGTGGGCATCGTGGCGGCGCTGCTGCCCGCGCTGCGCGCTTCCCGGATGAACGTACTGGCGGCGATCGCACACGAGTGATGTACTCGCCTGGCGTACTCAAGTCCCTCGGTACTCAAGTCACTTGAAGGTGAGGAGAGTTCATGCCACGGCCGTTCCGCTTCGGGGTCAACCTGCTGCAGTCCACGACCACGGAGGAGTGGCGCGCGAAGTGCCGCCGGGCCGAGGAGCTCGGGTACGACGTGATCCTGGTCCCCGACCACCTCGGCATGCCGGCCCCGTTCCCGGCCCTGGTCGCCGCCGCCGAGGCGACCGAGCAGCCACGCCTCGGCACGTTCGTGCTCAACGCGGGCTTCTGGAACCCGACGCTGCTGGCCCGTGAGGTGGCCACCACGGACGCGTTGACGGACGGCCGCCTCGAACTCGGGCTCGGCACCGGGTACGTGGAGGCGGAGCATGTGAGCGCCGGCCTTCCGTGGGGCTCGCCGGGCGAGCGCGTGGACCATCTGCGGCGCACCATCGAGGAGTTGGACCGGCTCCTCGGCTCCGACGAGCATCAGCCGCAGCCCGTGCAGCGCCCCCGTGTGCCCCTGCTGATCGGAGCCAACGGCGACCGGATGCTGCGGCTCACCGCCGAACACGCGGACATCGCGGCGTTCACGGGCGCCCGGACGCGGCCGGGTGGCGTGCTGGAGCCGATCACCGCCGAGGAACTGGACGAACGGGTCGCCCTGTACCGGGAGCTGGCCGCCGGGCGGAAGGAGGCGGCCGAGCTCAATCTGCTCCTCCAGGTGGTCGTCGTCACGGACGACCGGAGCGCGGCCGTCCAGGAGTGGCTGCCCCGTATCCCGCACCTCACCGAGGAGCAGGTACTTCGGCTGCCGATCGTGCTGGTGGGGACACTGAAGGAGATCGTCGACCAGGTACGTGCGCAGCGCGAGCGGTACGGGATCTCGTACCTGACGGTGCTGGAGCCCAACATGGAGGTGTTCGCGCCGGTCGTCGACGCGCTGCGCGGCGAGTGAGTTCCGCCCTGCCGAGGGTGACGTCACTGGCCGGCCCGTTCTTCCCACTCGGCGGGTCAGCGCTCCATGACTCACCCACCCTGAATCTGCCTGGGTGGAGGCAGGAAGCCGCTCCTGACGTAGGCCCAGACGTATCGGGCGAAGAGTTCCTCATCCACGGTCGGACAGTGAATCCCCCTGTCGGCCAGGGCGTGCCGCGTCGCGTGCGCATCGAAGACGTGCGAGACATCACCGCCCGAGGAACCCACGTCTGCGGGCAGCAGGGTCAGCAACGGGAAAGCGGCATTGGCCGGTTCGCTCTCGACGGCCTGACGCCACTTCGCCAGCGGCACTTCGGAAATCCGGTAGCCCAGCACTCGCAGGTACTTGGCCGCGTCGGTCAGCCGCAGGAAGCGCTCGCTTGCCACGTGGAAAGTGCCGGAACCGGCCTGCCGCGAGAGTTCCAGTACTACGCGGCTGACGTAGTCGACCGGCACCAGGTCGAAGATCTCTTCGGTGTCGTTGGGCACCATGCCCACTTCGACGCACCCCTTGAGCAGGAGCCACAGGTAGTCGGAGGTTGGCCCGAGTCCACCGACGGCAGCCCCGGAGATTCGAGTGGGCCGGTAGACCGACACGGGTAAACCGCGCTGCCGAGCCTGCCGCAGCAGTACCTCGGCCGCCCACTTGCTCTGTGCATAGCCGTTGCTCAGCGTGCCGTTCGGCGGCAGCGGATCGTCCGGCCGGATGGCACCACCGCGCCCGTCAGCGTCCGAGTAGACACCTACCGTGGAAACATGGTGAAGGGGAACGGTGCGGTGCTGAACAGCAAGGCGCAGCACTTCCGCGGTGCCGCGCACATTGGCGTCCTTGAGCTGCTCGTAGGAGAGCGCGAGGTTGACACAGGCGCCGGTGTGATAGACGGCGTCGACCCGCCGGGCAAGGTCATCGAAGACCGTTGGAGCCAGACCCAGTCGCTCGACCGACAGATCACCTGGGACGGCGACCAGTCGCTCCGCGAACGCGTCGTCCCACAGTCCGAAGTGCTCGAGCGCTGTGCGCAGCCTCCTCTGCGCGGACTGCTTACCGGGTGAGCGCACCAGGCAGTGCACAACGGCTTCGGTGTGGGCCAGCAGGTCACGCAGAAGATGGCTGCCCAGGAAGCCGGTGGCCCCTGTGAGGAAAATGCACCGGGCAGGGCCCGTCGCCCGCTCGCCATTGCCCTGCGGGATGATGTCGGCAGCCAGTTCGATGCCCGTGCCCGTGGCGGAGGCAGTCTCTGCGGCCCCGTTGGTAAGGACCGCGGCCATGCGGGCGATGGTGGGTGCGGCAAACATCGCACCCAGGCCGAGGCGGATCCCCCATTCTTCACGCACCTTCAGAAGCAGCCGTACGGCGAGCAGTGAGTCCCCGCCCACTCCGAAGAAGTCCTCGTCCGGTCCGATCCCGTTGGTGCCGAGTACCTCGCACCACAGCGTGGCGACCCGGCGTTCCGCGTCGCTCATCGGCCGCCGAGGCCGCGTTGCCGCGCCTGTTTCCTCTGGTTCCGGCAGCCGTGACCGGGCGGCCTTGCCGCTCGCAGTGAGCGGCAAGGCCGGCAGCGGCACGTAATGCGCGGGGATCAGGTGATGGGGCAAACGCAGGCCGAGCTGGGCACGCAGGTCCGCCGCCTGAGGCGTCTTCCCCCTGGCGGGTACGTAGTGCACGACCAGACGCCTGTCACCGGTCGGCGACGTGCCGGCGGTCACCACTGCGTCGGCGACTCCAGGCAGCGCTTTTACGGCGGCTTCGACCTCGCCGAGTTCCACGCGGAAACCACGGATCTTCACCTGTTCATCCCCGCGCCCGAGGAACTCGATCCGGCCGTCCGGCAGGAACCGGCCGAGGTCACCACTGCGGTACAGCCGGGCGGGCGCGGCAGCCCATGGGTCCGCTACGAACTTTTGTGCGGTCATTGACGGCTGTCCGAGGTAGCCGACGGCGAGAGGGGTCCCGCCGATGCAGATCTCGCCCGGCGTACCGGGAGGCACCGGACGCAGTTGTCCGTCCAGGACAAGAATCCTGGCACCGGGGACAGGCCGGCCGATGGGCGGTCGTTCCGGCCACGTCGCGGGATCACCGGAGAGCAGCTCGGCGGTGACGACATGAGTCTCGGAAGGACCGTACTGATTGTCGAGCACGGCATCGGTGCTCTGCGTGAAGAACCGTCTCACCGCCGGAGTGACGAACAGTTGCTCCCCCGCAGTCACCACCTCTCGCAGGTCGGCGCAGCGCCATCCGTCCGCCGCCGCGCATTCCGCCAGCTGTTGCAGGACCACGAACGGCAGGAAGAGCCGTTCGACGGACTGCTCCTTGACGAAGCCGAGCAGTCGAGCGGGGTCTCGTCGGACTTCCTCGTCGACCAGGACCAGGGCGCCGCCGTCGGCCCAGGTGGCGAACAGCTCCTGGAAGGCGACGTCAAAGCTGAGTGGGGCGAACTGCGCGGTCCGTGAGCCCGGGCCGGTGCCGGTGCGATGCAGTTGCCAGCTGATCAGGCCGGCCAGCGCCCGGTGTGGCATCACCACACCTTTCGGCTGCCCTGTGGAACCCGAGGTGTAGATCACGTACGCCGGGTCGTCCCCGGTCACAGTCGGCAGCGCGGGGAACGTGTCGTCCGGCGCGGTCCGGGCGCTGTTCGGCGGAGCTTCGTCCAGGAGCAGAGTCTCGGCAGCGAGTCGACCGGTCACCAGATGCCGGAGGTTCCGGGTGGTCAGCACGATCCCGGCTTCACTGTCACGCAGCATGAAGGCGACGCGCTCCGCTGGATATCCGGGGTCGACCGGCACACAGCAGCCGCCGGCCTTGAGCACGGCCAGCACAGCGAGCGGTAGCCGAAGGGAGCGCTCCAGCAGGATGGCTACCCTGCCCTGCCCATGCCCGGCGGCAACCAGTTGCTGCGCAAGCGCCGTACTCGCCGCGTCCAGCTCCGCGTAGCTCCACCAGTCCTCCCCGTGAAGCACGGCATGGGCGTCGGGGAATCGGTCGGCGGCCAGGCGAAATGCCTCGTGGGCAACGGGCGGATCAGGCTCCGGCTCCGGTCCCGTGGCCCAGGATCCGACGAGCCGATCGCGGTCCGTCCGGGACAGCATCGCCAGCCCGGCCACCGTCCGGTCGGAGTGAGCGACCGCGTCGGCCAGCAGTTCACGAAATCGCAGAGTCAGTTCTTCGGCGGTTCGCGCCGAGAAAAGGTCTGTCGCGTACTCCAGGCGTCCTCGCAGGGCTCCGTTCTCGGGAGTGAGATGGAACAGGACGTCGAACTTCGCTGTGCCCGCGTGCGGATACAGCCGCCGTGCCGACACACCCGGTAGAGACAGGCCGGGGTGTGGCCCGTCGTCCACCGTCAGCACCACCTGGAAGAGCGGGGAGCGGGAAGGGGTGCGTGGAACACCGGCTTCCGCGACGAGCCGGGTGAAGGGGACGTCCCGGTGGGCGACGGCGGAACGGATCGTCTGCTTCGTCCGGAGCACCAGTTCCCTGAACGGCTGCTCTGGCCTTACCAGTTGGCGCAAGGGGAGCACCTCGGCGAGGCAGGCGATCATCGATTCCAGCTCGGGTCCCTCACGCCTCGAAACCGGTGCGCCCAGCACAACGTCCTGTTGACCGCTGTGCCTGCTGAGCAGGGCCGTGACGGCGGCCGCCAGTACCGTATACGGAGAGGCCTTGAGCTCACGGCACAGCCGGTGCAACCGCTCGGTGATCTCGCGGTCCAGGGTGAAGTCGACTACCGCGCCGCGGCGGCTGAGCGTGTCCGGACGGGGGCGGTCGGGCGGAAAGGTGGACTCGATGGGTGCATCCGCGAGGACTCCGCGCCAGTAGGCCATCGCATCGGTGTGCCGCACACGCTGCCGCTGCGCGTACGTCCTGAACGGCAACGGCAGCTCGGGCAGCGCCGCATCGGTTCCCTCGACGGCCGCCCGGTACAGCTCGCTGAACTCCTCGTCGAGCAGTTGAAGAGACCAGCCGTCCACCGCCGCATGGTGGAGGGCCACGGCCAGCACCGCTTCCTCCTTGCCCAGTTCGAGCAGGGTCGCGCGCAGCAGAGGAGGCCGCTCCAGTGACAGTGGCGCCGAGACCGCCACCCGCACCGCTTCCCGCAGTCCCGATGGGGTGACCTGCTGTCGTACGAGCGGCACCGGCAGTGGGGGCACGATCTCCTGCAGCGGTTGTCCATCGATCATGCGGAGCCGACTGCGCAGGGACTCGTGGCGTCGCACGATGCCGTCGAGAGCGACCTGCACGGAAGAGACGTCAATTGCGCCGCGCAGGTGGTGTGCCCATGCCTCCACGTAGCCGGACGGTCCGTCGCCTATCTGGTCGACGAGCCAGATCCCCTCCTGCTCATGCGACATCGGATACAGCGACGGTGCCTCCGCGCTCGTCCGGCTGTTGACGGAGCCGGGCGGGATCACGGTCAGGGACGACAGCAGTGCCGCGGAGTCGACCTTTCCATGCGTGGTGAGCGGGAAGGACGCGCACGGCCGCAGCAGGTGCGGGACCAGATAGCGGGGCAGTCTCGCCGACAGCGCCTTGCGCACAGCCGCCGGGGAGGGGGCGCCTTGCTCCCCTGGTGCGGTCGGCGGCGCAGGGACGTAGAACATGGCAAGGCGGGCCACGCTGCCACCGCTTTCGGTTACGGGCAGCACCGCGCATTCCCGCACCCCGGGAACATCCCGGCCGGCCGCCTCGATCTCTGCGGGTTCCACCCGGTGGCCGGCCACCTTGATCTGGCGGTCGCCGCGTCCGCGGAAGTGCAGAAGACCGTCCTGGTCCAGCCAGCCGAGGTCGCCGGTGCGGTAGACGCGCCGTTCGCCCCCTTCCATTCGCACAGTGGGGAACTTCTCGGCAGTCAGCTGGGGATCTGTCAGGTACCCCAGCGCCAGCCCGTCCCCGGACAGGCATATCTCGCCGGTCACCCCGGGTCCCGCCGACCGGCCGTTCCGCAGCACGTGGATCCCGGTACCGGCAACGGCGTTGCCCAGCGGTATGCCGTCCGCGAGATCACAGTCCTGTCGGCCGATTGCGTGGACGGAGGCGAACACACAGTTCTCGACCGGCCCGTAGCAGTTGCTCACTCGGAGCAGCGGATGCCTCTCCAGACAGGTGCGGACGTGGTGGGCGGAGAGCCTCTCGCCCCCTACGAGCACGTGGCGCAGCCCCCGGAAACAGTCCTCGTCCTCCTCCACGAGGAAATTGAACAGCGAAGTGGTGAGGAAGACGGTGTCGACCCGTGCCGCGCCGACCAGCGTGCGCAGCCCTCCGGGAAGCAGGTGGCCCGACGGGTGCACCACACAGGTGCCGCCGGTGAGGAGCGTGCCCCAGACCTCGAGTGAGAAGGCGTCCCAGGACGCCGGCGCCACTTGGGCGACCACCCCGCCGACTGGCCACCAGTCGGCGTGCTCTCGGAACAGGCGGGTCGTCGCCCGGTGCGGGGAGAGCACTGCCTTGGATCTACCAGAGGTGCCCGACGTAAAGAACACGGTGGCCGGATCGGCGTCGCTGATGCCGGACACGGGGGCCGCGCCGCTCGCAGAAGCCGGCCAGGTGGCGGGCGGCGACCAGACAGGCACGGCGGTGTGCGTCGATGAAGGCGCAGCAGCCACCAGCACCGGGGGGTCGAGCGTCTCCAGCAGGGCGTGGACTCGCTGATCCGGCCAGCTCGGGTCCATCGCCGCGTAGGCCGCACCGCACTTGAGCACTCCGAGCAGCAGTGTGATCAACTGGGCCGAGCGCGGCAGGATCACGGGAACGACGCTGCCCCGGGCCACGCCCCGCTCTCGTAGCGCGTGCGCCACCTTGCCTGCGGCTGCGTCGAGTTCGGCGTAGCTGAGCCGTTCCGCACCACTGATCACGGCTGTTGCCCCGGGCTTCGCCATAGCCCGTTGCGATACCCCTTCATGGATCAGTACGGGATTCGTCATCACGCGTCCTTGAGCTCAGCCACCGAGCAGGCGAAGTCACCGAGGCAATCACTGTCGAGAAGGGCCTCAGGCTTGATCACGACGGCAAGCCTCTTCTCGATTCGAACGCAGATCCGCATCGCCTGAAGCGATGTCCCTCCGAAGTCGTAGAAACTGGCGTCCGGAGCCACCGTGCCCACCCGCAGGACTTCCTCGACGATATGCAGCACAACTTCGGCAGGTGACGCGGAGTTCACCCGGCCGATAGCCGTCGATGCGTCATTCATCGGGTTCCTCCGGTACCGCGGGACTGTCTACCTGGCTAATTTCGTGCGGAGTTACCACCAGACTCCTCACTTCGCCACCTCCGCGGTATGCACCGACTCGATGCGCTCATGCCGCGCCAGCAATATGGCAATCACCCCGATCGACGAGACGATCGCGCACGACAACCAGTGCAGGTCCGTCGAGGCGGCATAGGTGAGACCGCCGAGGGCCGGCCCGGCGGCCTGTGCGAGGGTCACTGCCACTCCTTCGGCGCCCTGGTATCTGCCGCGCAGGTGTTCAGGGGCGAGCATGCCGGGATAGGTGGTCGAGACCGGGGTGTAGATCACCTCGCCGAGGGTCCAGATCACGACGGTGACAGCCAGGGCGGCCTTGCCCGAGACGAATCCGGTCGCGCCGACTCCCAGACCGACGAGAACGATGCCGAGCGCTATGACATGGCGGGCGTTGTGCCGTTCCAAATGGCGTACGAGGGGCAGTTCGAGGACCACACAGAGCAGGGCGTTGAGTCCGAGGAGGAGGCCGTAGAACGAGTTGTCCATGCCGTTGTCCCGGACATGCAGCGGCATGGTGGCCGTGGTCTGCACATAGGCGTAGGAGACCGCGAACATGCTGACGAGGTACATGACCATGGCGCGGTCCCGCAGGACCGCGCCATAACCCTCGCCCCGGGAGGAAGCGGGTGCGTCGTGATCCGGGGACGGGCGGGTCTCCGGCAGCATGAGCAGCGCCAGCAGGCCGAAGGCCGACAGGGCGATTCCGTTGCCGATGAAGAGCAGGGTGTACGAGTAGCCACTGAGCAGGCCGCCGACCAGCGGCCCCACCGACATCCCGACGTTCAGGCACATCCTGAGCATGGTGAACGCGGTCAGCCGCAGTTCCGCCGGTACCGAGTCGACCAGGATGGCGCCGGCGGCGGGCCGGTAGAGCTGGCCGAAGAGGCCGACCAGGACGACCGTCCCGATGATCAGCCAGATGTTGGTGAGCACCGGCACGATCACGGTGAACACGGTCGCGCCGAACATGGAGATGACGATCGCGGTACGACGCCCAAGGGTGTCCGCGACCGTCCCGCCCACGGCGTTTCCGAGGAAGCTGCCCAGCCCGACCGCGCCGAGGGCGACACCCGCGAGGAACGCGGAGTGTCCCTGCGCGGTCAGGTACAGCACCAGGAAGACGTTCAGGAAGTTGCCGAACTTGCTGATGAACATGCCCAGACAGAGGATCCACGCGGACCGGGGAAGGGCCCGCAGTCTTCGGCCGAGCGAGGCGCCCGCGAGGGAGGAGGGGTCCGGCATGTCAGGAGTCCTCCTCAAGGGGGGCGGAAAACACGTCGAGGCGACAGACGGACTTGTTGCCGAAGCCGTCCTTGAAGTGGCTGATGCTGCGGAGCTTGTCGTTCAGGCCGGGGTGGTCCCCCGGGTGGATCAGCTCGCCCAGCTCGAAGTGGGCGCAGCCGACGCTGCGGGCGTACTGGATGGCCTGCCACACCACATGGTGGGTGAGGCCGACGCCGGCCTTGTCCTGGTCGTTCACTCCGGCCACGTAGACGACGTGACGGGCCGAGGCCGTGAAGTACCCCATGGACACCGGCTCGCCGTCCAGGAACGCGGTGACGAGGAAGCCCTCTCCCTTCTGGATGGACGTCAGGATCGCGTCCCACACCGCGTTCGAGACCAGGTTCTGGCGGTAGGAGGCGTATTCGAGCTTCGCGAACTGTTCGAGGTCGGACCGGGTGATGTCCGCAGCCGACAAGACCTTCAACTCAAGGCCCTCGGGCCGCTTCTTGATGATGTAGCGGTAGCTCTTGCGCAGATCCAGGCGGAGTGTCTCGTCGTCCGCCTCCAGGTCCACCATCCGCACCAGGTGATGCCTGCTGACACCCCCGTTCCGTAACATCGCTTCAGTGAGTGGTGACGGCATGCCGTCCAGCAGTGTGTCGCGGGCGTGCCACCGCTCCGCGCCGTGTTCCTCGCGTACGGCCTCGATGTGCTTGTAGAGCAGTTCGGCCGCCTGCTTGCGGACGCGCGCCGGCTGCGAGCGGTCCTCCACCAGGATGACGGGACGGCCGTACGCCGACAGGCGCGTGCGGTCGTCGAGGAGCTCCACCGTGAGCGCGACCCCCGCCACCGGTCCCGAGGAGCCGAGCACCACGGCGTGGCGAGGGAGGAACTCCGATGCGGAATCCCGGGGTTGATTGACGTCGTGGTCCTCGGAGAGGTAGTACGCCCGCGTGTAGTGGTGGGCCCCGACGCCGAGGCCGGTCGACGTGTAGTGGGCGTGCTGCAGGGCGTCCTGTGACCACAGCTGAACCCAGCGCGGATCGCTCAGACCGTCGATGCGGGTCAGGCTCATTCGTTCACCTCGGGTTGTTGGATCTGGTCGAAAGCCCTCGCCATGCGCGCCAGTCCTTCCGTGATCACGTCCGGCTCATGGGTGGTGAAGGAGAGCCGCATCGTTCTCGGATCGGCGTCGGTGGCGAAGAACGGGGCGCCGGGAACGTAGACGACTCCTTGCTCCACGGTGTGGGGCAGCAGGGCGACAGCGTCGTGTCCGGCGGGCAGCCGGGCCCACACGAACATGCCGCCCTCGGGAACGTTCCAGGTGCTTCCGGCGGGAAGCGCGTCCGGCAGGCCGGCCAGCAGCGAGGTACAGCGGCGCAGATACTCGGCACGGACGCGCTTCAGATGGGCGTCGAGGTCGTTGTTCGCCAGGTAGTCGGCGACAGCGGCCTGGTCGACGGCCGAGGTGTGCAGGTCCAGTGCCTGCTTCGCTCTCACGCAGAGGTCCCGTACTGGTTCGGGGGCCAGCAGCCAGCCGAGCCGCAGGCCCGGTGCGATCACCTTGGACAGGCTGCCGACCAGCAGCACACGGTCGGCCGCGACCGGATCCATGCGAATCCAGTCGGGCGCGGACCGATGGAAACTCAGCTCCCCGTACGGGTCGTCCTCGACGATCCAGAACCCGCGGGTCGCGGCGAGCCGCGCCAGTTCCTGGCGACGGCCGACCGGCAGGGTGTGCCCGGTCGGGTTCTGGAAGTTGGGCACGAGGTAGAGCAGCTTCGGCTGATGTCGGGTGACCAGGTCGTCCAGAGCTTCTACGACGATGCCGTGCCGGTCGGTCGGCGCGGCCACGACCTTCGCGCCCGCGTGCTGGAAGCACTGGAGGGCGGCCAGGTAGGTCGGGTTCTCCACGATCACGACGTCACCGGGTTCGAGCAGGGTGCCGGCGAGGAGCCACAACGCCTGCTGTGCGCCGCTGGTGACCAGCAGGCTGCCGGGTTCGGCCGGCAGCCCCCGGCCGGTGAGCCGCTCGGCGAGGGCCGTACGCAGGTCCGGGTCACCGTCGGTCGTCGAATACTGGAGAACCCGGCCGGCGGCTCGGCTCAGCACCCGGTCGTAGGAGGCCCGGATCCCGTCGGCGTCGAAGAGCTCCGGAGCCGGCAGGCCGCCGGCGAAGGAGACCATGTTCTCCCGGGCGGAGTAGGCGAGCGACTCACGGATGACGGACGAGACGGCGCCACGCCCGGCGGGTACCGCAGGCGGCGGCACCACGGCACCCTCCGGACCGCGCGTCATCGGCTCGCCACCGAACCGGTGGTCACGTACAGCAGGCCGTCGTTCTCCAACTGCCACGTGGTCCGCATGTCCCGCTCGACGTCGGCGGTGGGTCCGACGAAGTACGCGCCGCCGCCGGTGACGGTGGTCAGCAGCGCGTCCGGTATCTCCAGGCCGAGCTGGGGCAGTTTGATGAAGCTGTGGAAGGTGGGGAGCCGGCGGATCTCGTCGAGGCCCGGCATCGCCAGCAGCGCGCCCCCCGTACTCGGCGGGCGCATCTGCACAAAGCCGAGGGTGTTCTTCGGCTCGTACGGGCGGGCCAGGTGGTCGTCGAACGCCTGCCGTCCCAGGACGGCGTCGGCCCAGAGCGTCGCCGCGCTGTGGCCGAGCGCCGACACGTACGGGTCGCTCGGCAGCAGCGGGCCCATCATGCGGAAGTTGGTCTCGATCAGGCGGGGCCCGGCCGCGGTCAGGCGGACCTCCATGTGCGAGGCGCCGTGGCGCACGCCCAGCGCGTCGAGGCAGCGCAGCCCGTACTCCACCAGCTCACGCTCGTCGGCGCTGAGTTGGCAGAGCGTGTGGTGGCCCCGCAGGACGGGCTTGCCCTGCCACTCCTCGACCCTCGCGAGGAACACCTCGTTGATCGCGTGACGGCCGTCAGCGGAGACAGTGTTGAGGTAGTACTGCGGTCCCGCGAGGTACTCCTGGACGAGCACCGACTCGTTGATCGTGCCCACCATGTTCCGCCGGCCGAGCAGTTGCCCGATGGCCGTGTGCGCCTCCTCCTCGTCGGCGCAGATGGCCAGGCCGTCACTGCCCGCGCTGTCCACCGGCTTGACCACGACCGGGAACTGCTCGAACTTCCCCAACACGGACGGCACTTCGGCCAGGTCGGACACCGACTCCGTACGGGCGCAGGGGATTCCCGCCCTCTCCAGCGCCCGCGCCTCCTGGAGTTTGTGGGCCCGGGCCGGCGCCAGTTCCGGCGTGTTGTGGGGCAGGCCGAGCGCGGCCGAGAGCTGGTCGGCGAGCGCGACTCCGGTCTCGCTGGCGGCCAGCACCGCCTGGGCGCCGTACTCCTGGAGCGCAGCGCGGGTGGCGTCGAACATCTCGTGCAGCAGCTTGCCGCCGATGCCGGGGTCCGCCTCGCAGGGGCCGGCCCAGGCCTGCCCGTAGACGTGGTACGGCTCGACGCCCCGTTCCCGGAGCGCCTCGGCCAGGTTGACTCCGCTGGAGATGGGGTCGACGAGGGCTACCTTCACTGTTCTTTCTCCTGCTTGATGGCCATGGGCAGCCGGTCGAGGACGGCCACCATGAACTCTTCGGTGCTGCCGTTCCCGCCCAGGTCCGGGGTGGTGGCGTCGGTGCGGGCCGCCTGGTCGAGGCTGTCGCGGAGTGCGGCGGCGGCCGCTCGGTGCCCGAGGTGGTCGAGCAGCAGCACCAGGGTCATGACCGCGGCGTAGGGGTTGGCCCGGTGGGTGCCGGCGATGTCCGGCGCGCTGCCGTGGACCGGTTCGAAGAGCCCGAACCCGGTCTCCGGGCAGATGCTCGCGCTGGCGGCCAGCCCCAGCCCGCCCATCAGCGCGGCCCCGATGTCGCTGATGATGTCGCCGAACAGGTTCGGCGCGAGGACGGCCTCGTAGCGCATCGGTGTGCGGACGAAGTGGTAGCAGAAGGCGTCCACGTACTCGTCGGTGCCGGTCAGCCCGGGATGGCGGGAGAGCTCCTCGCGGAAGACCTCCTGCCAGAGCCGGCCGGTGTGCGGCACGGCGTTCGCCTTGTGCACCAGGGTGACTTTCCGGCCGCCCTGGGCGGCGATCCGGTCCAGGCAGTAGCGGACGAAGTTCTCCACGGTCTGCCGCGTGTACACGCACTGGTCGACAGCGACACCGACCCCGCCGCCCTGCGGCACCGTCCCGCCGACGCCGACGTAGAGGCCCTGGGTGTTCTCCCGGTAGATGTCCACCAGCCCGTCCGGGAGCTGGTTGGGGCGGTGGTTGACATAGAGGTCCAGGCCGCGGCGCAGGCCGAGCAGAATCTCCCGGCCGTGCGCCATGTCGGGGACACGGGGGTCGCCGAGCGCGCCGAGGAAGACGGCCGTGTACTCGGAGCGCAGCATGTCGAGCGCCCCCTCGGGGAGCCCGACGCCCGTCGCCAGCCACTCGTCGGCTCCCCAGCCGAACACGTCGTAGGACAGCCCGAGGCCCAGTTCGTGGTTCAGCAGGTCGAGCGCGGGCAGCGCGGCGTGGACGACCTCGGGACCGATCCCGTCGCCGGGGATCACCGCGATCCTCATCGGGCACCCCCCGCGGTCAGCATCTCCTCCACCGAGCTGAGACGTCCGGCGATCGCGCTCGCCGCAACGACGTACGGGGAGGCCAGATATACCTGGCCGGGCCCCGAACGTCCCGGGAAGTTACGGTTCTGCGCGCTGACCGTCACCTCGTCGGGGCTCTCTGACACCCCGGGTCCGGCGTTGATGCAGGCCCCGCAGGACGGCGGCAGCACCTGGACGCCGACGGCCTCGAAGAGCTGCACATAGCCGCGCTCGACGGCGTACTCCATGACGGCCTGGCTGCCCACCTGGATGTAGGCGTCGACGTCGGGAGCCACCTTGATCCCCTGGTCAACGGCCAGTTGGAAGACGCTGGCGTACATGTCCATGTCGTAGGACTTGCCGCCGGTGCAGGAGCCGCCGTACACCTTGTCGACTCTGATGTCCTCCTGAACCGAGCTGAGCGGCACGGAGTTGCGGGGATCTCCGGGCAGCGCGACCATGGGCTCCACCTCGTCCAGCGTGACCACGACCTCGCTGTGGAAGGAGGCGCCCTCGTCGGGGGCGGGCACGTCCGCCTCGCCCTTCCTGGCGGTCTCGTCGCGTGCGTCCAGGAAGGCGGCGGTGACCTCGTCGGAGGCGAAGAGGGCGGTCATCGCACCGGCCTCCACCGCCATGTTGGCGAGGGTGGCGCGCTCGTCCATGTTCAGGCCCGCACACCCCGAACCGGTGTAGTACAGCACCTTCTTGAGCGTGTTGTGGCCCTGCAGTCCGGGCTGGGCGAGCAGGTGCAGCATGAGGTCCTTGGCGCACGCCCCGGGCCGGAGCGTGCCCCGCAGCTCGATCCTGACGACCTCGGGGACCTTGACCAGGACCTCGCGGTTGTACCAGGCGTTGGCGATGTCGGTGGCGCCCACCCCGAAGGCGAGCGCGCCCAGGGCGCCGGCCGTGCAGGTGTGGCTGTCGGTGCCGACGACGACGTCCCCGGGGAGGGCCACCCGCTCCATGATGTAGTTGTGGCAGATCGCCTCGCTGCCGCCGTCGGCCGCGGGGCCCACGAACGTACCGCCGCTGAGCCGGGCGAACTCCTCCTGGCGGCGGCCGAGGTTGTCCACCCGGTTGATGAGCTGCAGGCCGTTGGAGCGCCGGCTGAGGACGTCTTCGGCCAGCGACAGGTGGTCCTGGAAGAAGTAGACGCTCTCGGGCGAGGCGACGGCCGTGCCCGCCGGGAACTGCTGGGCGAACATGCCGGCCGCCATCGGGGTCACGTACTCGTGGGAGAACCGCACGTCGGTCTCGACGAAGTAGGACTCTCCGACGACGACCGAGGCGTCCTCGGGACACGCGTTGCGGTCCGACAGCCGCGCTTGGACGATCTTCTCGACCGGGTTCAGCGGACGCCGGGGCTCGAAGCGCGCAGTCGCCTCCGCGTCCGGGCCCTGCTGCCGGTCGCGGTTGTAGGCGAACAGCCCGCCGGCCTGCACGATGGCGCGTTCCGTCGCGTTGGAGCGGCGTACGAACGCCTCCAGCGGCAACTCCTCACCGGCCAGCAGACGGTCCAGGAGGTCGAAGTCGTCGCACGTGAGGATGCCCACGTTGCGGCAGTTCTGCTCGTAGATCTTCTCGAAGGACCGGGCGAAGACGATCTCCACACCGGCGTACTTCTCGGCGTACACGGCGTGCTCGCGCGACGAACCGCACCCCTTCGCCTCACCGCTGACGATGATCTGCGGTGCGAAGGAACGGACCGCGCCCTCGTCGAACTTCCGGTCGCGCAGGCCGAGATACGCGTAGTCGCCGAGTTTGCTGTCGTACCAGTAGCAGCACCAGCCGGGGATCATCTCGTCGGTGGAGATATTGGACCGCAGGGGGGATTCCAGCAGTCGCTCCGGCGAGAGCTCGGTCGTCCCGTCGAGCTGCCGCGCGACCAGATCGGGATCCTCGGTCAGAACCAGGACGTTGCCGGTCATGCGAACCGTTCGGGCAGTGCTGCCCGGCGAAACCTCAGTGCTCAGCAATGATCTGCCTAATCTGCTCGTCCTCGAGTGCCACGCGTCTGGATTTCGCGGCGTGCAGCACCTTTTCGATGACATCGCTGACATCGCTGTCGAGCTGGTAGCCGCGGGTGGTGAGCCAGTAACGGACGTTGTTGGCTCCCGAGGAGGCGTCGATGAGCACCTCCTGGTCGCGCCCCAGGGCGCTTGCGGGGACACCGGAGTAGACGATGTCCTTGAGGAGGTCGCTGCCCTTCTGATGCGCCTTGAGGATGGCCGTGGCGTGCACTCCGGCGCTGGTCTTGAAGACGTCCCGGCCCATCGCCGGATAGTTCTCCGGAACCGCCAGGTCCAGGGCCTCGGCGGCGAATTCGCAGTACTCACGCAGGGCCAGCAGGTCGTAGTCGCCGTGGTCGCCGAGGTAGCCGTTGACGATCAGCTGGTCCAGCGCGGTGTTCCCGGCCCGCTCACCGATCCCGAGGATCGTGCCGTGGACGCGGACACAGCCGAGGGCGAGCGCGGTCAGCGAGTTCGCCAGGGCCAGGCCGCGGTCGTTGTGCCCGTGCCACTCCAGGCCGACCGGGTGCCCGCGGTCGGCAAAGTACCGGGTGGTCCAGCGGATCAGGGCCTCGGTGCCGGTCGGCGTCGACGTGCCGACCGTGTCGCACAGCGTCACCCGGCGCACGCCCGAGTCGATCGCCACGTCGTACAGCTTGCCGAGCAGCTTGGGGGTGCACCTCACGGTGTCCTCCAGGACGAGGACGAACTCGACCCCCTCGCGGTCGCAGGCCTTCGCCGAGTCGCGGATGTTCTGCTGGATCGACTCGATCGACCAGTCCTCGACGTGCTGCCGGATCGGGCTGACACCGGTGAAGACATAGGCCTCGACGGGAGCGCCCGCGGCCTGTGAGATACCGCAGATGGCCGCGATGTCGTCAGGGTGGGTCCGCCCCGCGTACCCCTGGGCCAGCGGGAGGTCCTCCGCGGCGATGTACTTGGCGATCTCGGTGCATTCGCGCGCCGCCGCGGGTCCCGAGCCGGGGAAGCCGAGGTCGGCCGAGCGGACCCCGCAGCGCACCATGTGGTGGATGAACTCGATCTTCCGATCCACTTCCGGGATCGGGATGTTGGCCGCCTGGAGACCGTCGCGGAGGGTCTCGTCGAAGAACGCTCCGGTGACTGTCGGAGTGAGGGACCGCTGGGTCTCCTCATAGGGGTAGCTGTTCCAGTTGAACCAGGTGTCCGCAGGCAGCGTGGCTGTTTTGTCTGTGATGCTCACATTCAACTCCGAAAGTTCAGGCGGTGACGATGCCATTGATGAATGCGATGTGGTCGTCAAACTGTTCGGCATAGAGCGAGGCGGCCACATGGTCGGCGACCGTGGTCACCACATGCCGGGAACTCTGGATTCCTACGGTGTTGTGGATGATGTCCGAGAGGCAGTAGACGCGGCTCAGATCGGTGTCGTCGCCGTCCTTGGACTGCAGCTGGAAGAAGGGTGAGAGCTTCGGGTAGCCGCAGAGGTCTGCTGGCGCATCGGAGCCGGCCGGGATCCTGTCGCCCCAGGTGAGAATGCGGTCGGTGAGACTGCGCAGTTCCTCACGGTGCTCGAGGCCTATCTGCGGGCCGGTCGCGAAGATGACCGCGTCCGCGCTCAACTCACCGTTCTGACCGGTGACTTGGATGCGTCCGGTGGCCGGGTCATGGCTGAGGCTCTCGATGGGCCAGCCTTCGAGGACCCTGATCCGGTCGAGGTGGCGAACCCGGGACAGATACTCGGGGTTGGCCGGCGAGCGGCCGTGCTCGAACAGTGCCGTCACGAGCTGCAGCCGGTCGGCGTCGGCCAGCCTCGGGTGGTAGGCGAGGAGCGGTTCGAGCAGGTCGGCGGCGCGGGTGCCGCGCCCTTCGGGGACGTCCTCGCTGTCGTCGCGCCCCCGCCACAGCTCGAAGTAGACGTCCCGCTTCGGGAACGCGCTGCGGCCGATGACGGTGGCCGAGCGGCAGCCCGCCTCGACGGCCCGGCCGGCGTTGTCGAAGCCGCTCGCGCCCGCCCCGATCACCACCACGTCGCGGTCAGCGAGCGTGTCCCACGGAATGTCCTCCCAGGCGCAGTGGTACGTGCCGACGGGCAGGTTCCGGGTGAGTTCCTCCGGCACGGACCAGCGGCCGGAGCCGGTGATACCGGTCGCGAGGCAGACCCTGCGGGCGAGGAACCGCTCCCGGCCCTCCGGCCCGGCGGTGTGGACCGACAGGCACTGGTCCGACGCATCCCAGGTGATGTCGTCGACTCGGGTGCCGTTCACCGTTTCGATCTCCAGGACCCGCCGGTACCAGGACAGGTACTCGCGCCAGTAGGGCAGCGGAATGAAGTCGAAGGTGGCGTACTCGGCCTCCGAGTAGGCCGCGCAGAACCAGGTCTTGAACCTCAGCAGCGGGTTGTCGCAGTCCGGGCCGGGCAGCGCCTTGGGGGTCCGCAGCCGGGGCATGCGGGCGAACGAGGACCACGGTCCCGTCCGGTCCTCGGGCTGGGCGTCCAGCACCTTGATCCGTCTGACGCCGCGCAGTCGCAGGTTGTAGGCGAGCGACAGTCCGTTCTGCCCGGCGCCCACGACGACGGCGTCGTGAATGCGGTCCCCGCTCGCCGCACGGGCCGGGGTGACCCAGCTCTGACGGCCGTAGAACCTGTTGTCCGCGAGGCTGTCCCGGATGCTCTCGTCGAGCTCTTCGAGTAATCGGAATTTCATCGTCGCCCCGTCAGATCGGCTCGCCGAGCATGAGTTCCTCACGCCACAGCTTCGACGGGGAGTCGTGCCTCTCGACCGCCATCTGCTCGGCGACCGGGCAGTCGATGTCGACGTGCCGGGAGAGCGGGCCGTCGGGGAGCGTGCTGTCCATGAGTGCGCGGTACATCTCCTGCACCGCCCGGTGCCGTTCGGCACTGTCCGCGTACTCGGTTGCCAGCACCGTACGGGCCTCGGACCAGATCTTGTCCTCCAGCCCGACGCGCACGTCCTGGTCGGTCACCGTGGCGAGGTGGGACAGCAGCGCGTGCAGATCGGGATAGAAGGGGACGCGGTTGGCGTCGACCAGCTTGCGCGCGAACTCCTCCCGGCCGAAGCGGAAGTTGATGGAGGCGCCGGTGTCCAGGTACTCGACGTAGTGCCAGATCGACGGCGGGAAGTAGACGGCCTCACCGGGGTTGATGACACAGTCGTACGCGCCCAGGTAGCGCAGCAGGTCCAGCTTCTCCTCCTCGTCCATGTTCTGGATGAGGAGCTTGCTGAAGTTCATCGACGGTGAGATCTTGTCGCGTGCCGAGACGGGCACCATCACGACCCGCTTGCGGCCGAAGACCTGGTAGAGCAGCACATTGCGGAAGTCGCCGTCGAAGTGGAGATGGGCGTAGTTCCCCTGGTTGGCGACGAACATGAAGGAGACGAGATCCTCGCTCGCCCAGGGCACTCCACAGACGTTCGGGTCCTTCATGAGCTCCCGCACCGCGGCCGGCGTGTGGTACTCGACGCAGAGCAGGTCGGTGTCCGGGTTCTTGTTCACATGGTCGAGGTACTCGGCGAGCGGCCACTCCTCGATCTTGTTGCGTACTTTCTGGCTGAGACCCTGCCGCCGAGCCGCCGCGACGCCTCGCGACAGCGGGCTGGTGTAGTTCTGCTGCACTTGGATCCGGAGGTCGCCGAATGCCTCGGTCGCCGCCTCCGCCGTGGTGATCCGGGAGAGCGGGGTGCCGGCCTGGGTGTTACCGATGACGACAGGGGTTTGGGTCCGCACGAAGCGGTCGATGAAGTCTTCCGGATTGATGTCCGCTACGCGCGTCACATTGTCCAGAGTCTTCGGAGACTCGGAGATCATCGATCGTCCTTAGCTGTAGGAAAGCAGCGGAAAGCAGCCGCCGATCGGCAAGGCTGTGCCGTCACGCGGCGATTGCGTCCGCACGCGTGCCGAAGAGAAAAAAGAAGGTGGCGAATTGGCAGGCCGTGCCCATGTCATTTCATGCACACTTGGACCCAACGGCCTAATCCACCCGAATCATTACACCCCCCGTGGTGACCCGTGTTGTTTCCGTAGTCTTTTTTAGTCTCGCGACCCTGCGGGCTGCAACGCACATTCCGCATAGTGAGATTCGAGCGGCTCTCAACCGGCCTTCAGTAATGGCCAGTTGACGCCTTGACTCGTCCCCGGCGAGGCGTCCGGCAGATGCATTTTCGTGACCAAGAGCCAACGTATGCCGCAGATTCCACGGCTTGCCCGATCGGCGCGTTCGGAATACCGAACACCGTTCGAGCCTCCTCTGCCAGCAATTGGCCGGATCGCGTCGCCCTTGGTCAGCGAGGGTTTTTCGGGGCCGGCCCGCCCAACAGTCCAGAGCCGAGTTCGAAAACGGACTCAGCGGTCCGAGACCGTGTCGCACATGACTGCGGCGAGGTTGACAAATTCCAGGCAGCTGTGGGGACAGTGCCCCGGTCGAGCAATCATGTTCACAGGGGAATCTCAGCTTCCGATTCGGCTACTGGCGGGGTGCGGAGTTCGTACTCCATCGGGCTGAGCACGCCCAGCGCGGAATGCCCGCGGTGCCGGTCGTGGAAGATTTCCAGGAGGTCACGTGCGAAAGTGCCGACCGCAGCCACTCGTTGAGGACTGCGGCCGGCACCGTCGCTTCATCGCTGAAGGCGAGCTCGCCCTTGGCGGCCACACCGGGCACGGCTGTTCAATGTTTCCCAGGCGATTCCGTTGGAATCGCCTGGCCCGCCGTCAGACGGTCTCGGCCACGAGGTCCTTCAGGTACTGGCGATAACCGTCCGCGCCGAGCCCTTCCCACGCGTCGAGGCCTGCCGTGCCGATGATGGCGATGTCGGCCAGGCCGCGCAGCTCTCGCACATCGTCGGCCGTCCTGATCCCGAACCCAAGCCCGAGCGGCACCGACGTGGCCGTGCGGCACCTCTCCAAGAAGGCCGCCACACCTTCCGACAGGTCCGTCTTCCGCCCGGTCACGCCCTTGCGCGCGGCGCAATAGACGAAGCCCGAAGCGTGGCTGCCGATCTCAGCCAGGCGGGCCTCCGAGTTCGCCGGAGTCATGATGAAGATCGGGGCGAGCTCGCGGTCACGGGCCGCCGCGGTCAGGTCAGCCGCTTCCTCCGGAGGCAGGTCCGGGACGATGAATCCCCTCATACCCGCCTCGGACAGCTTCTCGCAGAAGCGCTCCGCGCCCATGGTGAAGACGCTGTTGTAGTAGCCCATGAAGACGATCTCGAAGCTGAACCGCTCCGAGGCGCGCGCCGCGAGATCGAAGTACGCGTCCCACGGCGTCCCCGCCGTGATCGCGTCGTGATTCGCCTTCACGAAGGACGGTCCGTCGGCGATGGGTTCGCTGAAGGGCATCTGGAGCTCGACGAGGTCCACCCCCGCGCTGTCCATCGCTTCGAGCATCGCCCAGTTGGCTTCGAGGGACGGATAGCCGACCACCAGGTGCGTCATGAGCAGGAGCGGCTTCTTCTCCAGCCGCCGGCGCAGGTGGCTCTCGAGGTCCACCCCTTGAGTAACGGTCATCGTTCGTACCCCGCGCTCTTGCGTTGGATGAAGTCCTTCCAGTCGTTGTCATCGAGCGCGTCGGCGACGGTGAAGATGTCCTTGTCGCCACGGCCTGACTGGTTGATGAGGACCGAGTCGGCGCTTGAGAGGCTCGACACCTCCCTGAACGCCCCGGCGAACGCGTGGGAGCTCTCGAGGGCCGGGATGATCCCCTCGCTCCGCATCGTGAGGCGTAGCGCCTCGACGACCTCCGCGTCGGTCGCCGACTCGAAGCGGACCCGCCCTCGCTGGTGCAGGTCGGCCAGCATCGGGCCGACACCGATGTAGTCGAGGCCCGCCGCCACCGAGTACGTGTCCTGCATGAGCCCCTCCTCATTCTGGAGGAAGACGGTCTTGTAGCCCTGCGCGACTCCGGGTCGGCCCTTGCCCCCGGCGAGGCGCGCCGCGTGCATGCCCGAATCGATCCCCTTGCCGGCCGCTTCCACGCCGACGAGCTCGACCGAGGGGTCGTCGAGGAAGCCCGCGAAGATACCGGACGCGTTCGATCCGCCTCCCACACACGCGTAGACCCGGCGCGGCAACTCGCCCGTCGCGTCGAGCATCTGCGCGCGCGCCTCCTGGCCGATGATCGACTGGAAGTACGTCACCATCTCCGGGAACGGATGCGGGCCGCACACGGTCCCCATGACGTAGTGCGTGTCGTCCATCGACTCCGCCCAGTCACGCAGGGCCGCGTTGATCGCGTCCTTCAGCGTCCGCGTACCGTCGGTGACGGCGATCACCTCGGCGCCGAGCTGCTTCATCCAGAAGACGTTCGGGTGCTGGCGGGCGACGTCCTCCTCGCCCATGTAGATCGTGCACGCGAGCCCGAACCGCGCCGCCATCGTCGCTGTGGCCACGCCGTGCTGCCCGGCGCCGGTCTCCGCGATCACACGTCGTTTCCCCATGCGCTGCACAAGCAGGCCCTGGCCCATGACGTTGTTCGCCTTGTGCGCCCCGGTGTGGTTCAGGTCCTCCCGCTTGACGAAGATCCGTGCGCCGCCGAACGCCCGCGTGAGGTTGTCGCAGTACGTCACCGGCGTCGAGCGGCCCGCGTAGGTCGACATCAACGCGACGTAGGACTCCCAGAACGCCGGGTCACGCCTCGCGTCGTCGAAAGCCGTGCGCAGCTCCGCGAATGTCTCATGGAGTACCTCGGGTGTGAACGCCCCGCCGAAGTCCCCGTAGTAGCCTTCACGCCCCGGCGCCCATGGAGAACGCTCTGCCGGGATGGTCATCTCAGAAATCCTTACCAGGCTCGGGCGACTGAAATCGCAGACAACAAGAGTGCCTTTCTCCCGAAAAACTGGGCACGCAGACTGACTTCGCGCCTTCGGCAAGCCTAGCAGCATGAGTGGATTCGGCGTTGCCCCTTCCGGAGCCGAGGTCGTCTGCCGGAGGACCCCACTGGTGTCCTCCGGCAGACGGTCCGTCATCGACCCCTTAGCCGTGCTCGACCGGAAAGAGGCCCTTTGCCTCGATCAGCCGCCACGCGTCATCGACGACAGTGGCAGGAGCTGCGCCACCGTTCAGGACCTGGAACTGCCGCATCTCCGGAAGAGACATATATCCGTCGCGGAGTCGCGTCAGGAAGTCCAGCGAGTTCACGTCCCGTCCGCGCTTGAACACACGCTCGGCCGCGATCTCCGGATCCACATCCACGAAATACACGAGGTCGGGAGTCGGAAAAACGCCGAACATACGCCTCAGAAGTATTTCGTTCGTCGTCTTGTGTGCCACGGCAAGCGCGAGATGCGTGTAAATGTATCGGTCGACCACCACGACGTGGTTCTCCCGAGCGAGCAAGGCCTCGATGTCGAGCAGTTCACGCCATTTCAGCAGCGCTCCCATGAACTGCGCACTGGTGGAGCCGAACATGTCGAACCGGTCGTGGTATCCGTCTTCACGCGCAAGGGTGTCAAGAGCGTCGCGCACGGGCCCGAGACTCCGATTCAGGTGAAGGGAGGCCCCCACCCCCTGAGCGCCAAGGCGTTCTATGAGGAGGTTCGCGGCCGTCGTCTTTCCCGAACCGTCTATCCCCTCGAAGGCGATCAGGGTGGCGCGCTTGGGGATCGGCTTCGGCATGGTCAAGTCCTTTCGTTCGAGGAGGAATGTCCCAGGCCCGGGCGGCGACGCGCTACGAGGCCCCTCCCAGCCCCAGGAGTTCAGCCGCGTTGTCGTGCGTCACTCTGCGGCGCACATCCGCCGGCAAGTGCCCCATCTGCCGCTCGATCGCCTGTCGGGAGAAGGGCCAGACGCTGTCGGGGTGAGGATAGTCCGACGCCCACAGCAGGTTCTTCTCACCGAAGAACGGAAGGAGCGCCATCGCCACGTGGTCGTCCTGGAAGGTCGCGTATATCTGCCGCCTGAAGAGGTCACTCGGCTTCGTGGCGAGTTCTGCGCCGCCCTTGTCGGCCCAGAACTCCTTCGCCTCCCAGAGCTGGTCGTGCTGGTGGTCGAGTGCCTGAACCAGCCAAGGGAGCCACCCCGCACCGCCCTCGGCCAGAACCATCCGCAATCCCGGGTGACGCTCAAGAATTCCCCAGGCGAAGAGGTCGACGAAGGGCTCGACGAAGTTCGCGAGGAACAACTTGGTGTTCTCGAAGACGCTCGCCGCCTTGCCGGCGACGCGTGCGTTCGGCTTGGCGAACGCCGTGATGTGCCAGGAGAGAATGATGCCGCTCTCCTCGAGTGCCTGCCAGAGCGGCTCCCAGGCCGGGTCGTCGAGCTTGGGGTCGATGTTGGCAACCATGAAGACGACTTGGCGCACACCGCCCTTCTCCCGCACCCGCTCAAGCTCGGCGAGTGCGCCCGCGGGCGTCTCCGGCAGCATCGGCAGGCCGATCAGCCGCTCGGGCGCCGCCTTGCAGAAATCGAGCAGCCAGTCGTTGTAGGCGCTGTAGCAGGCGGCGCGCAGCTCGTGATCGTCGGTCGTGATCTGGTGGACCGGCCCGTAGATGACCTGAGCCGAGACACCGTCGCGGTCCATGTCGGCGAGCCGCAGCTCCGCGACGGCCGCGCGGCGCGGGCTCGGGTCGTGGATGCCCGCGCGGTCGAAAGCGTCGTAGATCGCCTTGACCGGCCGCTCCGTGGTGGGGCTCCCCGACGGCTTTCCGACCCAACGGCCCCAGACCTTTCCGTCGCACACCCAGACCGCCCGTCCGTCGCGTTCCTCGACGTGTGGGGCACGGTCGAGCAGTGACGCGGGGAGCCGCGTGGTCCACAGATCCGCGGGCAGTTGGCTGAGGTCCATGTGATCGTCGCAGGAAATGAGCCTGTCAGTCATTGGATTCTCCGGTCGATAGATGCGGTGCGGGGCGCTGCTGAACCCGATCTCACTGCCCTCCGAAGGGCTCAAGCGGAAGGCGATTCAGATCGGGAATGAACCGTCCGGGGTTTTGTTCCGCATCCTTCTGACGGAAGGAATGTCGGATTCAAGCGGCCCCGGTCTTTCACGGCGGGGCGCCAGAAACGCGTTCATCAGGAGTCGTGGCCGAGCGTCAGGCGGCCGAACTGCTCAGCCGCGAAGTCCCAGTTGAGCGCCTGGTGGTGGGACGCGGCGTGGACGTCGCGGTGCAGGCGCTGAATCGGCTCGGCGTCCATCATGGCCCGGGCGCCGCTCGACTCGTACAGGCGGTTGACGGCCCGCACGCAGAGGTTGACGGTGAACGACGCGTCCCGCACATAGCGGGCGCGTTCGAGGGGGGAGAATGATCCGCCCTGGCCGGCCCGGTCCAGGATCTCCCGGACGTCGGCGCGGTGCAGCGTGCGGGCCGTGTCGACCTCGGCGGACGCCTTGGCCAGCCGGAGCCGCAGCGCCGCGGAGTCCGCGGCCCGGCCGCGGCCGGCGCCGCGTTGGGCCCGCGACGTGAACTCGTCCACCACGCCCTGTGCCATGCCGATGACCGGTGCGGCCAACGCCCACTCGGTGAACACCCTCAAAGGGACGCCGTAGCTCGCTCGCTTGTGCAGCTCCCACCCCGTGCGGTCGCTGTCACCGACGCGGTACGGGTTGATCGTGCGGTGCTCGGGAACGAAGACGTCGCGCACGACGACGTCGTTGCTGCCGGTGCCTCGCAGGCCGGAGGCGAACCACGTGTCGACGACCTCGTAGTCCACGCGCGGCAGCAGCAGCCACAGCCTGTCGTCGGGGGCCGCGCCGCACGCCACCATCACCCAGTCCGCCGCGTCGACACCGCTCGAGAAGGTCCATCGACCGGACACGCGGAAGCCTCCGCTGACGCGTTCGGCCGTGCCGTTCGCCGGATTGAGCGCGCTCGAGGACAGCGTGTCCGAGCCGTCGGCGAAGTACTCCTCCTGGCACTGCTCGGGGAAGTGGCCGAGCCACCAGTTGTGCGTCGTCCAGACCGCGTAGCACCAGGCCGTCGAGCCGCATCCGCGCCCGAGCTCCCAGGAGACAGCGAACGCCGTGTCGATATCAAGGCCGACACCGCCGAACCTGTCGGGGGTGCCGATGCGGATCAGGCCGGAGGCGAGCAGGTCCCGGACCGAGTCCGACGGCACTCGGCGAAGTTGCTCGGCCTGCGCCGATCGCTCCCTCAATATGGGCACCAGGGCCGAGGCCCGCCGCAGGGCGTCGTGTGGGCCGACTTCTCGCCGTGCTGACGTAGCGGCAGTCATATCATCACTCCATTGCGGAATACGTACATTCGTAGGGCTCGGAAGAACGCGTCCAGGACGGATTCCAGGCGAAGGCTCAGCTCCGTCACCAGCGTTCTCGGGACACCGGGCGGTAACTCGATCCGGCCGGACAGACCGAGAGCGCCACGGTCCGTGAGCAGTACGGTCCATGGCCATCGAGCCGCGAGGGGGACCACGTCCAGCGAGCGCACCGCCCAGCCGGGGACGGACAGCGTCGCGGCCGGATCGGGGTGCCCACACCACGACCAGGGGCGCGATGGGGCGCGCGTCGCGCGGGCCTCGTTCAGCCATGAGGGAGGGGAACGGTGTCCCCGCCAGGGTGCGCGCCTCGGTCACGGCGAGCGTCGTCGCCCCGTTCCGCCGGGCGGCGTCGCGGACTCGGCCCCAGACCTCCGGCCCGGCGGAGAGCTCCTGCACCCCGCACGAGTCCAGCGGAGCCGGGCCCAACTCCACATCGCCGGGCAGCGACCACGCGCGGGCCCGCTCCCCCGCGGACCGCACGGCCGACTTGCCCTCCGGGGAATCGAGGCGGTGTCGCTGCCGGTGCGCATAGGCCGCGTAACCGTGCTCCTCGTCCAGCGGGGCCTCGCCGCCGTTCAGCACGCCCATGTGTTCAGCCGGGACGACGCGGGCGCTCCAGGCGTCGACCACGACGTGGTGCCAGACGATCAGACTCCGCACACCGCCCGGTGCTCCCGCAAGAACGGCCGCCGAGACCAGGGGCCCCTTGCCGAGGTCGAATGCCGGGCGCCGGAACTCCACCAGCAGGTCTCGCCAAGCCCAATCCACGGTATGCGCAGGCACTGTCGACCGGGATTCGGTGGAGACCGGCACGCCACCGGTCACGAACCGGATCCGGTGCTCGCCGACATGTCCACGGAAACCACTCCATCTGCAAAATCGAACAACGCCACCCTTGGGCATCGATCCTGCATGAATCGATCAGTTATTCCGGCCACTTACCACGCTCCGGTCAAGCTCTTGCGTGTCAAATGAAGCTGACTCGGACAGAACGTCGAGGCATTGCCGCAAAATTTCTCCGGGGTCGGCTTCGACTCGCAGCACCGTGAGGTGATTTTCCTCCGCCATTCGTCTGAGCGCCGCGTTGTAGCGTTCTGTGAACTTGATGTCCTGATCGAACCGGCCGGGTATAACTCCGTCACGCCGCACGACTCGATCCACTATCAATTCGGCCGAACCATCGAGAACAAAACAAAAGTCCGGTTTGACGATGTGAGCGACAGCACCGGGCAGCCACTCGGGCTGAGCCAGGCCACGGGCCTCGAACAGAGCCAACATGTCGAACAGATAGCGGTTGACGATCACAACCTCGCCACGGGCCAAAGCCGGCACAATCACGGCGGCCTGATGGGTGTAGCAATCCGCGAGGTTGAAGTGGAGAAGGGCTTCCTCCGGAAGCACTTGCCCGGTGCCGTCGCCGAAAAGACTCCGCCGGACGTTCTGGTCCTGCCTCCACCACTCCGTTGGCGCCCAGGCGGGCACACAGGTTCTCGTCGGCGTGATCGCGGCCAGCAACGCCGCCTCCAGTGTGGACTTTCCACTGCCGTCGAAGCCGCAGATCGCCAGTAGCGTTCCCCGCTGCCCGTGCGGCATCAAGGGGATGTTCATCTCGCTCCAAGTACGTTCGAGGCGCTCGATGCGCGCTTGCACCACCACAGAAGCTCGGAAGGCTCTCCCGATTCCGCGTCCAGGGCCTTCCGCCAGCCTCGGATCAGCAGCCCGCACAGTACGGTCAAATCCTGGTGGATTTCACGGAATCCGTTCTCGATTTTCGAATAGGACATGTACGCAGAAATTGTCTCGTCGAGCGAAATCGGCAAGACACGGGAGTTCATTGCCAAAAACCATCCCAGATCAACAGCGGCAGGGGCGGTCATTGCCATTGACCAATCAATCAGGGACAGCGTGCCATCAGGCCGTATGGCGATGTTGTCAAGCTTGAGGTCGCCGTGCAGAAAACAGTTCGGAAGGCGGCCCAGAGCATTTTCCAGAGGGCTGATGTCATCGAACAGGGAACGGACCAGATTCCCGATGTCACCCGGCACTCGGTCGAAGAACAACTCCCAGCCACGCAGAATGTCGTCGGCGATTCGGAAACGAGCCAGCTTCGCGGGATCTGGCCTGAAGAGGGTGAGACGGTCCTCGATCGAACACCAAGGAACGTCGGACCCGCTTGCCGGCGTCAATGAATGCAGACGAGCCATGCCGGACAGGATCGCCTCGAGCTGGTGGCGGGTCAGCCGTTCATTCGACAGAAGATGTTCTGAAATGTCCTGCATCAAGATCGAAAAAACGGGGCCGTCCTGCGCCGACCCGATCGCAGGAGACTCGACTCGATCGTCGCGCACACAGGCGACATCGGCCAGAACCGCTTCCCGGCAGCTCTCGTCCGATGTCGCTCGCATGATCCAATCTGTGCGGACCGATGTCACCTTCACAACGTAGGACCTGCCCCCGCCGTTGGACTGCTTGTAGATCCGAGCTCCCGAGAAACCGAGTTGCCTCATCTCCACCCAATTTGCCGACGAGACATCATTCCTCTTGAGCAGGATCTTCAGATTGTGTAGCTCTTCGAAGGACGTCATCGCCGTTCTTGCTCTGCGGAGATCGCCTGGAGGTAGCGGATCGGATCCGAGTTGAAAATCGCGCCGCCCGACACCAGCAGGGTCGCGCCGGAAACATACGAGGACGCCTCGGAGGCCATGTACAGCGCGGCGTTCGCAACGTCTGACGACTGACCGATCCGCCCCAGAGGATAATACTGAGATCTTTGATCGATGATTTCAGGCGTCGTCAGGAAGGGCTCGACAAGCGGCGTCTGCACGAGGCCGGGCGCAATCGCGTTGACACGGATGTTGTAGCGCCCCAGTTCCACCGCCATGGTCTGCATGATGTGGGTGATAGCGGCCTTGGCGGCGCCATAACACCCTTCGCCGCCGGGGCAGGCGTTGAGCGCGTCGAGTGAGCTGAGGAAAATGAGGGACCCACCCTTTCCGCCGGCACGCATGACGCGGGCGGCGGCCTGGGCGCCGAACACATAGGACGAGACGTTCAACTTCCACATCTCTTCCATCGCGTCAGGCTCTACATCGATCCAGTCGCACATTGCGCCGTCCACGAAGCCACCGGCGTTGTTGACCCAAACGTCGATGGTGCCGTACTTCTCGACGGCAGCCGCAGCCAGCGCGTCGATTTCACTCTTCTCCGTCACATCGGTTTTCACAACATGTGCTTCGCCGCCGGCGCTCTCAATGTCTTTCTGCAGCTTCGCCAAGTCCTCGGCACTGCGCGCGGCACCAACGACCTTTCCGCCGTTGGTTGCGTAGGCCATGGCGATCGCGTATCCGATTCCGCGTCCCGCGCCCGTGACCACGCACACTTTTCCTTCGACATCGAACACCAGACATTCCTCTTTCCGATGAGGTTGTTCCGAGTTCCGTACGGTGGGAAGTCCGGCGAACCGGCCGAACCAGCCGCCCGGAAACCATTACCAGCGGATCCGGGCTCAGCTGTAGGCGTTGCACACCTTTGTGATCGCCTCGACGAGGTCGTCGCAGTCCGCCTTCGTCAGAGTGATGGACATGGGAATGTCTATCGTTTCCTTGAGGAAGGTCGTGCTGCGTTGGTGACGCTTCATGGTTTCCTCCCGAGTTACCTCGGGGAACGCGAATCTCCAGTTCCAGAAACATCGGTTGTTCGGGCGGGAGTCATCTCCCAGGCCACGAGCCCCGATCCCTTCGGCATTGAGCGCCCGCACAAACCAACTGACTTGTTGCTCGGTGGCCCCGGGTATCCGGAATATCAGCGACTCGCCCAGGAACGCACTCTCGGCAACCGGTTGACGCAGGTGGATCGGCTTCACATCGTCCAGGCGGGACGCGACATACCGATAGTTCTCCTGAAATGCGGAAACCCGCTTCTCCAGGCTGGCGAGCTGGTGTCGAGCCATGGCTCCGCGGATCTCGTCCATGCGGAAGCTGAAGATGGGCAGCGAAAGATCCGAGATGCTGGGAAGCGACGGGTCCGTGTGCCGTTTGATCTGCTGTTCATACGCCCCGGAGAGCACTACCGCGCGCTCGAAGATGTCGCGGTCGGAGGTGACCATGAAGCCACCTTCCCCCGTGTTGATGCTCTTGTCGGATTGCGTGCTGAACGCGCCCGCCTTGCCGAACGTGCCCAACTTGCGTCCTCCCAGGCTGACCCCGAGAGCAGGCACGGCATCCTCGAACAGCGGAACTCCGTGCGAGTCGGCGATGCTGACCAGGCGTTCGATATCGCATCCGAAGCCACGCATGTGCACGACGACCACTGCCTTTACGTCCGGCGTCAGCTTCGCCCGCAGGTCCGCCGGGTCCATGTGCAGATCTTCGTCGACCTCGACGACAACGGGCGTCGCCCCAGCGAGCATGATCGCGCTGGGAGTCGCAGCGAACGTGAAAGCCGGGCATGCGACCGCGTCGCCCGGCCGGACACCGGCGCTGAAGAGAGCAAGCGCCAGGGCCGTGGTTCCACTTGAGCACGCCAGCACATAGGGGGCGTCGAAGAAATCCGCGAGCTCCTGCTCGAGCTGACCGACTTCCGTCTCGCGGTGCGGCCTGTTGTCATATCTGAAGAGACGCCGGCTCTGGATGGCTCGCAGCGCTGCGGACTCGTCTCCTTGACTCAGGTCGACGTAGCCTTTGTCGTATGTCGGCCATTCCGCCGTTCGGATTCTCTCGCCACCATTCAACGCGAGAGCGGATTCTTGCAACGTGTGCGGCATGTGGCCCCCTTTGCCTAAAGATCCAAAACTCCGCCGGGCTGGACGCCCGGCGCGCTCGCGCCCCCGACCGACCTTCAGAAGGGCTCTTCCCGGTTGCCCGCTCCGGTTTCGCACGGAACCGAAGCCACCCATAACTGAATTGCCTCCAGCAGACCGGACAACTTGTCCTGGGTCTCGAGCAGTTCGCTGTGCGCGTCCGACTCCGCGATGACGCCGACCCCGACCTTGGCGTGAATCAGGCCGTCCTTCAGTAGCGCATTGCGGACGTTCAGGAAGCAGCCGCCGGATTCAAGGTGCAGATGCCCTACCACGCCACCGTAGTAACGGTGGGGCGTCATCTCCGCGTCAGCGAGGGCCAGCAGCTCCTTCGGGCGGGCGCCCAGCAAGGGAAAAACACTCCCCATCAGGTCGAAGATGGTCACCTGGGGCAGCAGTTCGCCGGTGAATACAGAGTGAAGGTGGCAGACATTGCGGAGCTTCTTGACCTGCATATCCTGAACGACGCGAATCGAACCTTCTTCGCAGAATGGCACGAAGCGGTTCTGGCGGCTCTTCAGCGACGACCTGTGCTCCTTGATCTGCTTCGGGTTCCCATACAGTTCCCTGGCCAGATACTCGTCGCTTTCGCTGGACCTGCAAGTCGCCGCGACGACGTCCACCGACAGCGTCCTGCCGCCGATCTCGAGTACGTTTTCCGGGGTGGTGCCCAAAGAGAACACGTTCTCCCGGATGCACGAGAAGTGACTGCACGCGTACTCGCCATTCATACGGGCATGCAGCTCATACAGTTCGAACGGGCTGCGAGTCGTCGCCGATTCGCGTTCATAGGCGCGGGTCAGAGTCATCTTGCCGTCTGGGTGATCCTGCAGAACGCTGATAGCGTTTTCGAGTCGCTTAAAAAAGCTCTCATCGTCCTCGTCGGGAATCCACCCGGTGGCCAGTTCAGAGAACGACTTCAAATCAGTGGAGTCATTCGGTTGAACCGACAGCGACTGTTCCAGAGAGGAGCGCAGCATGACGCGTCCTTGTTGCTCGCCGGCAGGGTCTTGCGCATAAGTGATCTCCCCGTCGCCCTGATCGGGCGAAAAGGTGAACTCCAGGGCCGGCTGCACGAGTCGTATGTGCGGAAGGCTCCTGTCAGCAGATCGCCTATGGATATCAGGACTCACGACAAAGAAGCAGGGCGCGTCCTTCCTCAAGAGCTTCTCGACGCGCTTGAAGATCGACTCGTCAGAGCGCGAGGCACCAGCAGTTGTCGTCTGCCCATCCACGGTGTGGCTGACGCGCCCATCGCTCACGGAAACCGAAACCTGGCACATGATGCCGATCTTCACGGTTTCGGTGTTCTTGTTGTGAATGAAGTAGCTTCCCTCTGATTCAGCGAAGCCTGTGTTGCGGAAGAAATGGCAAGCCCGTTCCCAGTACGAGCTCTCCTCACGCGCTATCATGTGTTACCTGCCCTTTGAACCACGCTACGACGTGTGAGTTCCGCTTGCGGCGAGTGCTTGTTCGATATCGCCGATCAGATCCTGGATGTCTTCCACTCCGACCGACAGGCGCACCGTTGATTCCGTAATCGCCGACCAGGCGGTCTGTTGTGCGTCGAAGTCGCGTGGTTGCAGAAGTTGCGGCGCCAGCACCAGTGATTCCGTTGAGCCCAGACTCGCGCTGATCGAGAACAGGCTGAGCGCCTCGGCGAATTTTCGCGCCGCTTCCGGACCTCCTTGAAGGTCGAACGCGATCATCGAACCGAAATCGTGTTGTTGCGCACATGCCAACTCATGCTGCGGATGGGATTTCAGACCCGGATAGCGCAGGGCGGATACTTCTGATCGGGACTCGAGATAGTTCGCCAGAGTCATCGCATTCTGGCACTGGCGCTCGTAGCGCAGGAAGTAGGTCTTCAGCCCGCGCTGCATCAAGAACGCGGCATGAGGGTCGAGTGACGCGCCAAATATTGCCATTTCGGTGCGCAGCGCATCGATGATCGCCTGATTCGCGATCACCGCGCCGCCGAGCACATCCCCATGACCGGAGACGTATTTTGTCAGGCTGTGCACGAACACGTCTACATCGAACTGCCCGTGATTGTGAACGCCTGCCAATGTGTTGTCGAGCAACGTCAGCGCGCCATGCTTCCTGGCAAGTGCCGCAATGCGTGAGATATCCGCGACCTTGAGGACAGGATTGCTCGGACTTTCGAACACGACCAAACGGGTCGGGGTACTGGCCAGAGTGCGTTCGATTTCATCGACGTCGTCGATCGAAAGGAGCGTGTGACGGACACCGTAACGCCCCAGCACGCGACGGATCATGTACTGCGTCGGCTTGTACATCTCGGCGAAGAAGATCACGTGCTCCCCCTGCCGACACAGTGCGAGCATCGTCAGGTCCACCGCCGCCACACCGGATGCGGTCAGCAGACACGCCTCGCGACCTTGCAGTCCTGCGAGGGTGAGCTCCAACTGCCGTAGCGTTGGGTTCGTTTTTCGCGAATACCAGAACCCCTCGCGCTCGCCATGTGCTTGTCGCTCGGTTTCTTCCACATTGTCGAATGTGAACTTCACCGTTTGATAGATCGGTGCCACCAACGCTCGATTGTCGTCGGGAACCGTCACACTGGGCGGATGGGTAACGAAGGTTGAGGGTTTCATCGCTCGACACCTCGGGCCCCGGCAGCAACTCTGCGCCGCACGACGATCGACTGGACTTGATAGGCCTCATTCAACGTCCGGTCTGCGTATGCGCGACAGGGAGCGGCGCCGGGCGCAGGTAAGTGTGGACCAGTGACTGCCATGTGCGCCTACTCCTCGTGGAGGTCTGGTGCTACCGAAACCATCACCACACTGGATCGCGTCCGCTGACGCGATCAGCTTTGGTCCAGCGCGTTGCGGTTCCGGCAAGGCCATACCCGTTGACACCCGGTCAGGCCAAGTCGCGGAATTTACAGAGCCGAGCCCTTGCCGGCGTGCTCCGGACGCTGAACAACAAGCGCTTTCTTAAATCGATTCATGATCGAAGCACACGCTTCCGCTCCGCGCAAGGGGTCCGGTGCGAAGTGATACCGGAGCCACTTCGTCCGCCTGTGTGCACCCTATGTGCGGAGATCAAATGCTGATCATGGCTTGACAGGCGGTAATGGCGATTCCTACCGTGTCAGCCGCGCACCCTGCTGAACGCTGTTCGATATTTCGCACAGAGGCTTGCACTAGTGAACCGAGATGCCGTTGCCACACCTTCAACTGGCAAGCACCAATTGAATCGTTTTTGTCGCCCCACCGAAGGTCAGGGAGTCCCGTGCTCACAGAACCGGACTTAGGTGAACGGATCGCCCTTCTCAGATCCACTCTTCACGCGTACCCGCTGCCAGTCGCCGAAGGCTCTGTCGCCGACCGACTGTTCAACGCTCTGGTCGATCGCCTCGGAATCGATCGCGTCTTCGCGTTCCTTCGCCACCGGGGAGTTGCTCACGCTGCACTCGCGGCGTTCGGCCGGCATGGTCAAGTGTCGGCCCCCGACGGCCCGTTTGCGATCTATCACCGGGTCAGCCAGGTCATGGACAGGACTCATCGGCGCGAAGTAGCCCGTATCGCAAAGGCTTTCCGCGCCGCCGAACTCCCCCTCGTCGCCTTCAAAGGTGTGACCATGAACGCCGCTCTGGGCCGCACGCTTACGCCTGCCTACAGCGGTGACGTGGACGTGCTGGTCAGAAGCCATGATCTGACGCGGGCCAGGGACGCGATGCAGGACCTGGGCTACGGCACGGCACTACGGCTACGAGCCGGCCGGGCTCACAAAATGCCCCCCAGTGTGCTGGAGGCAACTGAGAACTCGGTCTATTCCTTCGGGCAACTCACGCCGCTGGACCGCCTGGTCCCCGCCGCGGAACTGGAAGATCAAAGCACGCGTGTACTGGCTCTGTTCCCCGCTTTCTTCTGTCGTATCAGCGGCAAACTGCACATGAGGCTGTCAGTCGATCTGCATTACAGCCTCAACCATCTGAGCGATGACATCGGCACGCGTGTGAAGCCGTCGGAGGAGGTCTGGCTGGAGGACGTCCAGACAGTCGACATCGAAGGCACCGAGGTGGTCACACTCAGTCCCAAGACGTTGTCCTGGGTACTTCCCCACCGTCTCTACGTGGACACCGCGCTCCTCCAGGACAGCAGCCTCAAGACGCTGTGCCACCTGAAACTGTTGTGGCACCACGGACGCTTCGACGGTGAATACGTTCGGCATGTCGCGCAGCGCTATCCCTACCTCGCCCCCTCCCTCTACTACGCACTCCGCGCCATGGACCAGCTGTGTGGTACGCAAGCGCAACCGCTGCTCGATCCGGACAGCATCCGCACGTCGCGCGCCCCGCTGATGAATGTGGGCGACTGTCTCCCCACATGGCTCGGCTGCACTGTCGAGGTGACGCTGGGAGCGCTGGAGGACAGCGAGGCTGTCGAATCCAGTGTAACTACGACTGTTGTTTGAAACGTTCACCCTTACTTCGGAGATCCACGCCGCCCAGGTACCGCGTGGCATCCGTTCACGGAGAGAAGCGTCATGACGTCAGCGAAGAGTCCATGGAGCAGATGTTCACCTGCTGACCGCGAGATCATCGAACGCCTTCAGGGCCAGGTACATCCTGTCGCCGCAGACGACATTGTGCAGCGGCTGCGAAAGCACTACCAGACCATGGGGAACCACATCGCAGTGGTGGACGGCGCGCGTTCCTGGACGTATGCCGAATTGGGTCAGCGGGTCTTCGGCTTGGCGCACCGACTGGCTGAGGAGTTCCCCCCGGCCATGGCCAGCGACTGCCGTGTATTCGGCGTGGCGATCGACCGCTCGCCGGAACTCCTCGTCGCGGTCCACGCCGTAGCGTTGACCGGATCGGCATACTGCCCCATCAGCCCGGACGACCCTGCGCCATGGCAGTCGACCATCGAGGAAACGAGCGGCGCGACGACTGTGCTGGTAGTCGATGCCGGTCAGAATGTGTACCGGAACTCATTGGCCATCGACTCGGAGCATTTCGCCCAGCTGGACTTCGAGTCCACGTCCATCGGGGTGCGTAGTGCCTCACAGGTCATCTTCACCTCGGGTTCGACCGGCCACCCCAAGGGAGTCCTTTGTACCCACGGCGGCTTCGCCAACCGGATCCGTTGGATGCAGGAGACCTTCCCCCTTCAGGCAGACGACCGGGTCGCTCTCAAGACGCCCATCACCTTCGATGTCGCCGGCTGGGAGATGTTCTGGCCGCAGTACGCCGGCGCGGCGACAGTGGTCATTCCGCCCGGTGCGCATACCTCTCCCGAAGCTCTGATCTCGATCTTCAACGAGCACCGGGTGACGGTCGCTCACTTCGTTCCCTCCATGCTGCGCATGTGGCTGCGTGCGGAGGGTGCACGTCGGTGCCCGGATCTGCGCATGGTGTTCTCCAGCGGGGAGGTTCTCCCCTCCTCGCTCGTCGAGGAGTTGGCGCAGCAGTCCAAGGCCGAGCTCCACAACCTGTATGGCCCGACGGAAGCCGCGATCGACGTGACTCACTACCCCGCGAGCGCGGCACCGCGACAGCCGGTTCCGATCGGCCGTCCGATCGCCAACACGCGCCTCTACGTCCTGGATCCGGACGGCTGTGTCTGTCCCGTCGGCGAACAAGGGGAGATCCACATCCAGGGCGTCGGCGTGGCGTCGGGGTATCTCGGTGCCGACGAGGAGGAAGAAGCCCGGTTCGTGCCCGCCCTTCCCGAAGCCCCGGAAGGCTGGGGAACGTTCCGCACAGGCGATCTTGGCCGATACACGGCCGACGGCCAGATCGAGTACTGCGGGCGGCTTGACGACCAGCTCAAGATCCGCGGCCAGCGCGTAGAACCCGGCGAGATCACGCACGCGCTTCTCAGCCATGAGGGAGTCCTCGACGCTCATGTGCGAGCTCACGTGTCCGGAACCGGTCGCACTCTGCTCGTCGCCTACGTCGTCGTCGATGCGGTGCACGGTATGACCGACCTCGTCGGTACGCTCCGCGAGCACCTGACCCAGCGCCTGCCGTCCCGCTCCGTACCGTCGAAATTCGTCTTCCTCGACTCACTGCCCCTGAGTCGACACGGCAAGGTCGACGACAAACTGCTTCCCGCCCCCGGGCACGCGCGCCCTGATCTCACATCGGATTTCCAGGAGCCCAGCAGCCCCCTCGAAGAGCTGATCGCGGGTATGTGGACACACGCCCTGGACCTCGACGAGGTAGGTGTGCACGACAACTTTCAGGACCTGGGAGGAGACTCGCTGGCTGCCGTCGAAATCTCGTTCGTACTGTCGGAACGGCTCGGACTCGACTATGACGATCCGCTCGTCCCTCGCATCCTCATGGAAGGCGACACGGTGGCGCACTCCGCGAAAATCGTCGCCGAGGCGGGGATCTCCCTGTGAGCACCGCCGGCCGACCGAGCCGGGAGCAGTCCTGGCGGTACATCTACGACCGCACCTACCGACTCGATCGGCCCCAGGAGACAGCGCCGCACTTCGACACGAGCGGTTGGGTGAGCACGTACACCGCCGAACCGTATACGCATACCGAGATGCGCGAATGGGTCGATGAGACGGTCGGCCGGATACTCGAGCACGCACCCCGCAGAATCCTGGAAATCGGGTGCGGCACCGGGCTGTTGGGAAACCGGCTGATCCCCGAGGTCGAAGCCTACTGCGGACTCGACTTCTCCGTCGGTGCACTGCAGCGGTTCAGCCTGGGAATGGAGCCGGCGACCAAAGCCTCCGTCTGCCTCCTGCTCACAAGCGCCCGGGACCTCAGCCGTGTTCCGAAGTGGGATTACGACTGCGTGGTGCTCAACAGCGTCCTCCAGTACTTCCCCGACACCGACTACGTGCTCGAGGTCCTCCGCCAAGCCGTAGACCTCCTGAGCCCCCTGGGCATCCTTTTCCTGGGCGACGTACGCCATCGGGAACTACTCGCACTTCACCATGCCTGGCGGGAGTGGCAGACGGGTGCCGACCGCATGACGGCGCGGGATGCTCGTGAAGCTGCGGCCAGGCGCCACCGTGCCGACCGCGAATGGAGTGTCGTTCCACACGACCTGACCACCCTCCTGCACTCCGTCGGGGTGCCGCATGTCGAGTCGCGCCTCAAGGACGGCACGCGCCCGACCGAGATGAACCTGTTCCGGTACGACGCGATCGGCTACGTCCAGCCGGCACACCCGCTCCTCGCCCCCGCAGACTGGATCGACTGGGAGGCAGGTGCGGAACGGCGGATCGACTGGCATGCCCGGCAGTCGGTGGGTCTGCTGGGAGTCCCCAACGTGCGCCTTGCGCCACTGCTCGCGGCGCAGGGCGTTCTGCGGGACGCCCAAGAGACCACGAGCATCGGAGAGTTACGGGACGCTGTGGAGCCCGTCGGACACGACGATCCACTGGCTGCCATTCAGGACATGGCCCTGGCGCACGGCGCTGTGACTCGCACGAACTGGGCACGGGACCGCAGCGGGCGCACCCTCGACCTCGCCGTCCTCTTCGAGGAGGACCTCCCCGGGGCCGGCCCGGTGCTGGTCGGGTGGCCCCCAGCCAGCAGGCAGAGCACCGCATGAGGAGGCATTGATGGCGGACGTCGCACAGGAATCGCCGCGGATCGACTTCTGCGGTGCCGACGGAAGGCATGGCCCCGGCACCTGGGGTCAACGCCACATCTGGGCAGCAGTCATCGACAACCGCGGCAACCCGGACCGGTTCACCATGCGCCGCGTGTGGCCCGCACCCCGTGACCGCACGGTCGCAGACGTCGTGGCGGCTCTGCGGACCCTCGTCGAACGGCACGAGGCGTTGCGGACCCGCATCGACATCGACCGCGGTGCCCTGCTCCAGGTGGTGCGGCGGAGCGGATCATTCGCCTGCCCGGTCACGGACTCCGACACCCCATGGTCCCGTGCAGCGGCCATACGGGAGGCATCCGATCTGTCCGTCGACTCGTTCGAGCATGACGGCGGGCCACCTGTCCGGTTTCGGGTGCTGAGCTGCGGGGGCGAACCGCAGTGGGTCGCCGTGGCGATCTCACACCTGCTCGTGGACGCGGACGCCTGCGGTGGTCTCGAAGCTGAGCTGCATGCCTTGCTCAACGGGACTGCGGCACGAAAACTCCCCGTCTACCAGCCCTTGCAACGCGCCCACTTCGAGCTGTCACCGGACGGCCAGGCACACAACGAACAGACACTCCGGTTTTGGCGAACGACACTTGAGCAGTACCCCGAGTGGCTCTTCCCGCTCCGCGCCGACGGTAATGGAGTCTGGCAGGGCGCGCGCTTCCCCGTCATACAGGCACACGCGCCTGGCCTGGGACGTCATGTCGAGGAACTCGCCGAACGGCTGCGCGTCTCGGCTCCGGCCCTGTGCACGGCAGCCTTCTGCAAGGCATTTTCCGCCTGCTCCGACGCGACCGCCTATCCCCTGGGCGTGACATTCTCCAACCGGGTCCTGCCCTGGTCGCGCGGGTACGTCGGCAGCCTCGCCCAACACGGTGTCATCGGGGTGCGGGACGTGCACGCGCCGCTCGACCAGTTGGCTCGGCGGACGGGGCAATCGCTGCTGCAGGGACACCGGTTCTCCCTTTACGACCAGGACAACGTCTTCGCTCTGATCGACCAGGTCTGCGCGGAGAAGCGCGACTTCTACGGGCCGGTGGCCAACTTCGTGAACTTCCAGTACCGGTCGGTTCCCAACGACGGGTTTGGCTCATCGGAGGGTCTCCCCCGGCGGGACCTGGTGTTCGATGAGGAGGCCCCTCAACGGGACAGCGCGGTGCGGTTCGGTCTGCACATCGGGTCCGACCGGTCGACTCTCTTCATCCGGATCTCACTCGACCAAGCCTGCGTGGGCGCGGACACGATGCGTGAAGCCATGGAAGAGGCGACTGCCCAACTCTGGTCGCTGATCCCATGAGCGTGGACGAAGCCGCGCGTGAAAGGCGCTCCGTGTCTACGCACGACTCCTCTGTGCCCGTTCCCGACCCGCGGCTGACGCTCGGTGCCCTGCACCCCCGCGAGTTGCGCGCTCTGCTCACCGAGCGGCGCGACTTGCTCGCGCTGCTGCGCCACGCGGGTCCTGCCTCCCTGACCGGCATGGTGCTGCTGACGATCGGGGCGGCGACCACGATGCCCGTGATCGCGCTGCTCGTCTCCCAGGTCGTGGACCGGGCCGCGCACGGCGTGAGCCTCGCGGAGCTTGCCGCGCCGTTGGTCGGGATCGCCGTCGCGCTGCTGGTGCAGCAGCTGGTCGGGGCGCTTACGGAGTTGGTGAAGGTGGCCGTGTCGCGGCCGATCGACGGGGCGTTGCGCTCCCGTCTACGGGCGCTTGCGATACGGCCGCGCGGCATCGCGCACCTGGAGGAACCGGCCTTCCAGGACGACGCGCAACGAGCCG
Source organism: Streptomyces spongiae (assembly GCF_009377185.1). Taxonomy (GTDB): domain Bacteria; phylum Actinomycetota; class Actinomycetes; order Streptomycetales; family Streptomycetaceae; genus Streptomyces; species Streptomyces spongiae. Next base: position 63,025 of record NZ_VJZC01000003.1, read on the forward strand.
GGGAAATCGGTGAGGGGTGGTGGGTGCGGTCGGCGGGGACCGCGGTGTTCAGCTCGGTCGTGGTGCTGGGGCGGCTCCTCGGGGCGGTGCTGTCGGCCGGTGTACTGGCCGCTCACTTCCCGGTGCTTGCCGTGCTCCTGTTCACGGCAACGCTGCTGAATCGTTCTGCCCAGCGGCGCCAGTGGACTTACCTGGTCACTGAGAGCGACCGACTGGCGGGTGGGCAGCGGCGCGTCGACTACTACGACGAGTTGGCCGCCGGGAGCGCCGCAGCCAAGGAGATTCGACTGTTCGGCCTGGCCGGCTGGCTGATCGGGCGGCGTGCGGACGCACACTGGGCGCTGCGCTCGCCGTACTGGGCGCTGCGGCGCAGCATCCTGCGCCGGCAGTGGTTGACGATCGCCCTGTCGGTGGGGTGTGGAGTGGCCGCGTTCTTGGTTCCGGGACTGGCGGCCGCGCGCGGGGAGTTGAGCGCGGGCGACCTGATGACGTGCCTGACCGCCGCCGCGGGGATCTTCGTGGTGACGCAGACCGGCATGGAGTCCTTCGACATCGAGTACGGCAAGGGGGCGCTGGCGGCTGTGCAGCGCCTGGAGCGGCGCTACGGTGACGCGGCAATCGCCCAGCAGCGCGGGCTGCCCGGGCTCCCGCGCAGCGGCCAGGCGCCCGAAGTTCGCTTGGAGAACGTCTCCTTCACTTACCCCACCGTCGAACGCCCCGTGCTTTCCGGTCTCAACCTGGAGATCCGTCCGGGCGAGGTGCTGGCGGTGGTGGGCGTGAACGGTGCGGGCAAGACGACGCTGACCAAGCTGATCGCCGGGCTGTACGAGCCGGGTGACGGGCGCGTGACGGTCGACGGGCGTGACCTGACGGAGGTGGACGCCGAAAGCTGGCGGCGCCGTATCGGCACCATCTACCAGGACTACGTGCGCTATCCGGCCACCGCTCGCGACAACATCGCCTTCGGCGCGCCGGAGACCGCGGACCTGCCCGATGCCCAACTGGACGCGCTGGTACGCCGGTCCACCGGGGCAAGCAGCGCCGTCGACCTGCTGGATTCACTGCCGCAGGGGCTGGGAACACTGCTGTGGCGCACCGGCAGCGGCGGGCGCGACCTGTCGGGCGGCCAGTGGCAGAAGCTGGCGGTGGCCCGTACCCTGCACGCCACCGCCCACGGCCGCGACCTGGTCATCCTCGACGAGCCGACCGCCAACATGGACGTCAAGGCCGAACTCGAGTTCTTCCGCAGCGTCGTCGAGGACTGCCGGGAACGCGGTGTGAGCGTGGTGCTCATCTCCCACCGGCTGTCGACCATCCGCGACGCGGACCGCATCGTCGTCCTGGACGGCGGCCGCATCACTGAGACCGGCAACCACCTCGAACTCCTCGCCGCCGACGGGACGTACGCACACTTGTGGCGGCTGCAGGCCGCGCGGTTCGACGAGACGAGCACCACCCCTGGCCACGACGAAGACGACGATTCGGAGCCCGCTGCCTGATGAGCCGCATGAGCCGTGTTGCCCGTTTCCTGCACCGCTACGAGAACCTGCGTATCGCCCGCCACATGCTGACGCTGTCCTTCCGTGCCTCGCCCGTCGTGGCCTCGGTCAACATCGCGCTGATCCTGCTGCTGGCAGGTGCGGCCGTGTTCACCTCGCTGGCCCAGCGCTACCTCGTGGATGCCGCCGGACGCCACGCGTTCGGCGCCGTCGTCGTCGCCACCGCGCTGGGCGTGCTCGCCCACGCCGGGTCCTTCGCGCTCAGCCACGTCCAGGGGGAGGCCAGCCAGGACCTCACGGTGCGGGTGGCGCGCGAACTCGACCACGAGATCCTGGGCCTGACCGCCCGCGTGCCCACCGTCACCCACCTCGAACAACCCGAATTCCTCGACCGGTTGACTGCTCTGCGCCGCGGCACCCAAGCTCTCGCGAAGTCCGTGTGGCGCGCCGCGCTGGGTGCCGCCTCCCTGCTGGGCCTGGCGATGAGCACCGTGCTGCTGGGCGGCATCCACCCGGCACTGACCCTGCTCGTGGCGTTCACCGTGCCCACGGTCTGGCTCGCCGCACGCGGCCGCGCCCACTACCGCACCGTCCTCGATGCCCGCACCCAGTCCGAGCGCCTGGAGCGCGAACTGCACGCGCTGTGCCTGCGCCCCGAGCCCGCCAAGGAGTTGCGCATCGCCGGCTCCGCGCCGATGCTCGACCGCCGGGCGCGCGCCCAGTGGGAGGAAACCAGCCACGCCCTGGTGCGCGCTCGGGCCCGGGCGGTCAGCTACGAGGCCGCAGGCTGGCTGGTGTTCGTCGGCGCACTGCTGGCCGGCCTCGCCTTCACCCTGCACCTGCTCACGGCGGGGCGCGCCTCGCTCGGCGACCTCGTGCTGCTGCTGTCCCTCGGCGTCACGCTCAGCAGCCAGATCTCCCAGGTCCTGTTCAACCTCTCGCAGGTCGCCGACGCCGGGCATGTCACCCGCCACTACCTGTGGCTGCACCAGTACGCCGAGACGGCGGGCGTGAGGAGCGGCGAGGGCACGGCCGCGCCTGATCGCCTCGCCCAGGGCATCTCCCTGCGTCAGCTTTCCTTTGCCTACCCCGGCGCGGGAGCCCCGGTGCTGCAAAACATCGACCTCGACCTCCCTGCCGGCTCCACCCTCGGCCTCGTCGGAATCAACGGCGCCGGGAAGTCCACCCTGGTCAAGCTGCTGACCGGCATGTACCAACCGACCTCCGGCGAGATCCTTGTCGACGGCCGCCCGCTCACCCGACTCGATCCCGCATCCTGGGCGGGCCGCTGCTCGGGGACCCTCCAGGACTTCGCCAAGCTTGAGTTCCTCGCCCGTGAGAGCGTCGGCACCGGCGACCTGAAACGCATCGACGATCGCTCCGCCGTCACCGAGGCGGTCGAGCGCGCGGGCGCGACCGGCCTGGTCGAAGGCTTGCCGGAAGGGCTGGACACCCAGCTCGGCACCGTCTTCGAGGGCACCGAGCTCTCCCACGGCCAGTGGCAGAAGATCGCCCTCGCTCGCGGCCTGCTCCGCGACCGACCCCTGCTCCTGGTCCTTGACGAGCCGACCTCCGCCCTCGACCCGCAGGCCGAGCACGAACTCTTCGAACAGTTCATCACCCACGCCCGCGCCGCGGCCCTGGCCACCGGCGCGATCACCATCCTGGTCTCGCACCGCTTCTCCACCGTCCACATGACCGACCGCATCGCCGTCATCGACAGCGGACGCCTCACCGAACTGGGCACCCACGCCGAACTCCTCGCCGCGGGTGGCACGTACGCCGAGCTGTACACGGCACAGGCGGAGGCATACGCCTAGGCGACCGGCTTGCGCCGGTCGTGCGGGTCGGTCCGTTCGGTGGGGGCGCTCGCTCTCTCGATTCCTCGGCGCGGAAACCGTTCGCCAGACAGACGAGCGCTCTGCTTGGCTCACCCCATGAGTGATCTCCACATCCGCTGCGCCACCCTCGCGGACATCGACACCGTGCTCCGGTTCTGGCGCGAAGCCGCAGAAGGAACCAGCATCAGCGACGACCACGACGGAGTGGCCCGCCTCATCACACGAGACCCCGAAGCCCTGCTCCTCGCCGAGCGCGACGGCGTCCTCACCGGAACCGTCATAGCCGGCTTCGACGGATGGCGATGCTCCGCCTACCGGCTCGCCGTACACCCCGACCACCGCCGACAAGGCATCGCCACCGCCCTGCTGGAAGCAGCCGAACAACGCTTCGCCGCCCTCGGCGGGCGACGCGTCGACGCCATGGTCCTGGAAGCCAACGAACAGGCCCACCACACCTGGGCCGCGGCCGGCTACCACCGCGAGGACCACTGGCGGCGCTGGGTCAAGCCCTTGTAGGAACAGATGGGGCAGCTTCGCGCCTCATGCGTGGCGCTCGGCGGGGTACGCGCCCGAGGAGAAGTGGCAAAGGTGGGTGAAGCCACTGGGAGAGTGATCGGCTGGACGGCGCCAGCGACTTTGCCGGTCCTTTACCATGGGTGGACCATCCCCACCTGTACGGAAAGGTTGTGAGCGTCCGCCCATGGGCGAGCCTCCCAGTAGTCGGCCCTCCAGGACGCGTGACCTGCGACGTCGCGCGAGCCGTCCGCCTCTGCCGGACCATGGGATGGGGGTGAACCGATGACCGAAGTGCTCCTCCTCATGGTGGCGGTGCTGCTGTGTCTGATCTGCGGCGCCTTCGTCGCGGCCGAGTTCTCGCTGACCACGGTCGAGCGCAGTGAGCTGGAGCGGGCCGTCGAGCGCGGCGAGCGGGGCGCCGCCGGTGCCCTCAAGGCCGCTCGGAACCTGACGTTCCAGCTGTCCGGGGCCCAGCTCGGCATCACCGTCACCAACCTGGTGGTCGGCATGCTCGCCGAGCCGTCCATCGCCCGGATGATCTCGGGCCCCCTGGAGTCCATGGGCGTGCCGAGTTCCGCGTCGGGCTCGATCGCGCTGGTCATCGGCACGGCCCTGTCGACGGTGTTCCTGATGGTGGTCGGCGAGCTGGTGCCCAAGAACTGGGCGATCTCGTCCCCGCTCGCCGTGGCGAAGAAGGTGGCGACCCCGCAGCGCTGGTTCAGCTCCGCGTTCCGCCCTTTCATCACGCACCTCAACAACACGGCGAACCGTCTCGTGCGCCGCTTCGGCATCGAACCCGCCGAGGAACTGGCCTCCGCGCGCGGCCCTCAGGAACTGGCCGCCCTGGCCCGGCACTCCGCCCGGGAGGGCGCTCTTGAAGCGGACACCGCCGAGCTGTTCGTGCGCACCCTGAACCTCGCCGACCTGACCGCGGAGAACGTGATGACCCCGCGCGTCCAGGTCGTCGCCCTGGAGGCCCAGACGAGCTGCGAGGACGTGGCGAACGCGACCCGGGCCACCGGCCTGTCCCGCTTCCCGGTCTACCGCGGCACCCTCGACTCGGTCGTCGGCACGGTCCACATCAAGGACTGCGTGGCCGTACCGGCCGAGCGCCGTCTCCAGACTTCCGTGGCCGAGTTGCTGCGCGAGCCGCTCTTCGTCCCGGAGTCGCTGACCGTCGACCGGCTCCTGGACCGGTTGGGCGGCAAGCGCACGATGGCCGTCGTCATCGACGAGTACGGGGGCACCGCGGGCGTCGTCACCCTGGAGGACATCGTCGAGGAGGTCGTCGGCCAGGTCCGCGACGAGCACGATCCGCACGAGCCGCCCGACCTGGCGCCGGCGGGTACCGACGACGAGGGCCGTGCCCTGTACTCGGCCGACGGCTCGGCCCGGATCGACCAGCTCGTGAGCGTGGGGCTGCGGGTGCCGGACGGGCCGTACGAGACGCTCGCGGGTCTCGTCGCGGCCGAACTGGGCCGTATACCGGCCGTGGGCGACCGCGTCGAGGCGGCCGGGTGGCGGCTCGACGTGGTGGACGCCTCCGGGCGCCGGGCCGCTCGGGTGCTGATGCACGCGCCGGTCGTGTCGGACGACTCCGACCACTTCGACGACTCCGGCCGTTCCGGCGGCTCCGCCCATGAGGAGGGGCAGCGATGACCTTCGTCCAGTTGCTGATCGGTTTCGCGACGCTGGTCGTCAACGCCTTCTTCGTGGGCGCGGAGTTCGCGCTGATCTCCGTGCGACGCAGCCAGATCGAACCGCACGCCGACCAGGGCGACCGCCGGGCCCGCAGTGTGCTGTGGGGCCTGCGGCACGTGTCCGCGCTGATGGCGGCCGCGCAGCTCGGCATCACCCTGTGCACGCTGGTCCTCGGTGTGGTCGCGGAGCCCGCGATCGCGCATCTGCTGGAGCCGGTGTTCCACGCGGTCGGCCTCTCGGAGGGCGCCGGGCACGTGGTGTCGTTCGTGATCGCGCTGACGCTGGCCACGTATCTGCACATGCTGCTCGGCGAGATGGTGCCGAAGAACGTCGCCCTCGCGGAGCCCGTGCGCAGCGCCCTGCTGCTGGGGCCGCCGCTGGTGACGCTGGCCCGGGCGCTGCGTCCGGTGATCTTCACGATCAACGCCTTCGCGAACGCGCTGCTGAAGCTCATGCGGATCGAGACGAAGGACGAGGTCACCGCGACCTTCTCGGACGCCGGGCTCGCCCGTCTCGTGCAGGACTCCAGCGAGGCGGGACTCATCGACGACCGGGCACAGGAGCGGCTGCACGACGCGCTGGAGCTCGGCCGCACAGCCGTCCTGGACGTCGCCCTGCCGCTGGAACGCGTCGTCTACGCGCGCGTGGGGGTCACCCCGGAGGAGCTGGAGCGGCTGTCCGCCGAGACCGGGTTCTCCCGCTTCCCCGTGGTGGACGAGGGACGCCGTATCGTCGGCTACCTGCATGTGAAGGACGCGCTGGACGCGGCACCGCGAGACGTGCCCTTCCCGGTGAAGGACATGCGGCCGATCGCCCGAGTGCGGGAGAGCACACCGCTCGACGACGTGCTCACGGCGATGCGGCGCAGCCGTACCCACGTGGCGGCCGTGCTGGGCTCGGACGGCCGGCTCGCGGGGCTGGTGACCATGGAGGACGTACTGCGGGAGCTGTTCGGACAGCCGGCCGCCTGAGTCCGCGGGCACTGTCGGATTTCGTAGGGCTTTCGTGGGACATGGAGGCCGACCGACCGCCGGGTATGTGCACGGGATACCATCTCTGTCGCCATGCAGAAGAACCCCACGTACACCAGTCTTGTCGCGGTCGGCGACTCCTTCACCGAGGGCATGTCGGACCTCTTGCCCGACGGTTCGTACCGGGGCTGGGCGGATCTCCTCGCGGCACGTATGGCCGCGCGGGCGCCCGGCTTCCGGTACGCCAACCTGGCCGTGCGCGGGAAGCTCATCGGGCAGATCGTCGACGAGCAGGTGGACACGGCGGCCGCGATGGGGGCGGACGTGATCACCCTGGTCGGCGGCCTCAACGACACACTGCGGCCGAAGTGCGACATGGGGCGGGTGCGCGGGCTCCTCACGGAGGCCGTCGAGAAGCTCGCCCCGTCCTGCGAGCAGCTCGTCCTGATGCGCAGCCCCGGCCGTCAGGGCCCGGTGCTGGAGCGGTTCCGGCCGCGTATGGAGGAGCTGTTCACCTGTGTCGACGAGCTGGCGGCCCGGCACGGCGCGGTGGTCGTCGACCTGTACGGAGCACCTTCGCTGAGTGATCCCCGGCTGTGGGACGTGGACCGGCTGCACCTCACGGCCGACGGCCACCGGCGGGTCGCGGAGGCGGTCTGGCAGGCCCTCGGCCACGAGCCGGAGGACGCCGACTGGCGCACGCCACCGCCGGTCACGGCACCGCCCGCCTGGGTCGCCCGGCGAACCGCCGACGTCCGCTTCGCCCGGCAGTACCTCCTGCCGTGGATCGGCCGCCGCCTGACGGGACGCTCTTCGGGTGACGGGCGCCCCGCGAAGCGTCCCGAGTTGCTGCCGTACGAGGGTCCGGCGGCGTAGAGAAGGGTCCGTATACCTCACCGAGCGGCCCGGAGGCTGCTTCGTAGCTTCCTATGAAGAACCCCGCCGCCCTGGCCTGCACGAATCGCCAGTAGAATCCGTGCACGTGACTTCTGCGCCAGCCAAGCCCCGCATCCCGAACGTCCTCGCCGGACGGTACGCCTCCGCCGAGCTCGCCACGCTCTGGTCGCCCGAGCAGAAGGTGAGGCTGGAGCGGCAACTCTGGCTGGCCGTACTGCGGGCCCAGAAGGACCTGGGGATCGAGGTGCCGGACGCGGCACTCGCCGACTACGAGCGGGTGCTCGACCAGGTCGACCTGGCCTCCATCGCCGAGCGTGAGAAGGTCACGCGGCACGACGTGAAGGCGCGGATCGAGGAGTTCAACGACCTCGCCGGGCACGAGCACGTCCACAAGGGCATGACGTCCCGCGACCTCACCGAGAACGTGGAGCAGCTGCAGATCCGGCTCTCCCTGGAGCTGGTGCGCGACCGTACGGTGGCCGTGCTGGCGCGGCTCGGGAAGCTGGCGGGCGAGTACGGCGAGCTGGTCATGGCCGGCCGCTCGCACAACGTGGCCGCGCAGGCCACCACCCTGGGCAAGCGCTTCGCGACCGCCGCCGACGAGCTCCTCGTGGCGTACGGGCGGGTCGAGGAGCTGCTCGGCCGCTACCCGCTGCGTGGCGTCAAGGGCCCGGTGGGTACGGCGCAGGACATGCTGGACCTGCTGGGCGGGGACGCGTCGAAGCTGGCCGAGCTGGAGCAGCGGATCGCTCAGCACCTCGGCTTCACCCAGGCCTTCACGTCGGTGGGCCAGGTCTACCCGCGGTCGCTGGACTACGAGGTCGTGACCGCGCTGGTGCAGTTGGCGGGCGCGCCGTCCTCGCTGGCCAAGACGATCCGGCTGATGGCCGGGCACGAGCTGGTGACGGAGGGCTTCAAGCCGGGCCAGGTGGGCTCGTCGGCCATGCCCCACAAGATGAACACCCGCTCCTGCGAGCGCGTCAACGGGCTGATGGTGATCCTGCGCGGCTACGCCTCGATGACCGGTGAGCTGGCCGGCGACCAGTGGAACGAGGGCGACGTGTCCTGCTCGGTGGTGCGCCGGGTCGCGCTGCCGGACGCGTTCTTCGCGCTGGACGGGCTGCTGGAGACGTTCCTGACGGTGCTCGACGAGTTCGGCGCGTTCCCGGCGGTCGTGGCGCGGGAGCTGGACCGCTACCTGCCGTTCCTCGCCACCACCAAGGTGCTGATGGGCGCGGTGCGCGCGGGCGTGGGCCGCGAGCTCGCGCACGAGGCCATCAAGGAGAACGCCGTCGCCTCGGCCCTCGCGATGCGCGAGCAGGGCGCCGAGCGCAACGAACTGCTCGACAAGCTGGCGGCGGACGAGCGCATCCCGCTGGACCGGGCGGGGCTCGACGCGCTGATGGCCGACAAGCTGTCCTTCACGGGCGCCGCCGCCGACCAGGTCGCCGTGGTCGTCGGGCGGATCGAGGAGATCGTGAAGCAGCGCCCCGAGGCCGCGGGCTACGCCCCGGGGGCGATCCTCTGACGCGGTTCACCGCCGCGGAACTGGAGGCCGCCCGCGACCGTCTCGTACCGGATGTCGTCGCGGACGGTCTCCATGTGCTGTTCTGCGGCATCAATCCGGGGTTGATGACGGCCGCGACGGGCCACCACTTCGCCCGCCCCGGCAATCGCTTCTGGCCGGTGCTGCACCTGTCCGGGTTCACACCGCGACTCATGAAACCGTCCGAGCAAGGCGAGTTGCCGGCGTACGGGCTCGGGATCACGAACGTGGTGGCACGGGCGACCGCCCGGGCCGACGAACTGACCGCCGAGGAGTACGCGGAGGGCGGACGCCTGCTCACCGCCAAGGTCGAGCGGCTGCGGCCGCGCTGGCTGGCCGTGGTGGGGGTGACCGCGTACAGGGCGGCGTTCGACGACCGCAAGGCCGCCATCGGTCCGCAGGATCGCCGGATCGGCGACACGCGGGTCTGGGCGCTGCCCAATCCCAGTGGGCTGAACGCGCACTGGACGGCGGCGACGATGGCGGAGGAGTTCGGGCGGTTGCGGGAGGCGGCGGCGCTCGCCTAGCGGGGAGGAGCAGCGCTGTGTCCCAGAGGTCACGCGTCCCGGCGCCGTACGCTCCAGGCTCCCGCCAGCAGCGCCGCCGCCGTCCAGCACGCGGTCACCGCCAGCCCGCTCCAGGGCCCCAGCGACCCCTCGGTCGTCTGGTGGAGGACCGCCTGTCCCGCCTTGTCGGGCAGGAAGTCGGCGACGCCGCCCGACGCGTCCCCGACCACGAAGGACACGAGGATCAGGAACGGGATCAGGATGCCGAGGGTGGCGGCACCGCTGCGCAGCACGGCCGCGAGTCCGGTCGCGAACAGGGCCATCAGCGCGAGGTAGACGGCACAGCCGACGACTCCGCGCACACTCTCGGTCCAGGTGATCCCGTTCGCCTTGTCCCCGAGAACCGCCCTGCCCACGGTCAGGGTCACGAAGCCCGTGACCAGACCGACGGCCAGGGCCGGTACGCCGACCGCGACCGCCTTGGCCGCGAACCACCGGCCCCGCTGGGGCACCGCGGACAGCGAGACGCGCAGGGCGCCGTTCTGGAACTCGGACGAGACGGCCGTCGCGCCGAAGGCGACCGCCGCGACCTGTCCGAAGCTCACCCCGAAGAACGCCGTGAACAGCGGGTCGAAGTCCCCGCCCTCGGGGTCGAGTCCGGCGAGCGCGGAGAACGCGGTGGTGGCGAGGACGATCGCGCCGAGCGCCCAGAGCATCGACCGCAGGGTACGGATCTTGATCCACTCGGAGTGGAGGACGGGTGCGAACGCCATGGTCAGGCCTCCTGAGGCTGGACGGGGGTCGTGGTGAACTCGGCTTCCGAGGCCGTCAGATCGAGGTAGGCCTGCTCCAATGTGCCCTCCTCGGCGGCGAGTTCCAGGATCGGCAGGCCCGCGCCGGAGGCGAGGGTGCCGATGTCCTCCACACGCGCCCGGTGCACCGTCCACCGCCCCTCGTCGTCCTCGCTCGCCTCGTAACCGTGCCGCGCGAGGAGCCCCCGCAGCGCCGGGCCGTCCGTCGTGCGCATCCGCACGCGGGGCTCCACGCGCGCCTCGATGAAGTCCCGCATGGGGGTGTCGGCGAGCAGCCGGCCACGGCCCAGGACGACCAAGTGGTCGGCGAAGGACGCGGTCTCGTTCATGAGGTGGCTGGAGACGAGGACGGTGCGGCCCTCGCGGGCGAGGCGGCGCAGCACCTCACGGATCCAGATGATGCCTTCGGGGTCCAGACCGTTGGACGGCTCGTCGAGCAGCACCACGGGCGGGTCACCGAGCAGGGCGGCCGCGATGCCAAGGCGCTGGCGCATCCCCAGGGAATACGTCTTCACGCGGCGCCGCGCGACCGAGGCCAGTCCGGTCTCCTCCAGCACCTCGTCGACGCGGCCGGGCCCGATGCGGTTGCTGACCGCGAGCGCCCGCAGATGGTCGCGGGCGGTCCGCGAACCGTGCGGCGCCTGCGCGTCGAGCAGGGCGCCCACATGGCGCAGGGGTTCGTCGAGCGTGGCGTAGGCGCGGCCGCCGACCGTGGCGGTGCCGGAGGTCGGGCGGTCCAGGCCGAGGACCAGGCGCAGGGTGGTGGACTTCCCGGCGCCGTTCGGGCCGAGGAAGCCCGTGACGCGGCCGGGGAGCACGCTGAAGGTCAGGTGGTCCACCGCGCGCTTGCTGCCGAACTCCTTGGTGAGGTCCTGTACGTCGATGCTGGTCATGGCACACAGCCTGGCCGTGGGAACGGGCCCGGTGCCTCCCCCGCGCGCGGAGACCGTCTCCCCCGCTCGGGGGAGGTCCGTTGTCAGTGGCCGCTGGCACGATGTCCCAATGGCCCGCTTCCTGCGCCCGCTGCTCCGGGGGACGACGTACACACGCTGGTTGCACCTGTGGGTGCCGATGCTGTTCGTCAGCGTGTGGATGTTCATCGACATCTCGAAGCCGTGGGTGCCCGCGCTGGTGGTGCTTCCGGTCGGGTTGATCCCGGCCGTGCGGCACGGCGAGGGCGTGCAGGCGCACTTGCTGCTGGTGCCGGGTGAGCGGGACTCGGGGATCTCCACGGCGCAGTCGGCGACGTGGCGCGATCGGCTGCGCACGGTGCTGTGGCTGGAAGTCCGTATGGCCCTGGGCGCGGTGGCCATGTTCAGCACCGTCTGGGGGCCGGTTCTCGCCTACGACCTGACGGGGGCGGCGTTCGGGCGCGTGCCGTACGACAACCCGCTGCTCAACCACATCACGCAGCCGCACTGGGCGTACGGCCTCCTCGCACCACTCCCCCTGCTCGCCCTGTACGGCCTGGTCGTCGGTCTCGGCGAGCTGATCACGGCCATCGCGCGCCGCCTCCTCGGACCGTCCGCGGCCGAGCGGCTCGCCGCCCTGGAGGAGCGCACCGATCAGCTCCTGGAGCGCAACCGCATCGCCCGGGAGTTGCACGACTCCATCGGGCACGCGCTGACCGTGGCGGTGGTGCAGGCGGGCGCGGCGCGGGCCGCGGGCGACCCGGAGTTCACCGACCGGGCCCTGGGCGCCATCGAGGACACCGGCCGGGCCGCGCTGGAGGACCTGGAGCGGGTGCTCGGCGTCCTGCGCGAGGCGAACCGCCCGGTGAGCAGCCGCCCGACCCTGACCGAGGCCGACCGGCTGCTGGAGTCGGCGCGGGCCTCGGGTGCCAAGGTCGACGCCGAGCTGTCCGGGCCCCTGGAGACGGTGCCCGGCCCTGTCTCCCGCGAGGGGTACCGCATCCTCCAGGAGTCGCTCACGAATGTGCTGCGGCACGCCGGGAGCGTGCCCGTCCAGGTCCGTGTCGCGGTCGCGGACGGCTCCCTCGGCCTGGAGGTCCGTAATCCTCTGACGGCGGAGATACCCGGGCCGGGGCGGGGCAGCGGCCTGCGCGGGATACGGGAGCGCGCGGCGCTGCTCGGCGGCCGGGCGCACACGGGCCCGGACCGGGGCGACTGGCAGGTGCAGGTCGAGTTACCGCTGCGCTGACCGGCGGGGGCCGCGCGGGCTGGAAGCCGACCCCCGTACCGCACTGTTGATCTAGGCTGGCCGGATGCCGGTCACCGTCCTGCTCGTCGATGACGAGCCCCTCGTTCGCGCGGGGCTGCGCGCCGTGCTGGAGGCGCAGTCCGACATCGAGGTCGTCGGGGAGGCGGCCGACGGGGCGGCGGTGATCCCCCTGGTGCGGCAGCTGCGGCCGGACGTCGTGGCGATGGACGTCCGCATGCCGCTGCTGGACGGTATCGAGGCCACGCGCGCGGTGCTGCGGACGGTGCCGGAGCCTCCGAAGATCCTCGTGGTGACGACGTTCGAGAACGACGAGTACGTGTACGAGGCGCTACGGGCGGGCGCCGACGGGTTCCTGCTGAAGCGGGCGCGGCCGGCCGAGATCGTGCACGCGGTGCGGCTGGTGGCCGAGGGCGAGTCGCTGCTGTTCCCGGCGTCGGTGCGGCAGCTGGCCGCCGAGTACGGCGACGGTGGCGGGAACCGGGAGGCGCGGGTGGCCATGGAGCGGGCCGCGCTGACGGGGCGGGAGGCTGAGGTGCTGCGGCTGATGGCCCGTGGGCTGTCCAACGCGGAGATCGCCGGGCGGCTGGTCGTCGGCACGGAGACGGTGAAGTCGCACGTGAGCTCCGTCCTCGCGAAGCTCGGCGCCCGTGACCGTACCCAGGCCGTGATCGCGGCGTACGAGTCGGGGTTCGTGGCCCCGGGCTGACGGGGCGCCCGCGCTCAGCCGGTCCGCGCCCGCCCACGGATCGGGACCGCGAGGCTCTCGCCGCGTTCGGCCAGGACGAGTACCATCCGGCCCCATACGCGCACGAGCTGGGAGGACGGACGTTGGGGCAGCTGACCGGCGGGGATCCCTCGTTGCTGCGGAGGATCAATTCGGCCGTGGTGCTGCACGCGCTGCGCGCCACGGAGCATGCCACGCTGACCGAGATCACCCGGGTGACCGGCCTGTCCCGGCCGACGGTCGAGGGCGTGGTCGAGGGGCTGGTCGAAACCGGGCTCGTCGTGGAGCAGGCGGCCGAGGAGGGCGCGGCACGGCGGCAGGGGCGGCCCGCGCGGCGGTTCCGGTTCCGGGCGGAGGCCGGTCATCTGCTGGGCCTGGACATCGGCGCCCACCGGGTGACGGCGCTCCTCGCGGACCTGGACGGCCGGGTGCTGGGCACGATGTCCAAGGACGTCGCCGAGAAGGCACCCGCGGACGAACGGCTGGAGCGGCTGCGCACGACGGTCGCGGAACTGCTGCGCCGCGTGGGCGTCTCCCGCGGCTCACTGCGCGCGGTCGGCGTGGGCAGCCCCGGGATCGTCGAGGCAGACGGCACGGTACGGCTGTGCACGGCGCTTCCCGGGTGGACGGGCCTGAATCTGGGCGAGCGGCTCAGCCGTTCCTTCAAGTGCCCGGTGCTGGTCGAGAACGACGCCAACGCGGCGGCGGTCGCCGAACACTGGAAGGGCGCGGCCGTCGACTCCGACGACGTGGTGTTCGTGCTGGCGGGGCTGAGCCCCGGCGCCGGTTCGCTGATCGGCGGGCGGCTGCACCGGGGGTACGGCGGTGCGGCCGGGGAGATCGGCGCGCTCCATCTGATGGGACGCGGCGCCACGCCCGAGGCGCTGCTGTCGACCACGGACAAGCCCTTGCACCCGCTGGACGAGAAGGCGGTCGTCGAGATTCTCGCGCACGCGCGCGAGGGCGACGAACGGGCCCGCGCCGCTTTCGACCGCTTCACCGAGCGGCTCGTCCACGACGTGGCGGCGCTCGTCCTGGCCCTGGACCCCGAGCTGGTGGTCATCGGCGGCTGGGCGCCCGGCCTGGACGACATGCTCGATCCCCTGCGCCACGAGTTGGCTCGCTGCTGCCTCCGCCCGCCCAGGGTGACGCTGTCGAGGCTGGGCGAGGCGGCCGTCGCCACGGGGGCGCTGCGGCTGGCGCTGGACCATGTGGAGGAGGAACTGTTCGCGGTGGGGAGTACGGGGGCGCTCCGCTGAGAGCGCCGTCTGTGTGACCGTGACATTGCGGCTGCGGGCTGTGTGTGGCTGAGCGCGCCCACGCGGCGGAGCCGCATATCGACACAGCCCCGCGCCCCTATCGGGGCGCGGGGTCAGGAAGCGCGGCGCTCCTGGCCGTGGTGGATCTCGACGCCGCCGGAGGCGCCGAAGGTCAGCCGGCAGGTGTCGGCGCGGTAGGTGGCCACGGAGACCGCCGCCGTGCGTCCCCCGGCGAAGAAGCGGGTCGTGACGACGAGGACGGGGGCGCCGGGCAGCCGGTCGAGCTCCTTGGCGTCCTCCGCGCTGGCCGAGCCGAGCTCCACCGCACGGTCCTGGCCCTCCAGCTCCAGGTGCTGGAGCTCGCGCAGCACCGCACGCGCGCGGGCCGTGACGGAGGGTGTGTCTATGGCGGGGAGAGCGGCCACGGAGGACGCCGGCACGTAGAGCAGCTCGGCGGCCACGGGCTGGCCGCGGCTCACCCGGGAGCGGCGCACGGTGTGCACCTGCTCGCCGTGGACGGACTCGAGGATGTGGGCCACCGCCGGGGGCGGGGGCGCCATCGCGCAGTCGGCGGGCTGCCAGGCGTCGTCGGCCGCGCCCGGCCAGGTCTGCTCCTCGGTTCCGACGGCCACGCCCATGCGCGGCGGGGCGACCGTGGTACCGACGCCGCGGCGGCGCTGCAGCCGGCCCTCCAGTTCGAGCTGCTCCAATGCCTGGCGGAGAGTGGCACGTGCCACTCCGAACCGGGCGGCGAGGTCACGTTCGTTGGGCAGGATCTCGCCCACCGAGAACTCGGAGTCCAATGCCTCACTGAGCACGGTCTTGAGATGCCAGTACTTCGGCTCCGGCACCGTTTCCAGCTGCGTGGTCCCCACCCTGTCCTCCGCGTTTCGCCGTGGCCCGGCGGCGTTTTGGCGCCCTTGTTTATTAAAGGTTGTTGCACTTTCTCTGCGACCATAAGGCGGGCCCCACCCTTGGTCAAGACCAATCCTCGTACGCGGCGGTCACCGGTCGAGCGGCAGGGACAGCAACTTCTCCGGGTTGCGCATGATGTAGACCCACTGAATGCGGCCGTCCGCGACGTCGAGTTGGAACACGCTGTCGACCTTGTCGCCGGACAGGACGACCGCCGCGACGGCACCGTTGATCTCCATGAAGCGGAACGACGCGTCCGGTACGCCCTTCCGGGCCGCGCCGTGCACGAACCGCCCCACCTTGTCGGCCGATTCCAGGACCCGAACGGGCGCCTTGGCGAGGCCGCCGCTGTCGCCCATCAGGCGGACGTCGGGGGCCAGCAGCGACATGAGGCCCTCCAGGTCGCCCTCCGCCGCCGCGGCGAGGAACCGCTCGGTCATCTCGCGGCGCTCGGCCGGGTCCACCTCGTAGCGCGGCCGCCGCTCGTCCACGTGCCTGCGGGCCCGGCCGGCGAGTTGGCGCACGGCCGCCTCGCTGCGGTCGAGGACGGCCGCGATGTCGGCGTACGGGTAGCCGAATGCCTCGCGGAGGACGAAGACCGCGCGCTCCAGGGGTGACAGGGATTCCAGCACCACGAGGACGGCCAGCGAGACGGAGTCGGCGAGCACGGCCCGTTCGGCGGCGTCCGGGACGGTGTCCGCGAAGTCGGTGACGTACGGCTCGGGCAGCCAGGGGCCGACGTACGCCTCGTTGCGCGACTTCACGTGGCGCAGCCGGTCGATGGCGAGCCGGGTGGTGACCCGGACGAGGTAGCCGCGCGGTTCGCGCACCTCCGAGCGGTCGGCGCCGGACCAGCGCAACCATGCCTCCTGGACCACGTCCTCCGCGTCGGCCACCCGCCCGAGCATGCGATAGGCGACGCCCATCAGGACGGGACGGTGCTCTTCGAAGACCTCGGTCGCGGTGTCGGTGGTCACGCTCTCCATCCCAACCGACGGGTGCCGCCCTGTCCAGGCGAGTCCACCACCAAGGGATCGGGCGCGGAACGTGCGGGGGCCCTGGACCCCAGGGCGACCCCCGCGCCGACCAGGGCGCTGCCGAGTGCCTGCGCCATGCCGTACGAGCCCGTGCCGACGAGTGGGGCGGTGCAGGCGGCGGCCACCGGGATCAGGCCGGAGAAGAGCGTGGCGCGCTCCGCGCCGATGCGCTCCATGCCCATGTACCAGCAGACGAAGCCGATGACGGTGACGACCGCCGCCTGCCACAGCAGCGCGGCCGTCTCGGTCGTGTCGGGCGTGCGCAGCCAGGCGGTGCCGTCGGTGAGGACACCGGCCGCCGCCGACTCGACCGCGGCGATCCCGCACACCGTGGCCGACAGCAGTCGTGGCCCGAGCGGTCGCAGCACCGGCACGGCGAGCACCGCGAAGCCGACCTCCCCTGCCAGCGCGCACAGGGAGAAGGCGATTCCGGCGCCGTCGGTACGGCCCCACCCCTGGACGGTGAACGCGCCCGCCGCGACGAGTGACGCGCCGTACAGGACGAGCCGCTGTGGACGACGTCCCTCCATGAGGGGGACGGCCACGGCGACGACCACGGGCGCACAGCCCACGAAGACACCTGGTACGGCGGGTTCCGCGGTGCGCTCGGCGGCGATCACCGCGAGGTTGAACCCGACCATGCCAACGGCCGCGAGCAGCGCCAGTCTCGCCCACTGACGTGGGGTCAGCCGCCGCAGGGGTGCCGTGCCGCCGCGGCCGACCAGCGGGAGGAGCAACAGGCAGGCGAGGCCGTAGCGCAGGAACTGGCCGCCCGCGTACGGGTAGTCGCCGAGGACGCTGTTGGCGGTGAAGGAGGCGCCGACGAGGACGCAGGCGAGGGCGGTGAGGAGGGTCCGCGGGTGGTCGTGGCGTTCATGGCGGTGACGCTATGAAGGGAAGCGGTCCGGTTTAAGGTCCACTTTCATGACGTCATCGGGGACCAGTTCGGGCGAGGCGCACGGTCCGCCGGCGGATTCCGCTCCATGGACGGCCGCGTGGGAGCTGCTCCTGCCGGCCGCCTCCGCGCCGGCACGCGCGCGTGGGCGCACGTTGCAGGCGGCGCTGCGCGAGGCGGTCCGCACGGGACGGCTCGCGCCCGGCACGCGGTTGCCGTCCAGCCGTGAACTGGCCGCCGATCTCGGTGTGTCGAGGGGGCTGGTGACGGAGGCGTACGAGCAGCTGACCGCCGAGGGGTATCTGCGCAGCGACCGGGGCGCGGGCACCTGGGTGGGGGACGCGGTACGGTCCGCACGCCCCCGCGCACGTGACCTCGCACCGCGCTCCCCCGGCGCCCGCGCCGACTTCCTCCCCGGGACACCGGATCTCTCGCTGTTCCCACGCGCCGCCTGGGCGGCCGCACAGCGCGGAGTGCTCGCCGAACTCCCGCACCACGCGCTGGGCTACCCGGATCCACGCGGGCTGCCCCGGCTGCGTACGGCGCTCGCGGAACTGCTCGCGCGGCGCCGGGGTGTGGTCGCGGACCCGGAACGGATCGTGGTGGTCTCGGGCGTGGCCCAGGCGACGGCCCTGCTCGGTTTCGTGCTCCACGCGCGCGGGGTGCGCACCGTCGGCGTCGAGGACCCGGGGAGCCCCCAGCACGACGCCCTGTACGCCGCGGCCGGCGTCGGCACCATACCGCTGCCGCTGGACGCGGAGGGAATGGCCACCGGTCCGCTGCGGGAGGCGGGCGTACGGGTCGTGGTGACCACGCCCGCCCACCAGTTCCCGACCGGGATCGCGTACTCGGCGCGCCGGCGGGCCGAACTGCTCGACTGGGCGCGCGCGGTGGACGGGCTGGTCGTCGAGGACGACTACGACGGGGACTTCCGCTACGACCGTGCGCCCGTGGGGGCGCTCCAGGGCCTCGACCCCGAGCGGGTGGCGTACACCGGGTCCGTCAGCAAGTCCCTCGCCCCGGGGCTGCGGCTCGGCTGGCTGCTCGTCCCCCGGGCGCTGGCCGAGGAGGTCGTGGAGCGGAAGCGGACCATGGACCTCGGCCATCCGACGATCGACCAGGCGGTGTTCGCCCGCTTCGTCGAACGGGGCGACTACGACCGGCAGTTGCGGCGCTGCCAGCGCGCCTACCGGGAGCGGCGCGACGCGCTCGTGTCCGCCCTGGAGGAGCACCTGCCGGGCACCGAGGTGTCCGGGATCGCGGCGGGGCTGCACGTCATCGCCGCACTGCCCAACGCGTACGGGCCGCTGGAGAGGTTCGTGGGGCGTGCGGGGGCGGCCGGGGTCTCGGTGCGTCCGCTCGCGGACCACGGGCGGGTTCCGGACGACGGGGTGCGGTTGGTACTGGGGTACGCGCATCTGTCGCCTGCGCGGATTCGTGAGGGTGTGCGGCTGTTGGCGCACGCGGTCGCCCCCGGCGCGGTGTGAGGACGCCCGGCACGGTGTGAAGACGGGCCCGGCGCGGTGTGAGGATGCGACGCGCCCGGAGCCGTACACCGGTTCCCTTTCTCCCTGGGCCAGTTGTTCACTTGTGGTTTCCGTGTGCGCCTCGGTGCACCAGTAGTTGTGGCGTTGCACATTGGCCGGATCCGTCCCTGGAGGCGCATTCATGTCACACCGTTCGCCGAACTCCCTGCCCGGCCGCCGCAGCGTGCTGCGCGGCTCTCTCGCCGCGTCGGCGGCCCTGGCCGTGCCCGCCACGCTGGGTGCGGCACCGGCGTTCTCCCTTTCGGGGCGGCCGAAGGCCGGATGGGGTGTGCAGACCGGGGACGTGACCGCGCACTCCGGCCTGGTGTGGGTACGTTCCGACCGGCCGGCCCGGATGATCGTCGAGACGTCCGCCACCGAGTCCTTCCGCAACCCGGCCAGATGGCACGGCCCGCTGCTGGGCTCCGGCACGGACTTCACCGGGACGACGCGGCTGCGCGGCCTGCCGTCGGGCGAGCAGATCCACTACCGCGTCCTGCTGGCCGACCCGGACGACCCGCGCCGCACCGGCGAGCCGGTCACGGGCACGTTCCGTACGACATCCGACAAGCGCTGTGACGGGGTGCGCTTCGTGTGGTCGGGCGACCTGGCAGGACAGGGCTGGGGCATCAACCCGGACCTCGGCGGCTACCGCATCTTCGACGCGATGGGCGCGCTGGACCCGGACTTCTTCCTCTGCAGCGGCGACAACATCTACGCCGACGGCCCGATCGCGGCGACGGCGACGCTTCCGGACGGCAGTGTGTGGCGGAACGTCACCACCGAGGAGAAGTCCAAGGTCGCCGAGTCCCTGGCGGAGTTCCGCGGCAACTTCCGCTACAACCTGCTGGACGAGAACCTCAGGGACTTCAACGCCCGGGTGCCGTCGGTCATCCAGTGGGACGACCACGAGGTGCGCAACAACTGGTACCCGGGCCAGGTGATCGCGGACTCGGACACCCGGTACACCGAGAAGAGCGTCGACGTCCTGGCGGCGCGTGCGCGGCGGGCGTTCAGCGAGTACTACCCGATCTCCACGCTGCAGCCCGGTGAGCGCGACGGCCGCGTCCACCGCGTGCTGCGCCACGGCCCGCTGCTGGACGTGTTCGTGCTGGACATGCGCACGTACCGCAACGCCAACTCGCCGGACAACCAGACCACCGACCCGCAGGGCATCCTCGGCGCCGAGCAGTTGGAGTGGCTGAAGCGCGAGCTGGCGCGGTCGCGTGCCGTGTGGAAGGTGATCGCGGCCGACATGCCGCTCGGCCTGGTCGTCCCCGACACGACCGAGGGCAAGAAGAACATCGAGGCCGTGGCGCAGGGGGACCCGGGCGCGCCGCTGGGCCGTGAGCTGCAGATCGCGGAGCTGCTGCGGTTCATCAAGCGCCGCAAGGTCACGGGCACGGTGTGGCTGACCGCCGACGTGCACCACACCTCCGCCCAGCACTACCAGCCGTCGCGGGCCGCCTTCACCGACTTCGAGCCGTTCTGGGAGTTCGTGTCCGGCCCGCTCAACGCGGGTGCGTTCCCGGCGAGCGCCCTCGACAACACGTTCGGCCCGGAGCGGGTGTTCGTGAAGGCGCCGACCGCCTCGAACGTCTCACCGGCCGGCGGCTACCAGTTCTTCGGCGAGGTCGACATCGACGGTGACAGCGGGGAGCTGACGGTACGGCTGCGCGAGCAGGACGGGACCGTGCTGTTCACGAAGGTGCTGCAGCCGGGACGAGTCGGGCAGTAAGCCGGGCGGTAAGCCGGCCGGTAAAACCAGGCAGTAAAGCGGGCAACTATACAAACAGCAACAAAGGTGAGGAAAGACACTTTACCGATCAGTCACAAAGCGTTCGCGATCACGCAACACCCTACCTTCACAGTGGTTGCATGACTTCGAACGAATCTGATGTGAGGCGGGCGGCGAACGGCCGCCCCGTACACCACCGGCGGCGGAAAGCGGCCGAACTCGCCGCGCTGTTCACGGCAGGGTTCCACTCGTGGTGGTCACGCCGCCACGGTCACGCACCACCGGCGGACGATACCGGCGCCCGGCCGCTCCCCGAGGGGGAGCAGGCCGGGCCGTCCGGCACCGACACGGCCGACGACGAGGCGTCGGTGCTGTGGCGGATGAGGACGACGGTGAAGGACGAACCCGGTTCGCTGGCCGCGCTGTGCACGGCACTGGCCGGCCACCGGGTGGACATCCTGAGCCTGCAGACGCATCCGCTGGCCGAGGGCACGGTGGACGAGTTCCTGCTGCGTTCGCCCGAGGAGTTGTCCGCGAACGAGATCACTCACAC
Organism: Streptomyces spongiae; assembly: GCF_009377185.1. Lineage (GTDB taxonomy): Bacteria > Actinomycetota > Actinomycetes > Streptomycetales > Streptomycetaceae > Streptomyces > Streptomyces spongiae. Next base: position 84,142 of record NZ_VJZC01000003.1, read on the forward strand.
GGTCTCGCAGGCGGGCGGCGCCAGTACGTGGATCGAGCGGGCCGACGCCCACGACCTCGTCGACGGGCCCACGCGAGTACTGGGCCTCGCCACGCGGACGGCGCTGGACGCGGCGGAGCTCCCGCTCGCCCTGCGCCAGTTGCTGGGCCGGTGCACCATCCGCTCGCTCCCTGCCACCGCGCCCGGCTCGGGCCGGGGCCAGGACGGCGTCCCGGTCGAGGGCGCCCTGGAGGACACGGTGATGCGGCTGCGGGCGCCGGAGGGCGGGGTGATCACGGTGGAGCGGCCGTATCTGCCGTTCACGCCGACGGAGTTCGCGCGGGCGAGGGCCCTGGTGGAACTGGACGCCCGGCTGGGTCCGCGGATCCCGCGCAGCCAGGACGTGCTGACGCTGTCGGAGGGCAGCGACATCACCGTGCGGCGCGCCGACACGGACGACCTCGACGCGGCGAAGGCGATGCACGCGCGGTGCTCGGCGCGCACGCTGGGCATGCGCTACCACGGTCCGCTGGGTGACGCCGACCGTTACCTCAACCACCTGCTGAGCCCCCGCTTCGGCCGCACCCTGGCCGTGCAGACCGCCTCGGGGAAGGTCGTCGGTCTCGGCCACCTGCTGTGGGACGGCGACGAGACGGAGGTCGCGCTACTGGTCGAGGACGCGTGGCAGCGGCGTGGTATCGGCGGCGAGTTGCTGGGCCGGCTGGTGACGATGGCGGTCGAGGCCGGGTGCTCCAGTGTCTACGCCGTCACGCAGTCCTCGAACACCGGGATGGTCGCCGCGATGCGCGGGTTGGGGCTCCCTGTCGACTACCAGGTCGAGGAGGGCACTCTGGTCATCACCGCCCGCCTGGACGCGACGCCGGTGGCTGCCGCCCGTCTGCCGTATGAGCGGGAGCGGAGCGAGGGGTGGTTGGCGCGGGACTAGTACGGGGCGTGCGGCGGTGGGGTGGCTGACCGTGGGATTCTCGCCCCCGCCGCCCCTACCCGTCCCATCCCCGGGGCTCCGCCCCGGAC
>NZ_VJZC01000401.1 GCF_009377185.1 Streptomyces spongiae
GAGTCGGGGCGGGCAGTATTGGGGCAGACGCTCCGGTTCCTGCGCGAGAAGGCCGGGAAGACGCTGGGACAACTGGCGGACGAGACCGGCTACGACAAGAGCTACCTGAGCCGTCTGGAGTCGGGCGAGCGGCTGTCCAAGGTGACGGTCATGGAGGACTTGGACGGGTACTACGGGTGCGGTGACCTGCTCGTCTGTCACTGGAAGGTGGCGCGGATCGACGCCTTCAAGGACAAGTACAAGGAGTTCATGCGGCTGGAGGCGACGGCACGGATCATGCACAGGTACGCGCCGAATGTGCCCGGCCTGCTGCAGACCGAGGAGTTTGCTCGGGAGGTGTTGTCTGGGCCCCAGACAACAGGCCAGGACGCCGAGGCGGTCGAGGAGCAGGTGGCAGCTCGCCTGGGGCGGCAGCTTCTGCTGAGCAAGGAACCGGCGCCCAGCGTCCGTTTCATCATCGACGAACTCGCCTTCCGCCGTCCCTCCGCCAGCGCGGAGACGTGGGAAGGCCAGTTGCTGCGCATCGAGGCCGTCGCGCAGCGGCCCAACGTCGTCGTGCAGGTGCTGCCGTTCTCCGTGGGAGTCCACCACCTCATGGGCAAGGGGTCGCTGACCCTGCTCTGGCAGAAGGACGGAAGTGCCGTGGCCTACACGGAATCTGGCACCGACGGCCTGCTGATGGACGATCCAGAGGACGTCATGCGCCACCGTTTGTCCTACGATCGGCTGCGAGATCTGGCGCTGTCCCCATCGGACTCGCTGACGTTCATCAGGGATGTACTGGAGGAGCACAGATCATGAAGCGAACCCCTGACCTCAGCACCGCTGTCTGGCGCAAGTCGACCTACAGCGACGGAGGGGACAACAACTGCGTCGAGGTCGCCGACGGCCACCCCGGCATAGTCCCCGTCCGCGACAGCAAGACCCCGGATGCCCGCCCGCTGGTCTTCTCAGCGGCCTCCTGGTCCGCGTTCATGGAGGGCGTCAAGGGTGGGGCGGACGTAAGCACCATCGGGTGAAGCAGGCGAGAAACCGGGACGGAAAGGAGTGCGGTCCCGTCACGGTGATCCCATGCCAGAGATCACGACCACAGCCCCCTCTACCGCTCAGCAGCCCACCGTCGATCAGCTCGCCGAACGCATCGCCGCCATCCGCGAGACACTGCGTGAGCGGATGGGCTGTCCGCTGACCGACGAGGAACTCGACCAAGGGCCGGACGTACTGGCCAACCTGTACGCCCTGGCCGCCGAGAAGGTGCGGGCCCGGGGCCAGCTGCCTCCGCCCGAGTGGGTGCGCGGACAATCCGCGCGGGGACGGTGAGCGCGACTATGGTCGTGGACACGGCGCGTCGAAGGAGGACATCGATCATGGCTGCCCATGCTGCGGAATCCGATCCCATCGTCCCTCCCATGCCCGAGCGGACCCCGAAGGCGCTGCGTGAGGCCATCGCCCAGCACACGCCCAAGCTTGTCCCGGACTTCGACGAGCACTGGAAGTGGGCGATTGCCGATGCGTATGACGTACGCCCTGTGCCCGCGTTCGTGGCCTTCTGGTGGGGTGAGTACGCCTTGGCCCGGGACCCCGAGCTGGACGCACACGTGCACGATCTCGAACTCCGGGCAGCGGAGTCCACCGACATCGCCGAAGCGAAGGCCCTCCTCGAAGAGGCAGCGAGGATTCGCCACCGGGTGCAAAAACTGGAGCCCGGCGAGTGACTGACGGATTGATGGGGCCGCCTTGGCAGATGGACTGGCGCCTCGATGCTCTCGCCGCCCTCGAAGCGCTGCCTGCGCATGTACAGGAATGGGTCTACGCCGCGCGCGCCGAACTGGTCACGGCGAAGGATCCATATTTCCGAGGTATCGAGACGGATGCCTGCCTTCCCGACGGAATGCAGGTCGTGCCTGTACGGTCCAGCGAGCCGAGCGGCGCACGTGCCCTCTTCTTTGACGACGGCAGCGGCTGGCTGAAGTACTCCTTCGTACCCCGCGTCGAAGATCCCCAGATCATTGTGGAACAGGTCTTCTGGCAGGGGGTCGAACCAGATCAGGCACCTCCGACGGAGGAGTAGGCGCCCCGGCAGTCGTACCGCGTACCGCCGCTCTCCGTGCGGGCCGGCATGACTTGGCCGCTGGCCTCGCGCGGGCACGGTGAGCGCGGTTGTGGTCGTGGACACGGCGCGTCGAAGGAGGACATTGATCATGGCTGCTCACGCTGCGGAATCCGATACCGTCGTCCCTCCCATGCCCGAGCGGGCCCCGAAGGCGCTGCGTGAGGCCATCGCCGAGCACACACCCGAGCTGCTCCCCGACTTTGACGCGCACTGGAAGCGGGCGATCGCCGATACTTACGACCTCGGCCCTGTGCCCGCGTTCATGGCCCGCTGGTGGGTCGAGTACGCGCTCGCCCGTGATCCCAAGCTGGACGCGCACGTGCATGATCTCGAACACCGGGCCGCGTACGAGTGCACTGACATCGACGAGGCCAAGTCCCTCCTCGAAGAGGCGTCGAAGATTCGCTACCGGGTGCGAGAACTCGAGCCCGGCGACTGATTGACGCTCGGACCGCCTCCGTCCGCTCATGAAATGGCGTTCGACAACGATTCCACGATCGCCAGACTGACCCCATGACCCCACCGAAGACCGCCCCGGATCCCAAAGCCGACCTTCACCGCTACCTCCAGGAGGCCCGGGACGCCCTGCTCTGGAAGCTCGAAGGGCTCTCGGAGTACGACGTCCGTCGGCCGATGACGCCGACCGGGACCAATCTGCTGGGCCTGGTCAAGCATGTGGCGAGTGTGGAGCTGGGGTACCTCGGGGACACCTTCGGGCGGCCGTCCGGTGAGCCGATGCCCTGGCTCGATGAGGGGGCCGAGGACAATGCGGATATGTGGGCCACCGCCGACGAGTCACGTGAGTACATCGTGGGGCTGTACCGCCGGGCGTGGGCGCACGCCGACGCGACGCTCGACGCGCTGGCGCTCGACGCGGTCGGCAGGGTGCCGTGGTGGCCGAGCGGCAAGGACGAGGTGACCCTGCACCATGCCGTCGTGCGCGTGATCGCCGACACGCACCGGCACGCCGGGCACGCCGACATCGTCCGGGAACTCATGGACGGCGCTGTGGGCGAGAAACAGGGCAGCAACAGCATCCCGCCCGTGGACGCGGAGTGGTGGGAGGACTATCGAAGCCGACTGGAGCGCGTGGCCCGCCAGGCGTCCCCCTCGGACTAGGGGCTCGCCCTCACGGCACCTCGGGCGGCGGCGTAGGCGCCCCCGGCAGCCGCACCGTCGCCAGCGTGCCGCCGCCCTCCGCGCGGGTCAGCGTCACCTCGCCGCCTGCCTGCTGGACCGTGCGGGCCACGATCGACAGGCCCAGGCCCGAGCCCGGCAGCGCGCGCGCTGAAGGTGAGCGCCAGAAGCGGTCGAAGACGTGGGGGAGTTCGTCGGCGGGGATGCCGGGGCCGTGGTCCCGGACGGTCAGGGTGCCCTGCGCCAGGGCCACCTCGATGCTGCCGCCCTCGGGGCTGAACTTCACCGCGTTGTCGAGGATGTTGACGATCGCGCGCTCCAGGGCCGCCGGTTCCGACCGTACGTACCAGGGGCCGAGGTCCGCCGTGATCGTCAGCTCCGGGCCGCGCAGGCGGGCGCGGCGCAGGGCCGACTCCACCGTGTCCTGGAAGTCCACCACCTGAACGCGGTCGCCCTGCTGGCCCGTGTCCGTGCGGGACAGCTCCTGCAAGTCACCGATCAGGGAGGACAGTTCCGTCATCTGCGCCTTGACCGAGGCGAGCAGTGCCTTGCGGTCGGCCGCGGGGATCGGTCGGCCCGTCTCCTCGCTGCGGGTGAGGAGTTCTATGTTCGTACGCAACGACGTCAGGGGCGTGCGGAGTTCGTGGCCGGCGTCCGCGATGAGCTGCTGTTGCAGTTCGCGGGAGTTCGCCAGGGCGCTTGTCATCGAGTTGAACGAGCGGGAGAGGCGCGCGATCTCGTCCTCTGCCTCTTCCTCCACGGGGATACGGATCGTCAGGTCCTCGGTGCGGGCGATGTGTTCGGCGGCGTCGGTGAGCTTGTCGACAGGGCGCAGGGCCGCACGGGCCACGAACAGGCCCGTCGCTCCGGCGCCCACGACTCCGATGCCGGAGACGAGGAGGAGCAGGAGGGCGAGGTCGTTGAGGGTGTTCTGGGTGTTCTTCAGAGGAATCGCGATCTGCAGCGCGGCACCGGGGTAGATCTGCGGCGGAGAGAAGCCGCCCTCGGTGACCAGCAGGGGCGTTGTCAGCACGCGTACGGCGTTGCCGTTCGCGTCGGTGCCGTTGCGGGCGAGTCCGTTGCCCGTCTTCGTCGCGTTCTCGATCACATCGGTGTCGCTGGACGTGACCTTGACCGTGCCCTGGGAGCTCTCGTCGACACAGGCCGTGCCGTCGTCCTTGATCAGCTGGAAGTAGTAGGAGCCGCGCCCCACGAGGCCGTTGGTGGTATTCGTGTCCTTCGGCTCCTTCGGGCAGGTACTGAGAAAGGCCTCGACCTGGTCGTACCGCTGTGGCTTCGCCGCCGCACGCTGCAGGTCGTTGTCCACCTCGTCGTACAGCTTCCCCTGCACCACGAACCAACAGCTCACCGAAACCGCCGCCACCGCGAACGCCACCGCCGCCGCGACCAGCAGCGACAGTCGCGCCCTCAGCGGAAGCGACCGGTACCGGCGTACGACGTTCTTCACTCCGCCCCACCCGACCGCAGCACATACCCCACCCCGCGCACGGTGTGCACGAGACGGGGCTCGCCGCCTGCCTCCGTCTTGCGGCGCAGGTACATGACGTACACGTCCAGGGAGTTCGAGCTCGGCTCGAAGTCGAAGCCCCAGACCGCCTTCAGGATCTGCTCACGGGTGAGCACCTGGCGCGGGTGGGCCATGAACATCTCCAGCAGCGTGAACTCCGTACGGGTCAGCTCGACGGCACGCCCCCCGCGGGTGACCTCACGCGTCGCGAGGTCCATCCGCAGGTCCCCGAAGGTGAGCGCCTCGTCCTCCTGGACCGCGCCGGCCACCGAGGCCGCCGCGTACGAGCTGCGGCGCAGCAGGGCCCGGACACGGGCGAAGAGCTCGTCCAGCTCGAACGGCTTGACCAGGTAGTCGTCGGCCCCGGCGTCGAGCCCGGTGACACGGTCGCCGACCGTGTCGCGGGCCGTCAGCATCAGGATGGGGGTCGTGTCGCCCGCGCCGCGGATACGGCGGGCGGCGGTCAGGCCGTCCATCCGGGGCATCTGGATGTCCAGGACGACCAGGTCGGGCTGGTACGCGGTCGCCTTCTCCAGGGCGTCCGCTCCGTCCACGGCCGTCTCGGTGTCGTACCCCTCGAAGGCCAGGCTGCGCTGGAGCGCCTCGCGCACGGCGGGCTCGTCGTCGACGATCAGGATGCGCTGCTGGGGTTCACGGTCGCCTTCGGCGGGGCTCATGGTGTGTCGTTCCTCGGGTGCGGTGGGACGGGTCGGGCGCTTTCAGCCTCGCACGTCAGGGGGTGGTGCGGTAAGTGACGATCAGCCGCGGACCGTACGGCGGCGGGTGCGCGCGGCGGTGTTCCGGCGGGCCGTGGTGCGGGCCGTGGTGCGGACCTCCGCGGGGGCGATGGCCAGCTCGGGGGCGCGCGGCGTCGGTGGGTGCAGCTCGTACGCCACGGCGAGGGCCAGACCGAGCCCGGCCGGGTCGCCGTACCGGGTGCCGTACGGGGCGCTGTTCTGCTGCTCGTGCACAACCTGCGTGATCATGTCGAACTCCTTGGTTCGGCGCCCCGCGGGGCGGCTCAGTTGTCGGAACCGCCCGCGCGCAGCGTGCTCAGGTCGGACTTGACGGTGTTGATCGGGATGGCGAAGCCGAGGCCGACACTGCCGGCGTCGGAGGAGGACGAGTCGGAAGCGGCCGAGTACATCGCGGAGTTGATGCCGATGATGTTGCCGTTCATGTCGATCAGCGCGCCGCCGGAGTTGCCCGGGTTGAGCGAGGCGTCGGTCTGGAGGGCCTTGTACGTCGTCGTGGACGAACCGGTGTCACCGTTGAACTGCTGCCCGCCGAACTCGAAGGGCCACTGACCGCCGCCACCGCCCTGCTGCTGTTGCTGCTGGCCCTCGTCCGTGGCGACCGTGACGTCACGGTTCAGCGCGGAGACGATGCCGCTGGTGACCGTGCCGGACAGGCCCTCGGGGGAGCCGATCGCGACGACCTCGTCGCCGACCTGGACGTCGGCCGAGTCGCCGAGCGAGGCGGCCTGCAGACCCGAGGCGTTCTCCAGCTTGATCAGCGCGAGGTCCTTCTTGCTGTCGGTGCCGACGACCCGGGCCGTGTACTCCTTGCCGTTGCTGGTCGTCACCTTGACGGACGAGGCGCCGGAGACCACGTGGTTGTTGGTGATGATCTCGCCGTCACTGGTGATGATCACGCCCGAACCGGTGGACTGACCCGCGTTCGAGCTGGCGCTGATCTCCACGATGCTCGGGCTCACCGCCTTGGCCACCCCGGCGACGGTGCCCTTCTGGCTGGTCGGAACCACGCTGGCGCTGGTGGAGGTGGAGGCCGCGGTGTCCTTGCCGGTCAGCTCCTGGATGCCGTACGCGGTGCCGCCCCCGATGGCCGCCGCGACGATCGCCACGGCCGCGAGCAGGGCCAGCGGACCGCGGGCGCGCCTTCTGGGGGCGGCGGAGGAGGAGACGGGCTCCTGGAGGAGAGCGGTGGCGGTGGTCGCCGCCGCGGGCTCCTGGTACGCGCCGTCGGCCTGGTACCCGGCGTTCGCCGGTGCCTGCGGCTCGTACGCCGAGGCCTGGGGGCCGTATCCCGGCGGGGGCGGCCACTCCGGGTTCACCGGGGAGGCCGCGTGCTGCTGCTGGGGGTACGCGGTGTGGTGTCCGTGACCCTGGGGGTTCTCGTACTCGCCGCTGCGGCGGAAGCTCTCGGTCATGACTCAGAGCTTGTCGCGCGTCCATGAGAGGTCCCTGAGTGCCGGCTGAGAAGCCCGGCAGAACCTCGTATGCCCGATATAAAGGCGCTGGGGTCCGGATAAACGCGCCGGGGTCCGGGCCCGGTGGGGAAACAACGGGTGGCCGTGAGGTGAGAACCCGGAAGGCGCCGGACGAATACTTGTTTGGGCGCTGTGACACCGGTGCGCAGAGGGACATTTGGTGCCTACGATCATCCGCGCCGGAGGGGGGCTCCGCGGTTTCGCCCACTGACGTACGTCATGTACGGCAGGAGTGGCCCGCGCGTTCTGTAGTACGCCCTTCTCGGGCCCTACTACGACTTCGCACCCCAGGAGCCCTGAGTGATACGTGCCCTGCGCGGCCGTCACAGACGTGCGGTCATGGCGCTGCCCGTGGCCGCCCTCGCGCTGGCGCTGAGCTGCGCCGGCGCCCTCGCGACGTCCGCGAGCGCGGCCGACGGACCGGCCGGCCTGCCCGACGGGGGCATCGCCCGGCAGCAGACCGCCGCCCCGAAGCCCACCGCCTCCGACGCCGAACTGCGCGAGCGCGCGGTGAAGGCGGCCAAGGAGGAAGCGGCCAAGGAGGCCAAGGAGTCCTCGGATTCCGCCAAGGCCGGCGACTCCACCGACGCCACCGACGCCGGCAAGGCCGGTGAGTCCCCCTCCGAGCAGTCCCCGTTCATCATCGGCGGCACCGAGACGACGATCTCCAGCGCCCCGTGGATGGTCCAGCTCTACTACTACGACGAGGCCGCCGACCAGAGCTTCTTCTGCGGTGGCACCCTCGTCGCCCCGAACAAGGTCCTCACCGCCGCCCACTGTGTGGCGGGCCTGGACTGGCAGCAGTTCGGTTCCGTGATCTCGGGGACCAGCAACCTGCTCGACGACTCCACGGGCACCGTCGCCGGCGTGTGGCGCCAGTGGAGCCACCCGAAGTACGACGAGGCGACCATCAAGAACGACGTCGCCGTCCTCACCCTGGACCGCCCCCTGGAGCAGCAGTGGCTGCGGCTGGCGGCCTCCAACGACAGCTCCCTCTACACCCCCGGCACCACCGGCACGGTGTACGGCTGGGGCCTGACCTCGGGCGCCGACGGCGCCGAGCTGTCGCCGACGCTCCGCAAGGCCAACCTCCCGGTGGTCGCGGACTCGACCTGCAACACCGCCATGCAGTCGGTGATCGGCGAGGACGTCTTCGCCGAGGGCTCGATGATCTGCGCGGGCACCCCGGCGACCGGCGGCGACGACGGCACCATCAGCCCCTGCAACGGTGACTCCGGCGGCCCGCTGGTAGTGAACGGAAAGATCATCGGCATCGTCTCCTGGGGTGTCCAGGGCTGCACCGCCGAGGGCGCCTACCCGGTCTTCACCAAGGTCTCCTCGTACACCTGGGCCGCTCAGCCGCGCATCGACGACACCGACCTGACCTTCGACGGCCGCGCCGACGTACTGGAGCGCACGCCGTCGGGCAACCTGTTCGCGCAGGCCAGCAAGGGCACGTCGCTCGCGACCCGCGAGTACCAGGGCAACGGCTGGGAGAACACGAGCTGGGCGCTGCAGGCCGACCTGGACCGCGACTTCTACCAGGACCTGATCGTCCGCGACAAGACGGACGGCAAGCTGTACCGCAGCTACATGGACCACTCCTCCATGGAGTGGACCTGGATGCAGATCAGCTCGGTCTGGGGCGGCTACAAGTCGTACGCCATCCCCGGCGATCTGACCGGTGACGCCCGCCCCGACCTCGTCGCGCTCGACGCGGACGGTTCGGTCTACCTCTACCCGGGCAAGGGCAACGGCCAGTTCAACAGCAAGGTCAAGGTCGTCTCCGGCGCCTGGAAGGGCGTCAAGCTGATGGGCCGCGGCGACCTCTCCGGCGACGGCAAGGCCGACCTCCTGGTCCGCTCCTCCGACGGCACGCTGTGGCTCTACCGCGGCACGGGCAAGGCGTCCGCCCCCTGGTCGGCCCGCATCAAGGCCCGCACCGGCTGGAACTTCACGTCCTACGTCACCAACGGCGACGTGAACGGCGACGGCATCGCCGACGTCATGGCCCGCGGCTCCGACGGCACGCTGTGGCTCTACCGCGGCACGGGCAAGGCGTCCAGCGACCTCTTCTCATCGAGGATCAGCCTGGGCACGGGCTTCAACCAGTACAACCTGATGTTCTGAGCGACCCCAAAAAATGCGGGCTCCGCATCCCGGAAGGGATGCGG
>NZ_VJZC01000402.1 GCF_009377185.1 Streptomyces spongiae
CGTCCGACGCGCGGCTCGCCGCGGAACCCGCCCGCCACGACCTCACCCGCGAGCAGTTCTACTTCGTCCTGCCGGACCGTTTCGCCAACGGTGACGCGTCCAACGACAAGGGCGGGCTGACCGGTTCACGCCTCAGCACCGGCTACGACCCCACCGACAAGGGCTTCTACCAGGGCGGCGACCTCAAGGGCCTGACCAAGAGGCTCGACTACATCAAGGGGCTGGGGACGACCGCCATCTGGATGGCGCCCCTCTTCAAGAACCAGCCCGTGCAGGGGACGGGGAGCAACGCCTCCGCCGGCTACCACGGTTACTGGATCACCGACTTCACCCAGGTCGACCCGCACTTCGGGACGAACAAGGACCTGGAGAACCTCATCTCCAAGGCGCACGCCAAGGGTATGAAGGTCTTCTTCGACGTCATCACCAACCACACCGCCGATGTCGTCGACTACGAGGAGAAGTCCTACGACTACCTCTCCAAGGGCGCCTTCCCGTACCTGACGAAGGACGGCGAGCCCTTCGACGACGCCGACTACGCGGACGGCACCAAGGCGTTCCCGGCCGTCGACACCGCGGCCTTCCCCCGCACGCCCAAGGTCACGCGGAGCACCAAGGTCCCGTCCTGGCTCAACGACCCGACGATGTACCACAACAGGGGCGATTCGACGTACGCCGGTGAGTCGACGACCTACGGGGACTTCTCCGGTCTCGACGACCTGTGGACCGAGCGTCCCGAGGTCGTCCGGGGCATGGAGAAGATCTACGAGCGGTGGGTCAGGGACTTCGACGTCGACGGCTTCCGGATCGACACCGTGAAGCACGTCAACACGGAGTTCTGGACCCAGTGGGCCACGGCGCTGGACGCCTACGCGGCGAAGCACGGGCGCGACGACTTCTTCATGTTCGGCGAGGTCTACTCCGCCGACACGTCCGTCACCTCGCCCTACGTCACTCAGGGGCGCCTCGACTCCACGCTCGACTTCCCGTTCCAGGACGCGGCACGGTCGTACGCCTCCCAGGGCGGCAGCGCGAAGAGGCTGGCCTCCGTCTTCGGCGACGACTACAAGTACACGACCGACAAGGCCAACGCCTACGAGCAGGTCACCTTCCTCGGCAACCACGACATGGGCCGCATCGGGTACTTCCTCAAGCAGGACAACCCGAAGGCGACCGACGCCGAACTGCTGGCCAAGGACAGGCTCGCCAACGAGCTCATGTTCCTCAGCCGCGGCAACCCCGTCGTCTACTACGGCGACGAGCAGGGCTTCACGGGCTCCGGCGGCGACAAGGACGCCCGCCAGACGATGTTCGCGTCCCGTACGGCCGACTACCTCGACGACGACGAGATCGGCACGGACCGCACCCACGCCGACGACGCGTACGACACGAGAGCGCCGCTCTACCGGCAGATCAGTGCTCTCGCCAAGCTCCGCAAGGCCAACCCGGCGCTCACCGACGGCGTACAGACCGAGCGTTACGCGGCGGACGGCGCGGGCGTCTACGCCTTCTCCCGTACGGACGCCAGGACCGGCACGGAGTACGTCGTCGCCTTCAACAACGCCGACGATTCGAAGACGGCGACCTTCGCGACTGGCTCCGCCGATATGACGTTCCGCGGCATCTACGGGACGGACAAGTCCCTCACCAGCGGCTCCGACAAGAAGATCACCGTCACTGTCCCGGCCGGTTCGGCGGTCGTCCTCAAGGTGGCGGGCAAGCTCGCCGAGCCCGCCACCAAGCCCACCATCACCCTCAAGGCCCCCGCCGCCGGAGCCACCGGCACCGTGGAGATCGCAGCCGACGCCGACGGCGGGCAGCTGGGCCGGGTCGTCTTCGCCGCCCAGACCGGCGACGGCAAGTGGAAGACGCTCGGCTCCGCCGACCACGCCCCGTACAAGGTCACCCAGACCATCGCCAAGGACGTGGCGCCCGGAACCGCCCTGCGGTACAAGGCAGTTGTGAGGGACTCAGCCGGTCGTACGGCGAGCGCCACCGCCGGGTCGACCACCGGTACTCCGCCCGCCCCCGAGGTGCCCACGGCCTCCTCCCGGGACTACGCGATCGTCCACTACAAGCGCCCCGACGGCGACTACGACGACTGGGGCCTGTACGCCTGGGGCGACCTCGCCGACGGGGAGGGGACCACCTGGCCTGACAGCCACCCGTTCACCGGCCGGGACGCGTACGGCGCCTCCGCCTACGTCAAGCTCAAGCCGGGCGCCTCGAACGTGGGCTTCCTCGTCATCGACAAGGACGGGAACAAGGACGTCTCCGCCGACCGCACGATCGACGTCACCAAGACCGGCGAGGTCTGGATCGAGCAGGGCAAGGAGACCGTGCGGACGGAACGGCCCGACCACCCGGAGCAGGACAGGAGCAAGGCCGTCCTCCACTACCACCGCGCCGACGGGAACTACGACGGCTGGGGACTGCACGTGTGGACCGGTGCCGCCCAGCCCACGGACTGGTCGAAGCCCCTCCAGCCGGTGAGGACCGACCCGTACGGCGCCGTCTTCGAGGTACCGCTCACCGACGGTGCCACCAGCCTCGGTTACATCGTCCACAAGGGCGACGAGAAGGACCTCCCCGCCGACCAGTCGCTCGACCTCAAGGCCACCGGCCATGAGGTGTGGCTTCTGAACGGTCAGGAGAAGTACCTGCTGCCGCAGCCGGCCGGTTCCGCCGCCGCGCTCGACCTGACCACCTCCAAGGCGGTCTGGATCGACCGGAACACGGTCGCCTGGAACGGCGACGACACGGCCGCGTCCACCCAGTTGCTGTACTCGCGGACCGGCTCGATCGCGGTGAAGGACGGCACGCTGACGAGCGACGACGAGCGCTGGCTGCGACTGGCCAGGACCAGCCTCACCGACGCCCAGAGAGCGAGGTTCCCGCACCTGAGGTCGTACACCGCCTGGTCGGTCGACCCGCGCGACCGCGGGCGGGTGAGGGAGGCCCTGCGTGGCCAGGTCGTGGCCTCTCAGCGGGCCGTGAACGGGGCCGTCCTGACGGCGACAGGCGTCCAGATCGGCGGCGTGCTCGACGACCTGTACGACGGGACCGGTGCCGACCTCGGGCCGACCTTCCACAAGGGTCGTCCGACGCTCGCCGTATGGGCGCCCACCGCGCAGTCCGTCGCCCTGGACCTCGACGGCAGGACCGTGGCGATGAAGCGGGACGACACCACCGGCGTCTGGTCCGTCACCGGCGCGAAGTCCTGGAAGGGCAAGCCCTACCGGTACGTCGTCAAGGTCTGGGCCCCGAGCGTCCGGAAGGTCGTCACCAACCACGTCACCGACCCGTACTCGCTCGCCCTGACCACCGACTCCGAGCGCAGCCTCGTCGTCGACCTGGACGACCGGGCACTGGCCCCGAGCGGCTGGTCGTCGTACCGGAAGCCCGAGGCGGTGCCGCTCAGGGACGCGCAGATCCAGGAGCTGCACATCCGGGACTTCTCGATCGCCGACAGCACCGTGCCCGCCCAGGACCGGGGCACCTACCTCGCCTTCGCCGACAAGGACAGCGACGGCGCGCAGCACCTGCGCAAGCTGGCCGCGTCCGGGACGTCGTACGTGCACCTGCTGCCCGCCTTCGACATCGCCACCATCCCGGAGCGGAGGGCGGACCAGGCGACCGTCGACTGCGATCTCGGCTCGTACGCCGCCGACTCCGACCAGCAACAGGAGTGCGTGGCGAAGGCCGCCGCGAAGGACGCGTTCAACTGGGGCTACGACCCGTACCACTACACGGTCCCCGAGGGCTCGTACGCGACCGACCCGGACGGCACGCGGCGCACGGTCGAGTTCCGGAAGATGGTCAGGGCGCTGAACGACGACGGGCTCAGGGTCGTGATGGACGTGGTCTACAACCACACCACCGCCGGCGGGCAGGCCGCCACCTCCGTCCTCGACAAGGTGGTGCCCGGCTACTACCAACGGCTCCTCGCGGACGGCTCGGTGGCCACCTCCACCTGCTGCGCCAACACCGCGCCCGAGAACGCCATGATGGGCAAGCTGGTCGTGGACTCGATCGTCACCTGGGCCAGGGAGTACAAGGTCGACGGGTTCCGCTTCGACCTGATGGGCCATCACCCGAAGGCCAACATCCTCGCCGTACGCAAGGCACTCGACGCGCTGACCCTCGAAAAGGACGGCGTGGACGGCAAGAAGATCATCCTGTACGGGGAGGGCTGGAACTTCGGCGAGGTCGCCGACGACGCCCGGTTCGTGCAGGCCACGCAGAAGAACATGGCGGGGACGGGCGTCGCTACCTTCTCCGACCGGGCCCGTGACGCCGTACGCGGCGGTGGTCCCTTCGACGACGACCCGGGCGTCCAGGGCTTCGCGTCCGGCCTGTACACCGACCCCAACTCCTCGGCGGCCAACGGGAGTCCGGCCGAGCAGAAGGCGCGGCTGCTGCACTACCAGGACCTGATCAAGGTGGGGCTCAGCGGCAACCTCGCGCAGTACGCCTTCACCGACACCAGCGGCAGGCGGGTCAAGGGCTCCGAGGTCGACTACAACGGCTCGCCCGCCGGTTACGCGGACGCGCCCGGCGACGCCCTCGCCTACGTCGACGCCCACGACAACGAGTCGCTGTTCGACGCGCTCGCCTTCAAACTGCCGAGGTCCACGAGCGCGGACGACCGGGCCCGGATGCAGGTCCTCGCCATGGCGACGGCCGCCCTCTCCCAGGGGCCGGCCCTGTCCCAGGCGGGCACCGACCTGCTGCGGTCCAAGTCGCTCGACCGCAACTCCTACGACAGCGGCGACTGGTTCAACGCCCTCCACTGGGACTGCCGGGACGGCAACGGCTTCGGGCGCGGACTGCCGATGGCCACCGACAACGAGTCCAAGTGGCCCTACGCCAAGCCCCTGTTGACGTCGGTGAAGGTGGGATGCGGGCAGATCGAGGGGGCCTCGGCCGCCTACCGGGACCTGCTGCGCATCCGCACGACCGAGGACGCCTTCTCGCTCCGCACCGCCGACCAGGTGCAGTCGGCGCTGTCCTTCCCGCTCTCCGGCAAGGACGAGACGCCCGGCGTCATCACCATGGAGCTCGGCGACCTGGTCGTCGTCCTCAACGCGACGCCCGAGCGGCAGGAGCAGCGGATCGCGGGGGCGGCAGGGACGGCGTACGCGCTGCACCCCGTCCAGGTCAGGGGTGCGGACCCTATCGTCAAGTCGTCGTCGTACGCGGCGGAATCGGGGACGTTCGCCGTTCCGGGGCGTACTGTCGCCGTCTTCACCCGGGGCGCGCGGTAGAGCATTAGCTTGAGTGGTGCGGGCCCCGGCACCCCGCATGTCAGGGGGCCCGTGTCACCCCGTCCGCGTCCCCGGCAGTCCGCGAGAACCGCATGGCCGAGCAAGCAGACAGCACAGTCCTGGTGGTCGACGACGCGGCCGCCAGCCGGTACGCGATGGGTGCCGTACTGAGCCGTGCGGGGCACCGGGTCGTCCCCGTCGCCAGCGCCGGTGAGGCACTCGTCGAACTCGACGCACGGCTGCGCACGGGCGCCCTGCCCGATGTGGCCCTCGTCGACGTCGGGCTGCCCGACATGAGCGGCTTCGAACTCTGCCGCCGGGTCAAGTCCGTGCCGCCGATGGCAGCGCTGCCCGTCGTCCACTTCTCGGCCGCCTCCGTCGCGCCCAGCGACCGGTGCCGGGGCCTGGACGCGGGCGGCGAGGCGTATCTGACGGTGCCCGCCGAGCCCGAGGAGATCCAGGCCGTGGTCCGGGCCGCCGTGCGGAGCGCCCGGATGCTCAGCGACGCCGAGGCCGTCGCACGGCACCTGACGCTGCTGTCGGAGACCATCGTCTCCGTCCAGGCGGCACGCTGCCCGCGTGAGCTCGCGGACGCGGCCGCCGAGGGCACCGCCCGGCTCACCGGTGGTCCGGCCGCCGTCTTCGTCGTCGGCGAGAGCGGGGAGCTGTACTGCGGCACCCAGCGCGGGAGGGCCGCCACGGTGCTCCCGGACGCCGGAGCACGCGAGACGGTGGTCCGGCTGATCCGCGGCATCGCGGCGCGGGCCGGCGGACTGCACGGCACCGTCGTGCCCGCCCCGCTCTGGCCGCCCGGCTTCCTCCACCCCCTGGCCGGTGCCGACGTCCGGCTCGTCGTGACCCACACCCAGGACGGCAAGGCGGCCGTCTGTCTGGCCACACCCGCGCTCGGGCCCCGGTCCCGGACACCGCGCACCGACGCCCTGGTCGCCCGCCTCGCCCACGCCACCGCGCTCGCCGCGGAACCCCTGCTCCTCTACCAGGCGGAACGCCAGGTCGCGCTCACCCTCCAGAACAGCTTCCTGCCCAGACGACTGCCGGAGCTGCCCGGCGTCGACGTCGTCGTCCGCTACGTGCCGGCCTCCAGCGACACCGAGATCGGCGGCGACTTCTACGCGGCCCTGCGCACCTCGCGAGGCGTGCTGACGGCGGTCGGCGACGTCGTCGGGCACTCCCTGGACGCGGCCACCGTCATGGTGGAGATCCGGCACGCCCTGCGCGCCTACTGCGTCGAGGAACCCGACCCCGGCGCGCTCGCCGGGCGGCTCGACCGGATGCTCCAGCACTACCACCCCGACAGCACGGTCACCGTCTGCCTGGCCCTGGTCGACCCCGCCACCGGGCACACCCGGATCGCCAACGCGGGCCACATCCCGCCGCTGATCGTCCGCGACGAGGGCGGTGCCGCGTACGTGGAGGCCGAAGGACCGCTGCTCGGGCTCGGGCTCGACCGGCCGGCGCCCACGGAGATCGTCCTGGAGCCCAGCGACCGGCTCCTCATGGTCACCGACGGGCTCGTGGAGAGCCGGGGTACGGACCTCTCGGTGTCCCTGGAGCAGTTGCGCACCGCCGCGGCCGAGGCCCCGTGCGGCACGGCCGCCCTCTGCGACACGCTGCTGGACTGCTTCGGGCGCGACCGGGAGGACGACATCGCGCTGCTGGCGCTGCGGCTAGGGTGAGCGGCAACGGTCCCAGAACAGGAGTGCCCATGCCGCAGATCACCGTCGACTACTCCGCGCCGCTCTCCGAGGGCTTCGACCGGCGTGCCTTCGCGCTCGCCCTGCACGACGCGGTGGTGGAGATCGCTGCCGCGAAGTACGAGGCGTGCAAGACGCAGTTCCGTGCGACGGAGGACACGACGGTGGGGCGGGACGGGGACGGTCATGCGGTCGTGCATGTGACGTTGGGGTTGTTGGCGGGGCGTACGGATGAGACGAAGGTGCGGCTTACTGAGGCTGTGCTCTTGTTGCTCCGCGAGCATGTGAAGGTGGGGGCCGTGGCGTTTCATGCGTCGGCCGAGGTGCGGGAGCTTGATGCGTCTTACCGGAAGTTTGAGGTGTAGTCGCGCCGTTGGGGTTCGGTGTTTGGGTGAGTGCGGGTTCGTTGTGGCTTGTCGCGCAGTTCCCCGCGCCCCTTAAGGGGCGCTCTGCGCCCCCAACGACACCAAGCGGCCCACCAGGTCTGTGAACGGGCCGTCCGTCGGCTCGTCCTTCAGCATGGTGCGTAGGAGGTCTGCCATTTCCTCGTCGTATGCGGCGCTCACGGCTGTCAACGCGGCGAAGTCGTGGACGAGTTGGGCCTCGAGTTCCTGGCGGGGGATGCGGCGGCCGTCCAGCCAGATCAGGGCCGTGGACTCGGCGAGGGAGATCCAGGAGCGGATCACCAGCTCCAGCCGGGCGGGTGGGTCCTCGATCCTCAGATGGGCGAGGATCTGGTCGTACGCGGCCTGGCGTACGCCGTCGATGAGCGCGTTGGTGCGGGACATCGCGTCCCGGGAGCGGGGGCCGTCCGCGGGGACCGCCGGGCCGCCGCGCATCAGTGCCGAGAAACCCGGCCCGTGCTCCTCGACGAAGTCGAAGAAGCGACGCATCACGCGCAGCAGGCGGGCACCCAGGGGGCCGTCCTGGGGTTCCAGGAAGCGGCCGGCCAGGTCGTCGGAGGCGCGCTTCAACGCGGCCTCGTAGAGGCTGAGTTTGCCGGGAAAGTAGTGGTAGACCAGCGGCCGCGAGATACCCGCGGCGGACGCTATCTCGTCGATGGAGACCTCGTCGGGTGAGCGTCGGCTGAACAGTTCAAGGGCGACGCCGATCAACTGCTGCCGCCGCTCCTCGACACCCATTCTGCGGCGAACCCCGGTTGTCATGCGAACACCTTACCGATCGGATCCGGCCCTCAACGGACCGGAACGACCAAGGTTGTTCACAGCTTCACTGCAAACCGATCACTGATGTGATCACCTCAGTCCGGTGATCGAACGGCCGTTGGTCAGCGTGCCCTTCAGGTCGGCCCGGGCGCCCTGCCGTGCGCGTACCGCCAGCACGTTGCTCTGGGCGGATCCGCTGAACTTGCCCGTGGCGGTGACCGATGTCGTGTCCCGGCTGCCGGCGGCGAGCAGGTACCAGGTGCCCGCGCCCGACTTCCACAGCACACCCGCGAGGAGGTGCGGATCACGGGCACCGCACGCGGGGGAGTCGTCGGCCTTGGCGGCGACCGCCCCGTACCGGTCGCCCGGAGCCCGGAACTGGGCCAGCACCCGCGTGCCGCCACCCCGCCAGGTCTCGGCCCGGGTGCACACCCAGGTCGCCGTGCCGGCCCAGTCGGGCAGCGACTGCCGGGCGTACCGCCAGGCGTTCACGGACCGCACGCCCTGCGCCCGCGCCGCGGCCAGCGAGCACGCGTACGGTGACCAGGCTCCGAGCGACTTCGATGCCTCGCGAGGCGCGGACGGCCGCCCGGAGGTCAGATGCGCGGGGGTCAGCTCGGCGAGGTCGGTCAGCAGCCGGGCGCCGTCGGCGTCGTTCAGCTGGAGCACGTTCCACGACCGGCAGGTGCCCGGGCGCAGCGCGGGACTCGCGAACACGCCCGTCACCCCGTCCGCCGACACCGGCAGTTTCGACGTCCCGCCGTCCGGCTTCATCAGGTCCCGTACGGCCACCTTCGTCACCCAGGGCGCCGTCAGATAGCGGACGTTGCCGTCGACCCGGTCGAGCACCAGCGCGCTCGCCCCGGCCCCGGTCGCCCCGTCCACGCGCGCGAAGTCCAGCGCGGCCCCGCCCGTGCTCTCCTTCGGTTCGGCGTACCGGGCGACGCGCAGCCCGTCGTACAGCAGGACGACGCGGGCGGAGCCGACCTCGCCCGCGTACAGCAGCTGGGG
>NZ_VJZC01000403.1 GCF_009377185.1 Streptomyces spongiae
GGGGGCCGGGCTTGCGGGGTCCGTTGCGGGGCTGGCCTCGTTGTTCAGCTATCCCGCGCTGCTCGCGGTCGGGCTGCCGCCCGTCGCCGCCAATGTGACCAACACGGTGGCGCTGTTCTCCAACACGGTGGGTACCGCGGCCGGTTCGCGGGCCGAGTTGCGTGGACAGGGGGAGCGGCTCGTGCGGCTGGGGGGTATCGCCGCGCTCGGCGGCGGGGTCGGTGCCGCTCTGCTGCTCGGCACCCCGTCCTCGGCGTTCGAGGCGGTCGTGCCGTGGCTCATCGCTCTCGGATCGGTGCTGATCCTGGTGCGCGGTCCCCTGCGGAGGATGGTCGTGTCACGGGCGCCGGAGTCCGGATCGGCCCGGCCTGCCCTCCCGCTGACCTGCGCGGTGCTGCTCGTGGGGCTGTACGGAGGCTACTTCGGCGCGGCCGCCGGGGTGTTGATGCTGGCGGTGCTCTCCCTGTCGGCCGCCGAACCGCTCGCCGTGACGAACGCGGTGAAGAACATCGCGACCGGGGCGGCGAACCTGACCGCGGCCGTCGCGTACGCCGTCGTGGCGCCGGTGGACTGGGTCGCGGCCGTGGTCCTCGGGCTCGGCGCCCTGCTGGGCAGCTGGGTCGGCCCCGTGGTCGTACGGCGGCTGCCCGAGACCCCGTTGCGGATCGCCATCGCCCTCGCCGGGCTCGGCCTGGCCGGCACCCTGTGGTACCGGGCCCAGACCTGAGTCACCGGACGGCGAGTTCGGCCTCCAGGCGGACCGGCGTACCCACCGAGGCCTCCTCCGAAGCGGCCTTCGCGACCGCCGGAGCCACCGCGCTGTCGGCAGCCGAGTCCCTCGTCGACGGGATCACCAGCACGGCGCGCGAACCGGTGCGCTCCTCCCGGGTGTGGAACAGCCACGCGATGTCCCGGCCGAAGGACCACAGCAGCGAACCGAGGGCCACGGCCACCAGGGCGAACGCCGCCGTGTAGGGCAGCCACCCGGACGCCGCCGCCAGCAGCACGACCCCCTGGACAGCCGCCACCGTCTTGCGGGCCATGCTGTGCGGCAGCGAACCGTTCAGCCACGGCATCACCCGCGCCGCCGCCACGAACCCGTACCGCATCAGACCGATCAGCAGGACCCACGGGCCGAGCGCCATCGAGACGTACACGCTCAGCACCAGGATCAGGAACGCGTCGACCTCCATGTCGAAGCGCGCGCCCAGCGGGGTCGACGTCCCCGTGCGGCGGGCGACCTTGCCGTCCACGCCGTCGAGGATGAGAGCCACCGCGGTGAGGCCCACGAAGAGGGTGACCGGCGGCGAGCTCTGGAAGGAGTCGGCGACCAGCGCCGTGACCGCGCCGACGAGTATCGCCCGGCCCAGCGTGACGCGGTTGGCCGGGCCGAAGGAGCGGGGCCGGGTGCGGCGCAGGGCGCGGTTCAGGACCATCCACGTGGCGAGCGCGAACGCCAGTCCCGTCAGCCAGCCCGCCGGCCCCATCCCGATCGCCGTGCCCAGGAACGAGAGGAGCAGGAGCTGCGCACCCGCGCCCACCGCCGTCTCCTGGAACAACGGCCGTGCGTCGTACGTGTTGTTCAGGGCCACCGCATACCTTCCGAACGTGTGACAGAGTCGATCATCGCCGCGTACCGTGTCCGCGACTCCCACCGCTGCGTACGTGGAGAAACGTCCGACCGTTCAGAGGGACCCACATGAAACACACAGTCCGCTCCTTCTGGCTCCGCTCCCCCGGACAGGGCGAGATCCGGGAGACTTCGGTGTCCGGGCCCGGTGACGGAGAGGTCCTCGTACGGGCTCTGTGTTCCGGGGTGAGCCGGGGCACCGAGACGCTCGTTTTCCGAGGTGGAGTGCCCGAGAGCCAGCACGCCGCGATGCGCGCTCCCTTCCAGGAGGGCGAGTTCCCCGGGCCCGTGAAGTATGGCTACCTCAGCGTCGGGCAGGTGGAGGAGGGGCCGGGAGAACTGGTCGGCCGGACCGTCTTCTGTCTGTATCCGCACCAGACCCGGTACGTCGTGCCCGCGAGCGCCGTCACCGTCGTACCGGACACCGTGCCCGCCACGCGGGCCATCCTCGTCGGGACCGTCGAGACCGCGGTCAACGCCCTGTGGGACGCGGCGCCGCTGATCGGCGACCGGATCGCCGTGGTCGGGGGCGGCATGGTCGGGTGTTCCGTCGCCGCGCTGCTGGCCAGGTACCCCGGTGTGCGTGTGCAACTCGTCGACGCCGATCCCGCCCGCGCCGACATCGCCCGCGCGCTCGGGGTCGACTTCGCGCTGCCCGCCGACGCGTTGGGGGAGTGCGACCTCGTCGTGCACGCCAGCGCCACCGAGCAGGGGCTCACGCGGTCGCTGGAACTCCTCCGCGACGAGGGCACGGTGATCGAGCTCAGCTGGTACGGCGACCGGCGGGTCTGTCTGCCGCTCGGCGAGGCATTCCACTCACGGCGACTCGTCGTGCGCAGCAGCCAGGTGGGCGCCGTCTCTCCGGCGCGACGCGCCAGCCGTACGTACGCCGACCGGCTCGCGCTCGCCCTCGACCTGCTGGCCGACCCCGCCTTCGACGCGCTCGTCACGGGGGAGTGCCGCTTCGAGGAACTGCCCGACGTGATGCCCGGGCTCACTTCCGGTGAACTGCCCGGACTGTGCCACCGTGTGCTCTACGACAGCGAGTAAGTCACACCCGGACAGCACCCGGGCAAGTCACACACCCGGATAAGTCACACACCCGGTCCCGAGTCCCGAACAGGCGGAACGGAAGCCTGACCTCCAAAGAAACAGCAAAAGAGGTCTGAACAACGGGTCCCGACCAGCCGTACTACACGGCATGCCCCGGCCGGGGGCAGACGCACCGCACTGGAGGGTCGTCCGTTGTTCAGCATCACTGTCCGCGATCACATCATGATCGCCCACAGCTTCCGCGGGGAGGTCTTCGGACCCGCGCAGCGCCTGCACGGCGCCACCTTCCTCGTGGACGCCACGTTCCGCCGTGCAGAGCTGGACGACGACAACATCGTCGTCGACATCGGCCTGGCGACGCAGGAACTCGGGGCCGTGGTGAGCGAGTTGAACTACCGGAACCTCGACAACGAGCCCGACTTCGCGAACACCAACACCTCGACGGAGTTCCTCGCCAAGGTCATCGCCGACCGTCTCGCCGAGCGCATCCACAAGGGAGCCATGGGCGAGGGAGCCAAGGGCATCGCCGGCATCGCCGTCACCCTCCACGAGTCGCACATCGCCTGGGCGAGTTACGAGCGTGGCCTGTGACCGACATGACCATCGACCAGGCGACCGTCGACGCCGCCCGGGCACCCCGGGACGGACAGGCGAGGCTCGACTACGTTCCCGTCCAGAACGCGGCGCTCAAGAAGGCCGAGATCCTCCCCATGTCCCTGCGCTCCGTGCACTTCGTCATGCCGGGCGGTGTCGACGACCTGTCCCGGCCGAGCGGCGGCAACGCCTACGACCGCCGGATCTGCCTCGACCTGCCCGGCTTCGGCTGGCAGGTGCAGAAGCACATGATCGACGGCAGCTGGCCCCGGCCCGGCGCGGACGCCCGCGCCGAACTCGCCCGTACGCTGGCGGACCTGCCCGACGGCACGGTCGTCCTCCTCGACGGACTCGTCGCCTGCGGTGTCCCCGAGATCGTCGTCCCCGAGGCCGAACGACTGTGCCTGGCCGTGCTGGTGCACCTGCCGCTCGGTGACGAGACCGGTCTGAGGCCCGACGAGGCCGCCGAACTGGACGCGTTGGAGCGGACCACCCTGCGGGCCGTCCCCGCCGTGATCGCCACCAGCGACTGGGCCGTACGACGCATCGTGTCCCACCACGGTCTCGCCCCCGAGCGCGTCCACGTCGCCGCGCCCGGCGCCGACATCGCACCCCTCGCCTCCGGCACCGACGGCGTCTCCCGGCTGCTGTGCGTCGCGGCCGTGACCCCGCGCAAGGGACAGCACCGGCTGGTGGAGGCCCTCGCGACCGTCACCGACCTGCGGTGGAGCTGCGTGCTGGTGGGTGGACTCGAACAGGACCCCGAGTACGTCGACCACATCCGCGCCCTGATCGCGCGGTTCGGCCTGGAGGACCGGCTGCACCTGGCGGGCCCGCAGGCCGGCGCCGAACTCGACGCCAGCTACGCCGCCGCCGACCTCATGGTCCTCACCTCCTACGCGGAGACGTACGGCATGGCCGTCACCGAGGCCCTCGCCCGCGGCATCCCCGTGCTGGCCACCGACGTCGGCGGACTGCCCGAGGCCGTCGGCCGCGCCCCCGACGGAGGGGTGCCCGGCATCCTCGTACCGCCGGAGAACCCCGCGGCCATCGCGGCGGAACTGCGCGGCTGGTTCGGCGAGGCCGACGTGCGCCGCCGCCTCAAGTCCGCCGCCCGCGGCCGCCGGGCCGCGCTGGACGGCTGGGCCAGGACGGCACGCAGCCTGGCCGGAGTGCTGGGACGACTGCGCCACGAACCACGGAAGGCGGCGTGAGATGAGCACGACGACACCCGCGCCGAGTACCGGTGCTGAGCAGGCGTCCACGGAGACGGTATCCATGGAGCCGGTATCCACGGGCAGCAGCCTGAGCCTGGCCGGGCGGGGCGAGGGTACGGCCGCCGCTCCGAGCGCGCCGCCCGAGGAACACCAGTACGCGCCCCAGTGGCTGGAGTTGCGCGAGCCCGCCGACGCCATCGCCCGCGCCGCCGACCTCCTCGACCCGCTGCGCATCCGCCTCGCGAACCTGCCGGGCCGCGCCACCGCCCTGGTCGTCCACGACCTCGGCTGCGGTACCGGCTCGATGGGCCGCTGGCTCGCGCCCCGGCTCGACGGCGCCCAGCAGTGGGTGCTGCACGACCACGACGCGGACCTGCTGCACCTGGCCACCGTGCGGGCGCCCCGCGCGGCGGGCGACGGCAGCCCCGTCACGGTCACCACACGGCGCGGTGACCTGGCGCGGCTGAGGGCGGCCGACCTGGCGGGCGCCTCGCTCGTCACGGCCTCCGCGCTGCTCGACGTCCTCACCCGCGACGAGATCGGCGCGCTCGCCGAGGCCTGCGTGGGCGCCGGCTGCCCGGCCCTGCTGACGCTGTCCGTCGCCGGCCGCGTGGAGCTCACCCCCACCGACCCATTGGACGCCGAGATCGCCGAGGCCTTCAACGCCCACCAGCGCCGCGGCGACCTGCTCGGCCCCGACGCGGTCACCGTGGCCTGCGAGGCGTTCTCCGAGCGCGGCGCGACCGTGCGGGTGAACCCGAGCCCCTGGAAGCTCGGTCCGGAGCACGCCGAGTTGGCGCAGGAGTGGCTGCGCGGCTGGGTGGGCGCCGCGATCGAACACAGGCCCGAGCTCGCGGAGCGCGCCGAGGCGTACCTGGAGCGGCGGCTGGAGCAGTGCGCGGCCGGCGAGCTGCGGGTGGTGGTCCACCACAGCGACGTACTGGCCCTGCCCCGGATGACGGGCGGGACGTCATGAGCGCCCCGGTGGAGGAGGCGGTCGAGACACATCGACGGGTCGGCGCCGAGCGCGTCACGCCCCGCGGGGTACGCACGTGCCGGAAGCCGGACGCCGCCCTTCCCGATGTGACCCTGCGTACCTGCTCGTCCACCACGAACCCGCGCACGTGGTTGGCCACGGTGCCGGAAAGGAACCCGGGCACGACACCGGCCGACCCGGAGACGAAGACGGAGACGGCGTCGGAGACGGAGCCCACCTCCAAGTCCCGCGCCGCCGCGAAGCCGGTCCGCGCCCTGCGCGCCCACTTCGGCACCCTCGCCGGGACGGCCATCATGGGCGTGCTGGTCTGGCGGCTCGGCACCGGTGTCTTCCTCGACGGGCTGCGGCGCGTCGACGCCCTGACCCTCGTCACCGCGGTCGCCATCGGCGCGGTCACCACGGTGTTCAGCGCCTGGCGCTGGTGTGTGGTGGCGCGCGGGCTGGGGATCAGGCTGCCGCTGGGACCGGCCGTCGCCGACTACTACCGCGCGCTGTTCCTCAACGCGGCCCTGCCCGGCGGCGTCCTCGGCGACGTCCACCGCGCCGTACGGCACGGGCAGAGCTCCGGCGACATGGGGCGCGGTGTCCGCGCGGTCGTCCTGGAGCGGACCGCGGGACAGGTCGCGCTGGCCGTGGTCGGAGTAACGGTCCTGCTGACCCAGCCCTCCCCGGTGCTGGCCCAGACCCGCCGGGGTGCCGCCCTGCTGGGCCTCGCCGCGCTGGGCGCGCTCGCGATCTGGGCCGCGGTCCGGATGGGCCGCACCACCGGGCCCTCACGCCGGGGCCGCGCGCTGCGCGCCCTGCTCGTCGAGGCACGCGGAGCCCTGCTCGGCCGTGGCAACTGGCCGGCCGTGGTGATCTCGTCGGTCGCGGTGCTGGCCGGGTACGTCGTGACGTTCCTGCTCGCCGCCCGGGTCGCGGGAACCGCCGCCTCTGTGGCCGAACTGGTGCCGCTCGCGCTGCTGGCGCTGCTCGCCATGGCCCTGCCGCTGAACGTCGGTGGCTGGGGCCCCCGGGAGGGCGTCACCGCCTGGTCGTTCGCGGCGGCGGGCCTGGGCGCCTCCCAGGGACTGACCGTGGCCGTGGTGTACGGCGTGCTCAGCTTCGCGGCGGCCCTGCCCGGCGTCCTCGTGCTGGTCGCGCGCTGGTACATGGGCCTGCGGGCGAAGAGGGCCCGTCAGGAGGAGGCGACCACCGAGAGGTACGCCTCGAAGGACTCGACCAGCCCCGCCAGAAGCTCCTTCCCCTTCCCCGCGGACGCCATCGAGGGCCGGCCGATGACACCGGACTCGGTGTAGGCCGACATACCGAGGGAGAGGAGATGACGGCGGTCGTCGGCCAGCAGATCAGCGGACTTGTAACCGGGCCGGACCAATTCGGGATGGCAATGCAGAAGTATGGAGGTCTCTATTTCTCCCGCATGCATATCACTGAGCAACGAGGTCTCGACACCCGCTCGTTCCCGTGCGGCGTCCCAGTCCTCCATTGCCGGGAAGAGCGCCATGCGATGTCCCTCGGCAGTGGATTCCTGCACCACGTTTCCCAGGACGTAATTCCCGCCGTGTCCGTTGACCACGACCAGTGCCTCCACGCCCGACCGGCGCAGGGAGGCCGCGATGTCACGGACGACGGCGTGCAGGGTCACGGCGGAGATGCTCACCGTCCCCGGCCAGGCCTCGTGCTCGTGGCTGCAGGCGATGGTCACGGGCGGCAGCAGGTGCACCGGGTACGCTGCGGCGATCTCCCGGGCTATCGCACACGCGACCAGCGTGTCGGTGGCCAGCGGCAGGTACGGACCGTGCTGTTCGAGGCTCCCGACGGGGAGCACGGCGACCTGCCGGGCGACGCCCGCACCCCGAGCCCTTACGTCCTCGGTGGTGTCCGCCGGCACCAGAGCGGATACCGTCGGCAGCGGCTTCTCCGGAGTCGGCTGCGTTCCCGAACTGCTCATGTTTTCCCGGCCTTTCGTCTCAGTTGATGCTCAGGCATTTTCGCACGACACCAGGGCTTACCAGATAGGAACCAGATCATGACCGAAACTGTTGACGTACTCGGCACGAATGCCCGGTCCTCCGGTGCCGTACGCGTGGTGAATGCACCCCTTCCCACCGTGTACGGCGACTTCGAGGCCGTCGGCTACCTCGACCAGGACCGAGGGGAGGAACAAGTCGCGCTCGTGTACGGCGACATCAGCGCCGCCGAAGGTGAGGGGATTCTCACGCGACTGCACTCGGAGTGCCTGACCGGCGACGCGTTCGGATCCCAGCACTGCGAGTGCGGCGACCAGCTCGACAGCGCGCTCAGGTCCATAGTGGCCGAGGGCCGGGGCATCCTCGTCTACCTGCGGGGGCACGAGGGCCGTGGCATCGGCCTGCTCGCCAAGCTGCAGGCGATGAAGCTCCAGTCGGAGGGCCTGGACACGGTGGAGGCGAACATCGCGCTCGGGCTGCCGGTGGACGCCCGTGACTACCGGGTCGCGGCGGAGATGCTGCACGACCTCGGCGTCCGCTCGGTGCGGTTGATGTCGAACAACCCGCGTAAGCGGGAGGCGCTGGTGCGGCATGGCATCGAGATCGCCGAGCAGGTGCCGTTGCTGATCACTCCGTGTGAGGACAACATCGCCTATCTGCGGACCAAGCGGGAGCGGTTGGACCACTATCTGCCTCACCTTGAGGCTGCGGTTCGTTCTTCTTGAGGCCGTCTGCTGCCTGCGGGTTCGTCGTGGTTGCTCGCGCCCACGCGGCGGAGCCGCATATCCGACGCAGGCCCGCGCCCCTGTCGGGGCGCGTCCCCGTGGCGGTCGGCGCGGGCGTCACTCATGACGCCCGGCCGCCCCGCCCGCGCTGCATGACGGCGAGGTGATCCGCGACCTGTGCCCGGGCCGCGTACCCTTCGTCGACATCAGCCCCTGAGCGTCGACCGGTTCGCCGCCGACGCCGCGCGCCCGGAGGTCGACCTGGTATGACCCAGCTCCACCTGTGGCTCCGCCACGAGTCCCGCACCACCGAACGCCGCACCCCGATCGTCCCCTCGGACGCCGCGCGGCTCGTCGACAACGGCATCACGGTGACGGTGGAGGAGTCGCCCCAGCGGATCTTCCCGATCGACGAGTACGAAGCGGTGGGTTGCCGTGTCGAGGGGGCGGGCTCGTGGGTCACGGCACCCCGGGAGGCGGTGATCGTCGGTCTCAAGGAGCTCCCGGACGAGCCCGCCGAGTTGACGCACCGCCACATCTCCTTCGGGCACGCCTACAAGGGGCAGCCCGGCGCCCAGGCGCTGCTGCACCGGTTCGTCGCCGGGGGAGGGGCGCTGCTCGACCTGGAGTACCTGGTCGACGACGAGGGCCGTCGGCTCGCCGCCTTCGGGTACTGGGCCGGGTACATCGGGGCGGCACTCGCCGTGCTCCACCACCGGGGCGTGCTCGACACCCCGCTGAGGCCCACGGCCAAGGAGGAACTGGAAGAGCGGCTCCGCGCGTCCACGGGGAGGGTGAGCGCGCTGGTGATCGGGGCCCTGGGCCGCAGCGGCCGCGGGGCGCGCGTCGCGCTCGGTGAGGCAGGGATCGCGCCCACCAGCTGGGACCTGGCCGAGACCCGCGACCTGGACCGGCGGGCTCTCCTGGACCACGAGCTGATGGTCAACACCGTGCTGACGACCCGCCCCGTCC
>NZ_VJZC01000404.1 GCF_009377185.1 Streptomyces spongiae
GTCCTCTACATCGAACGCCTGCGCCGCCTGAACGGCCTCCCCCTGTCCCTCGACCTCACCTACGTCCCCCTCGACATCGGCACCGCCCTCCTCGACGCCGACCTGGAGAACACCGACGTCTTCCGCCTCCTGGAATCCATCTCCGGCCAGCCCCTCGGGCACGCGGAGATCACCCTGGAGGCCGTGAACGCGGACGCGCACTCCTCGGCCGTGCTCCAGGCCCCGCGCGGCGCGGCCGTCCTGATGCTCGAACGCCTCACCCACCTCGCCGACGGCCGCCCCGTCGACCTGGAGTTCATCCGCTTCCGCGGCGACCGCATCACCATGAGCGGCCTGCTGCGCCGCTCCCTCTGACACATCCCGGAAGAACAACCCGGGCGAACCACAACACCCACAGCTCGACCTCCCTGGAGACAGCCATGGCTTTGGCGCCCCAGCGGGCCGACGTGCCCGTGACCATCGACGAGTCGAAGTGCATCGACGGCTGCACGCTCTGCGTGGACATGTGCCCGCTGGACTCCCTCGCCATCGACGAGAGCAACGGCAAGGCCTACATGCACGTCGACGAGTGCTGGTACTGCGGCCCGTGCGCGGCCCGCTGTCCCACCGGAGCCGTCACGGTCAACATGCCCTATCTGCTCCGGTGAGAGGCCCCAACCCCATGAAACACAAAGCACTCGTCGCTGCCTCCCTCCTGGTCCTGCCCCTCACCGCCTGCGGCGGCAACGCGGCGGCCGGAGGGGACGGCTCCACGGTCACGGTGACCGTCGGCTACCAGTCCAAGACCATCAACACGGTCACGGCAGGCACCCTCCTCCGCTCCCTCGGCTCCTTCGAGAAGCAGCTGAACGCCCTCCACGACGGCCACACCTACAAGGTGAACTGGCAGGACTACGCCACCGGCGCCCCCATCACCGCCCAGATGACCGCCGGAAAGATCGACATCGGCTCGATGGGCGACTTCCCGCTCCTGATCAACGCGGCCCGCGGGAAGCAGCTGGGCAAACCCACGCACCTCGTCTCGGTCACCGGCTACAACCTCCGCGGCGGCCTCAACACCATCGTCACGGCCCCCGACTCGAAGCTCACCTCCCTGAAGGACCTGAAGGGCAAGAAGGTCTCCACGAGCGTCGGCTCGGCGGCCGACGGCACCCTCGTACGGGCCCTCCAGAGGGCGGGCATCGACCCCGAGAAGGGCATCGAGAAGCTCAACCAGCAGCCCGCGGTGGGCGCTTCGGCCCTGTCGGCGGGCAGCGCGGACGCGCTCTCGCAGTTCGTGGCGTGGCCCGGCCTGCTCACCTTCCAGGGCAAGGCCAAGGCCCTGTACGACGGCGCGCAGCTGAACCTGCCGACGTTCCACGGCGTCACGGTGCGCGAGGACTTCGCGAAGCAGCGCCCCACCGTCGTGGACGCCTTCCTCAAGGCCCAGGCGGAGGCCACCGACTACCTCAACGACCACCCCGTGGACGCGGCTGAGAAGGTCGCCAAGGCCACCGGCCTCCCCGCCGAGGTGGTCTACCTCTACAACGGCGCCCACGGCATCTCCACCTTCGACCCGGCCGTCAAGCCGCAGCTGGTGTCCGCCCTGAAGAAGGACGTGTCGATCCTCAAGGCGGCGAAGCTGACCGGTGACGTCGACGTGGACTCCTTCGTCGACGACAGCTACGTCAAGAAGGCCCTGGGCTCGGACTACGCCGAGCGCCTCTCCTCGAACCCGCCTGCGGCCGCGAGCGAGATCTGGCCGAAGGGCGCCACCGAGACCCGTACCTTCAAGACGCCCGCCGAACTCCTGGCCTACGTCGCCCAGCACAAGGACGGCATCCGCGCCTCCTACGTGCCCGACGCCACCACGGGCACCCTGTGGTTCGCCGACAAGGCGGTGTGGGTGGCCGACGGCGACCAGCTCCTCCCCTTCGTCGCCCCGGCGACCGCGAAGGCGTACGTCGCCGGGCACGGCGGAGCCCGCGTCGTCACGTACGACGACGCGCTGAAGCAGGCGTCGTGACCAGGCGTCCCGTAGCCAGGCGTCCCGTGACCGGCCATCCCGTGACCAGGTATCTGCTGAGGGCGGCCTCTCTGGCGGCCGCCCTCGGCCTCTGGCAGCTGCTGACCAGCCTGGACGTGAACCTGTGGCTGCGCTTCTCGCAGTTCCCGACCGTCACCGACGTGGCCCACGCCTTCGTCGACCGTCTCTCCGGCGCCGACTACTGGACGGACCTCACCGACAGCCTCACCCGCATCGTCACCGGCTTCCTGCTGGCGGCGGTGCTGGGCGTGGCCACGGGCGTGCTCGTGGCCCGCTCCCGCCTGGCCGAGGACACCCTCGGGCCGGTCCTTGAGGTCATCCGTCCGATCCCGGCCATCGCCCTCGTCCCCGTGGCGATCCTCCTCTTCCCCAGCAACGAACAGGGCATCGTCTTCATCACCTGCACCGCGGCGTATTTCCCGGTCCTGGTCTCCACGCGCCACGCGGTCCGCGCGCTCACCCCTGTGTGGGAGGAGGCGGTGCGGACCATGGGCGGCGGCCGGTGGCGGATCCTCGGCTCGGTGGTGCTGCCGGGCGCGCTGCCCGGCATCTTCGGCGGCCTGTCGGTCGGCATCGGCGTCTCGTGGATCTGTGTGATCTCCGCCGAGATGATCTCCGGCCAGTACGGCGTCGGCTACCGCACCTGGCAGGACTACACGATCGTCAACTACCCGGGCGTCTTCGTCGGCATGGTCACGATCGGCGTCCTCGGCTGGCTCACCTCCACGGCCGTGGAACTGCTGGGCCGCCGCCTCACCCACTGGCTGCCGCGCACGTCGTACGTCCCCGGCGCACGGCCCGCGCGGCGCGAGCGGGAGCGCGGTGCCCCCGTCCCCGTACCGACCGGCTCCCGCACCAAGGAGGACGCGCCCCATGACCAGCTCGTCTGACGTCCGTTCACTGTCGCAGGCCACATCACAGCCCACGACGCAGGCCACGACGCAGGCCACGTCGCGAACCACGTCACGGACCGGTGCGGGACTCGCCCTGCACGGCGTCACCCTCGGGCGACCGGGCGCGCCCGTGCTCGACGCGGTGGACCTCGACGTGGCTCCCGGCGAGATCCTCACCGTCGTCGGCCCCTCCGGCTGCGGCAAGTCGACGCTGCTGCGCACACTGGCCGGACTTCTGCCCGCCCTCGACGGAGAGGTCTCGCAGGACGGCCGGCCCCTGACGGGACCCGCCGCCGACCGCGCCCTGATCTTCCAGGAGGACGCCCTCCTGCCCTGGCGCACCCTGCGCGCCAACGTCGAACTCCCCCTGGCCATCAAGGGACTCCCACGCGCCGAGCGCAGGGAGCAGGCCGAGTCCTGGCTCACCCGCGTCGGACTCACCGAGCAGTCCCGGCAACTGCCGCACCGCGTCTCCGGAGGACAGCGCCAGCGCGCACAACTGGCCCGCGCCCTCGCCGGACGACCGCGCGCCGTCCTCATGGACGAACCCTTCGGCGCCCTCGACGCCCAGACCCGCGCCGGCATGCAGGACCTGCTCGTGGAGGTGTTGCGCGGTACCGGCGCGACCGTCGTCTTCGTCACCCACGACGTGGACGAGGCCCTGTTCCTCGGCGACCGTGTGGCCCTCCTCGGCTCGGGCCGCCTCACCGCCGTACGCGATGTACCGCGCCCGCGCGACCGTACGGCGCACGACGATCCGGCGCGTGTGGCGCTGCGACGCGACGTCCTCTCCTCCCTCGGTTCTTGAAAGGCACCCTGGTGGACACCCCCCTGCAGATCCCGGCCCTCACCGACGCGGAGGAGGTCAGCTGCGACGTGCTCGTGATCGGCGGCGGCACCGCCGGCACGATGGCGGCACTGACCGCCGCCGAGCACGGCGCGAACGTCCTCCTGCTGGAGAAGGCACACGTCCGCCACTCCGGCGCCCTCGCCATGGGCATGGACGGCGTCAACAACGCTGTCATCCCCGGCCGCGCCGAGCCCGACGACTATGTCGCCGAGATCACCCGCGCCAACGACGGCATCGTCGACCAGTCCACCGTCCGCCAGACCGCGACCCGCGGCTTCGCCATGGTGCAGCGCCTGGAGTCATACGGGGTGAAGTTCGAGAAGGACGAACACGGCGAGTACGCGGTCCGCCAGGTCCACCGGTCGGGGTCCTATGTCCTGCCCATGCCGGAGGGCAAGGACGTCAAGAAGGTCCTCTACCGGCAGTTGCGGCGCCGGGAGATGCGGGAGCGCATCCGCATCGAGAACCGGGTGATGCCGGTGCGCGTGCTGACGACGGGCGACGGCGACAGCGGTGGCCGGCGTGCCGTGGGGGCCGCGGGCTTCAACACCCGCACGGGACAGTTCGTCGTCGTCCGCGCGGGCGCGGTCATCCTCGCGACCGGCGCCTGCGGCCGCCTGGGCCTGCCCGCCTCCGGCTACCTCTACGGCACGTACGAGAACCCGACGAACGCGGGCGACGGCTACGCCATGGCGTACCACGCGGGCGCCGAACTGACCGGCATCGAGTGCTTCCAGATCAACCCGTTGATCAAGGACTACAACGGCCCGGCCTGCGCCTATGTCGCCAACCCCTTCGGCGGCTACCAGGTCAACCGGCACGGCGAACGCTTCGTCGACTCCGACTACTGGTCGGGGCAGATGATGGCGGAGTTCGCGGCGGAGGTGGCTTCGGACCGCGGCCCGGTGTACCTGAAGCTGAGCCACCTCCCCGAGGAGTCGATCTCGGCCCTGGAGTCGATCCTGCACTCGACGGAGCGGCCGACGCGCGGCACGTTCCACTCCGGCCGGGGTCACGACTACCGCACCCACGACATCGAGATGCACATCTCCGAGATCGGCCTGTGCGGCGGCCACTCGGCCTCGGGCGTCCGGGTGGACGACCACGCCCGTACGACCGTCCCCCGGCTGTACGCCGCCGGTGACCTGGCCTGCGTCCCGCACAACTACATGATCGGCGCGTTCGTCTTCGGCGACCTGGCGGGCGCGGACGCGTCCCAGTACACCGCCTACGAGGGTGACTTGTCGGGCGATCAGCTCCGTGAGGCGCACGAGCTGATCTACCGCCCGCTGCGCAACCCGGACGGCCCTCCGCAGCCCCAGGTCGAGTACAAGCTGCGCCGCTTCGTGAACGACTACGTGGCCCCGCCGAAGTCGGGGGCCAGGTTGTCGCTCGCCCTGGAGGCCTTCGAGCGGATGCACACCGACATCGCCGAGATGGGCGCCCACACCCCGCACGAGCTGATGCGCTGCGCCGAGGTCACCTTCATCCGCGACTGCGCGGAGATGGCGGCCCGCTCCTCCCTGGCCCGCACGGAGTCCCGCTGGGGCCTCTACCACGACCGCGTCGACCACCCCCACCGCGACGACACCACCTGGTTCCACCACCTCGACCTGCACAAGTCCCCCTCCGGCTCGATGGAGTTCACGGCCCGCCCGGTCGCTCCGTACCTGATCCCCGTCGAGGGCTTCAGCCCGGTCGGCGGCCCGTCCCGCGACCTCGGTGAGGTCCACGCCGAGGAGGTGGCGACGGCCGGGGCACGCGATGTGGCGCCGGTGTCCGGAACCCCGGAGGCCCCGGAGACCTCGGGGACGGGGCACGCCCCGCTTCCCGACTCCTCCTCCGAGAGCTCCCCCGAGACGTCCTCCTCCGGCTCTTCCGAGACATCCTCCGCCCGCCTCCTCGAACTCGTCGCTCTCGCCGACGAACAACCCGAACTCACCACCCTCCAGCCCTACTTGACCGACCCCGCGCCCGCTGTCCGGCGCGAGGCCGTCGCCGTCCTCACCGAGACCCTGCCGCCCGGCACCGGTCCCGCTCTCGCCTCCGCGCTCCGCGACCCGCACGGCGACGTCCGCGCCACCGCGGCGGCCTCGCTGCGCGAACTGGTCGAGACGCTGCCGCCCGACGCCGCTCTCCGTGACGGCCTCGCCGAGGCCCTGTCGGAGGCGGACCCCGTCGTCCGCGCCGCGGCCCTCGATGTCCTGCGCGCCCTGCGCCTGGGCGACGCCGAACTGTTCGCCCAAGCCCTGTCGGACCCCGACACCGGCGTCCGCATCGAGGCGGTGCGCGCTCTCGTCTCCGTCGACGCGGCGGATTCGCTGGCCCAGGCGGCGGGCGACCCGTCCCGCGAGGTCCGTGTCACCGTGGCCAAGGCGCTGGCCGGCGTCGATGCCGGGCACCCGGTGCGGACCGTCCTGCACGAGCTCACCGAGGACGCGGATCCCCTGGTCCGGGGTGCCGCCTTCGGGTCGCTCGCCTCCGCGGCCTGCCCGGCTCAGCTGAGCGCGCGGGCCGTCGAGGCGCTGGACGACGGGGCGTGGCAGGTCCGCGCCGGTGCGGCAACGGCCCTCGCCACCGCGGATCCCGCCGTGGCGGTCCGCGCCCTCGCCGGGGCCCTCGCCGACCTGAACGCCGACGTCCGCAAGGCGGCGGTCCTGTCGCTCACACGGCACAGCACCGACAAGGACGCCCGCGTGGCCCTCACCACTGCCACGAAGGACTCCGACGCGGATGTGAGGGCGTACGCGTCACGTGCTCTGTGACCCCGACTGCCCACCCTGGCCGGGGGCGCCGACTACGGCGTCCCCGGCCGTTCATATCTCAGGCAGGATCCGCTCGAAGAACTCCCGGTCCTCGGCGAAGGTCGGCTCCAGTGCCAGAAACTCCCCCACCGTCACCCACCGCGCGTCGCTCACCTCGCCGGGCTGCATGACGACCTCCCCCTGTGCCACGTCCGCGGTCCACCAGTGCAGCCGGAACCGTCGGTCGTCCGTCTCCGACTCCCACACCTTCGCCAGCGGGGACGCCTTCAGTCCCACCTCTTCGCGGACCTCCCGAACCAGTGCCTCCGCCTGGCTCTCGCCCGGCTCGACCTTCCCACTGAGCGGCGCCCAGTAGCCCGACCGCCGGGCTTCCGGTCCGCGCTCGATGACGAGCACGCGATCGCCCCGCCGCAGCACGGCGACGATGGCGTCGCGTTGCCTCGACTCCTCCCGCTGGTCCATCGCGTGCCTCCTGTGCCCAGTCGCCTACGCCCGGTCGCCCACGCCCACGCCCACGCCCCCGTCGCCTACGCCCAGTCGTCCGGCTCGGGTTCCGGCTCGGCATCCGGCCAGTCGAAGGGGCCGTCGGCGTCCGCGGCCACGTCGCCCGCCCCGCGCGCCGAGGCTCCCGCACCTCGCGAACTGTCGGGAACTGAGGACTCCTCCGAAGCCCCGCCCAGGGAAGCGAGCACCGCCAGCACCCCCTCCCCGTACGTCGCCAGCTTCTTCTCCCCGACCCCGCTGATACCGCCCAGCTGGTCCACCGATGTCGGCCGCGCCGTGGCGATCTCGCGGAGCGTGGCGTCGTGGAAGATGACGTACGCCGGAACGCCCTGCTCGCGCGCCTGCTCGGCACGCCAGGCCCGCAGCGCCTCGAAGACCGGGAGCAGGTCCTCGGGGAGCTCGACCGCCGCGGCCTTCGCCTTGCGCTCGCCACGGCCGGAGGACGACGAGCCCCCCGAGGCCGCCCGCGCGGCCACCGGCTTCTTCGGCTCCTTCCGCAGCGGCACCTCCCTCTCCCGCCGCAGCACGGATCCGCTGCCCTCGGTCAGCACCAGCGTCCCGTACTCGCCCTCCACCGCGAGCAGCCCCTGCGCGAGCAACTGCCGTACGACACCGCGCCATTCGCCGTCGCTCAGTTCCTCGCCGATCCCGAAGACGGACAGCTGGTCGTGGTCGAACTGGATGACCTTGCCGGTCCGCTTCCCCAGCAGGATGTCGATGATCTGCACGGCCCCGAACTTCTGCCCGCGCTCCCGCTGCAGCCGCACCACCGTGGACAGCAGCTTCTGGGCGGCGACGGTGCCGTCCCAGGTCTCCGGAGGGTTCAGGCACGTGTCGCAGTTGCCGCAGCCTCCAGGGGTCGGCTCCTGCCCGAAGTACGCCAGCAGCTGCCCCCGTCGGCACTGGACCGTCTCGCACAGCGCCAGCATGGAGTCCAGGTGCGCGGCGGCCCGGCGGCGGAACGCCTCGTCGCCCTCGCCGGTCTGGATCAGCTTCCGCTGCTGGACGACGTCCTGGAGCCCGTACGCCATCCACGCCGTGGACGGCAGCCCGTCACGCCCGGCACGGCCCGTCTCCTGGTAGTAGCCCTCCACCGATTTCGGCAGGTCGAGGTGCGCGACGAACCGTACGTCCGGCTTGTCGATGCCCATCCCGAAGGCGATGGTCGCCACGACGACCAGGCCCTCCTCCCGCAGGAACCGTGCCTGGTGGGCCGCGCGCGTGCCGGCGTCCAGACCGGCGTGGTACGGCACGGCCTCGACGCCGTTCCTGCTCAGGAACTCCGCCGTCTTCTCCACCGAGTTCCGCGACAGGCAGTAGACGATGCCCGCGTCGCCCGCGTGCTCCTGCGTGAGGAAGGACAGCAGCTGCTTCTTGGGGTCGGCCTTGGGGACGATCCGGTACTGGATGTTGGGCCGGTCGAAGCTGGCCTCGAAGTGGCGGGCCCTCGGCATGACCAGCCGCTCGGTGATCTCCCGGTGCGTGGCGCGAGTGGCCGTCGCGGTCAGCGCGATACGGGGGACGTCCGGCCAGCGCTCGCCCAGCAGCGACAGCGTCAGGTAGTCGGGCCGGAAGTCGTGGCCCCACTGCGACACGCAGTGCGCCTCGTCGATGGCGAACACCGAGATCTTGCCCCGCCCGAGCAGGTCCAGTGTCGTGTCGAGCCGCAGTCGCTCCGGCGCCAGATACAGCAGGTCCAGCTCGCCGGCCAGGAACTCCGCCTCCACCACGCGCCGCTCGTCGAAGTCCAGCGTGGAGTTGATGAACCCGGCGCGCACGCCCAGCGCCCGCAGCGCGTCCACCTGGTCCTGCATCAGCGCGATCAGCGGGGAGACGACCACGCCCGTACCCGGCCTGACCAGCGCCGGAATCTGGTAGCAGAGTGACTTGCCGCCGCCGGTCGGCATGAGCACGACGGCGTCCTCGCCCGCCACCACGTGCTCGATGATCTCTTCCTGCTCACCACGGAAGGCGTCGTACCCGAAGACCCGGCGCAGCACGGCCAGCGCCTCGCTGTCGGCCGAACGCCCTGCCTCCGTGACCGCCCCGTCCACTTCCATCACACCCGTCCCACCCATCCCAGTCATCACCTGTCC
>NZ_VJZC01000405.1 GCF_009377185.1 Streptomyces spongiae
CCGTACGACCCCAGCCCCTTCGCCCGCGAACGGCACGTGTGGCTCGGGCTCCACGCCGCGGCGACGCGGAGCCTGGCCCAGGGGTCGATGATCGTGTTCAGCTGACACAGCCGATGCGGCCGAGGGTCAGCGGATCTGCGACAGCCCCTTCTGCAGGTCGTCCTGGTTCATGACCGGGAAGACCTCGATCTTGGCGTTGAACTGGGAGAAGAACGGTTCGGCCGCCGGGGGCAGCTGCGAGCTGTCCTCCATGTCGAACACCAGGAAGCAGGTACGCCGACCCTCCTCGGGGCCGAAGTAAGCCGCCTCGGGGTGGAGGCGCTCCATGGTTTCCTTGAGCATTTCCGGCAGCTTGCCGGTGCGGATGGCCTCGTTCGACTTCTCGGTGTCCATTGTGGCCTTCAGCATCACGCGCATGGCACTCACCTTCCTCCGGTGCGTACAGCGTCAGGATATGTCCGCCATGCCGGACCGTCCTCCCGGACATACGAAGGGCACCCGCCGTGCGGGCGCCCTTCGTCCTGGGGTCGTCAGTGCTGCTCGACGATCCGGATCGTACGGATGCCCGTGCCGCGGTACCGCGTGGGCGTCCTGGTCAGGACGGGCCGCCCCCGGGGCCAGTCGACGGTCGGCAGAGCAAGGTGCAGCACATGGACACCGCTCCAGTCGTCCTCGACCTTGCCGTCCTGCTCCCCGTCCTCGGCGGTCGCCGTCCGCAGACGCTTGCCCACGGCGGTCGCCGCCGCGAAGTCGAGTCCTTCGATGTTGACAGACGGCAGCGCGCCGACGTGCTCCGCGACCCCCGCACGCTCACGCTCGGCGGCGGCCAGGCTGAGCGCTGGGATGTACACCCGCAGGGCAGGGTCCTTCTCGGCTTCTACGACGAGCCGGGAAGTCATGCTGTTCCCCGCGCCGAGCGCCAGCGCGGCCGTGTCGTCGAAGATGACGGCACGCGGCAGAGGATACCGCTCCTCCGTCACTGGACCTCCCCGATGCGCCCGGCCCCCAGGTCGGCCCACAGCTTCTCGCCGGCCTTCTCGTCCTCCTCCGTGTACGGCCTGCCGAGGAAGTGCTCCTCGACGTATGCCTTGGTCTCCTCGTACCGCTTGCGCAGCTCTTCCTTGGTCGGCGTGGCCCCGGCCAGCTCCGCCACGAGGTCCCGCATGCTGATCCCGCGCTCCCGGGCCAGCTCCTGGAGACGGTCTCGGACGGCGGGGTCGACCTTGATCGTGGTGTCAGCCATGAGGACAGTATACCGACGGTATACCACCTCTGGGCGCACGAGTGTGAGGGTCACCGACACTCCGTTTCTCTTGGATGGACCCGACGCGCGGATGCCGCCGGGAGCCTGCGTGCGCCT
Source organism: Streptomyces spongiae (assembly GCF_009377185.1). GTDB lineage: Bacteria > Actinomycetota > Actinomycetes > Streptomycetales > Streptomycetaceae > Streptomyces > Streptomyces spongiae. Next base: position 1,361 of record NZ_VJZC01000405.1, read on the forward strand.
ACGCGGGCACCGCTCGCCTCTTCAGCAGCGCCCGGACCAACTCCCGCCACCCGAAGGCGTCCGGCCCGCGGCCCTTGACCTCAACGGTCGTGACGGGCGCGACCGTCGGCGGCACCGGACGCCTGCCGCGCAGACGGTCCTCGACAACGGCCCGCGCCGAGGGCACCCGCCACAGCCAGCCGTCCGTCAGCGCCGCCCGCACCTGGGCACTCGTCGCGCCCAGGTCCCACCACTCCTCGACGAGCGGCGCGAGCCGTCGCGCCTCGGCGGCGGTGAGGGCGAGCCGGTAGTCGACCTGGGCGAGGGAGAGGAGCAGGTGCACCGCGAGCTTGGTGCGCCTGCTCGGTACGTGTGAGCGCTGAACTTTCTCGATTTCACCTTTTGGTGGCCCGGGTTCGTACGGAGCGTCGAACACCTCGTAAAAGGCGGCGACTTGCCCAGCCCCCGCCCCCTCGCGCACCACCCGCCGCAGATACCGCAGTTCCTCCAGCTCACGCAGGGCGGCGGCGATGCGCGACCGCCCCTCCACGCGGTGCGCGGCAAGCATGCGGAGGGTGACTCGGGCCTGGTCCGGGAGGGTCAAGAGGTACGTCAGTACGCTCACCGCGCACCAGGAGATGCTCCGGTCGCGGAGAAGGGCCTGAGAGAAGCCTGAAAAGGCGCGCGCGGGCGCCGTACGATGGGTACGCATTGGGAGGGTTAGCTCCTGGTGTCGAGCCCCCGGGTGTTGGCGCACCGCGGGGGCGATTCGTTTGTTGGCGTGACTCTACGGCCACGCAGAGCGACGAGCGCAAGCCGGAAAGGGCTTTTCCCGGGTGGTAGGTCACGTAGTTCACCCCGGAGAGTGAAGGGCGCTGCGCAGGAGCAGCGTGTGGACCAGGTGGTCGGCGGCCGTCGGGCGATAACGCCAAGTCAGGGGCCAGGTGGAGCCGTTGAGCGCCGGGACCGGGATGTACGAGATGCGGTTCGGACCGGCGGTGAGGCGGGTGACGCCGGCCGGCCAGGTGCGGTGGGACGTGCTGCCGACGGGCACGAGGAAGTAGACGGCGCGGCGGCCGTTGGCCTCCTCGACGATCGGTCCGGGTGTCCCGCCCGTCATCCGGGCGAGGTGGTCGGCGAGGACGCGGCCATGGCCGCCGTCCACGCGGATCGCGTCGAACTGGACGCCCGCCTTACGGAGTTGGATACCGGCGTGCGGAATCCAACCCAGGTCACTTTGCGTGTTCACGGGGCCAGTCTCCGCAGGCCGGACTACGGTCGTCCATAACCCTGTGTCAACCATCGATTACGTTGAGATGTGGCACGGATCAGTTGTGACCGGTTGAGTTCGGTTGAGTCCGGGGGTGACCGTATGGCGCGGATGGGTAACAAGTCGGAGGCGAGCGGAACCGCATATCTGATCGCCACCCTCGCGAAGGCGTTGCGCGAGCAACAGCGGCTTTCGCAGGAGGAGTTGGGTAAGAAGGTCGGCTACACGGGATCCGCGATCAGCGCGATGGAGACGTGTGCGCAGCCGGCGAGTGATCAGATGCTGGTGAGGCTGGAGGAGGTGATCGGCGCGGGGTTGGGGGTGTTCGAGAAAGCGCGGGAGTACGTGCGGCTGGACAAGTACCCGCCGCAGTTCAAGGACTACGTGGTGCTGGAGCAGCGGGCGTTGACCCTCTCCACGTATGTGACCTTCGTGGTCCACGGCCTCTTCCAGACGGAGGCGTACGCTCGCGCCTTGATCGGTGGCGGCTATCCGCCCCTCAGGGACGAACGCGTGGACGAGCTGGTCGAGGCGCGGCTGGCGCGGCGGGCACTCTTCGACCGCGACCCGACGGCGTTGATCGAGCTGGTCATCGAGGAGTCCGTGCTGCGGCGCGTGATCGGCGGTCGCGAGGTCATGCACGGGCAGATGCTGCACCTCGCCGAGTGCGCCCGTCGCCGCAACGTCACCCTCCAGGTGCTGCCGATGGACTGCGGTCTGGGGGGTGAACACTACGGCGACAGGGGCGAGATGACGCTGCTGGAAACCCCCGAGCACGACCACCTCGTCTACCTGGAGATCCAGGACGAGAGCATCCTCGTATGCGACCACGCAAAGGTGACGACACGCGCCCAGCGCTATGCGAAGATCCGATCACAGGCCCTGAGCCCACGGGAATCGCTGGGCTTTATCGAGCAGTTGGCGGGAGAACTCCTGTGACCAGCACCCTGCAATGGTTCAAGTCCAGCTACAGCAACAGCAGCGGCGGGGAATGCCTCGAAGTCGCCCACGAGGCCGAACTCCGCGCCACCCACATACGCGACTCCAAGAACCCCACCGGCCCCACCCTCGCTGTCTCCGGTGAGGCCTGGGTCGCCTTTCTCGCCACCGTCTCCCTCACCCTATAGCTCGAAAAACTGCAACACTTTCTCCAGATCTGTCGCAGTTTTCCGGCAAGCACCCCTCCCTCCCCTGCCACGCTGACCGGCATGAGTGGATCGAGCGCCTCTGTCTGGCAGCCGTCAACGGGCACGGTGTACCGCGCGACCCTGGACGCGCTGGCCGAGTACGGTCCCCGTCGTGTCGGAGTGACGCACATCGCCCGGCGGGCCCGGTGCAACCGTTCGTATCTCTATCGCCACTGGAGCAGCACCCAGGCACTGATCCGGGACGCCACCCTGGCAGAGCTGAGGCACGTGCTGGACGTCGCTCGTGACGTGCCGGGCCCACTGCCGCCGTCGCACTGTCTCGCGCCGCGCGTCGTGGTGCGTGCCGCGCGACTAGTGCGGGAGCACCCTGTCGTGAGGACCATGGCCGTGACCGATCCGGAGCTCACCCACGCCGCCGTACTGCGCCCGACGACCGTCTGGCACACGGCGGCCTGGTCCTGGCTCTGCCGGCACGTGACCGCGCATCTTCCCCTCGGCGCCGCACAGGACGTGGCCACGCTCGCCGTACTCACGACCGCGCTGCCCTACGCCCTCACCCCGCCGCCGGACTCCCCGGATCGCTCCGGTCCCGCCGCCGAGCGCGCGTCCATCGATGACAGGCTGGGCGCGTCCCTGCACCTCTGCCTCGGTCTCTCCGCCGCCTGCCCGGACTGCAGGTCGGAGGACGTCCGGTAGCCGACCCGTGCGGCCCCGAGAGGCCCCGAGAGGCCCGGAGAGGCCGCGGCGCCCTCAACTCGACTCACGCACCACCAGTCGGCACGGCACCGTGTGCACACCGGGTGACGCCTCGTCCTCGATCGCCTCCAAGAGGCGCAGCGCGGCGATACGGCCGATTTCGGCGAGGTTCATGTCGACGGTCGTGAGGGGCGGGCGGGAGGCGAGGGCCATGGTGTCCCAGTTGTCGTAGCCGACGACAGCGATGTCGGCGGGGACGTTGACGCCGCGTTCCCGCAGGGCGTCGGCGACGCCCCGGGCGATCTGGTCGTTGCCGCAGAAGAAGGCGTCCGTGTCCGGGGCGGTGCGCAGTACGGCGTCGGCGGCACGGCGGCCCCATGCCTCGCTCCACTCGCCGAAGTGGACCCGCCCGGTCGACAGACCGAGCCCCGACTCGTCGAGATGCTCCACGGCGTGGTGGGCGCGGTCCCGGGCGGCCGCGTGGTGTTCCGGGCCGGTGACGTGGGCGATCCTGGTGCGGCCACTCGCCAGCAGGTGCTCGACGGCGAGCCTGGTCCCGCCGGGATCGTCGGAGACGACGGAGGTGTCGGCGGTGTCCGTGGACGGCGAGAGCGCGTAGACCACGGGTATGGCCTCCAGACCGGCGACACTGGTCAAAGGTGGGCGCGCGTCCGTGCGGCGGCCCGTGACGATGATGCCGTCCACCCGCCGGTCCAGCAGATTGCGCAGGTGGTGCTGCTCCCGGATGGCGTCGCCGCGTGTGTCGCAGAGCAGGACCGAGATCTTGCCGGCGCCGAGCGCGTCCTCGGCGCCCAGCAGCACGGGGGTGCTGAAGCGGCCGATGCCGTCCGTCGTCACCAGGCCGACCGTCCAGCTCCGCCCGGCGTGCAGGCTCTGGGCGTGCTGATTGGGCCGGAACCCGAGCGTCGCCACGGCGTCGAGCACCCGCTGCCGGGTTTCCGGGCGCATCCGCCCGCTGCCGCTCAACGCCTTGGAGGCGGTACCCACACTGACACCCGCGAGGGCGGCGACGTCGGCGAGCCTGGCACGGCCGGCGGAGGTAGAGCCTGGAGCACCTGCGGCAGGGGTCACTGAGCAAACCTTTTCCTCGGGACGAGCGACGCGGCCCATCGTGGCAGGCGCGGAAGTTGAGCGCCAGCCCGTGAGCAAGCGGAAAAGGCAAAGAGAAAAATATGCTGCTCCGGCTCTTGACCTAAGTTCCCGCCTGCCCTCTACTTTCTCGCCAGGAAAACGATTGCTCAAATGAACTCCGCTTGCCCTCCCACCGGTCAGCTCGCCTGCCGCCGTCCACCCCCGGAGAGCCATGCCCCGCACACGCTCCGCCCTGCCCCCAACGGGCCCGGTCCGCCTCGGGCCGGGCGCCCGTGCCGCGCTGCGCCCCGCCATCGCCGACATCGACGCGGGCTTCTGGCACACCCGGCGCACGGTCAACGCGCGCACCTCCGTCCCGCAAGGCCCCGAGCTGCTTCAGGCCGCGGGCAACCTGCACAACCTGCGGCTCGCCGCGCCGGCGACGGAGGCACTGTCGGACGCGGTGGTCGAGGGCGCGTTCCAGGGCGCGTATCCGTTCGTGGACACGGACGTCTACAAGTGGCTGGAGGCCGCCTCCTGGCAGCTCGCCCAGGAGACCGACGAGGACCTTCAGGCGCACGTCGACCGGATCGTCGCCCTGGTGGCCGCCGCCCAGCAGCCGGACGGCTACCTCAACACCTGGTTCCAGCTGGTCAAGGGCGGCGAGCGGTACAAGGACCTGCGCTGGGGCCACGAGCTGTACTGCGCGGGGCATCTCATCCAGGCCGCCGTGGCCCACCACCGCGCCACCGGCCGCCCCGAACTCCTCGACGTGGCCCGCAGGTTCGCCGACCACATCGACTCGGTCTTCGGCCCGCCCGGAAGCGGCAAGGAGATCGACGGCGTCGACGGCCACCCCGAGGTGGAGACGGCACTCGTCGAGCTGTACCGGGAGACCGGCGAGCGCCGCTACCTGGACCTGGCCGGCTACTTCGTCGACCGCTACGGCCACGGCCTGCTCGGCGGCGAGGCGTACTGCCAGGACCGGGTCCCGTTGCGCGAGGCCGTGAACGTCGAGGGGCACGCCGTACGCCAGTTGTACCTGCTGGCCGCCGCGACCGACCTCGCCACCGAGACCGGGGACACCGGACTGCGTGCCGCCACCGAACGGCTCTGGCACGCCATGACCACGACCAAGACCCACATCACCGGCGGACTCGGCGCCCACCACGACCAGGAGGACTTCGGCGACCCGTACGAACTCCCCAACGAGCGCGCCTACTGCGAGACCTGTGCCGCCATCGCCTCCGTCCAGTGGAGCTGGCGCATGGCCCTGCTCACCGGCGAGGCCCGCTACGGCGACCTCATCGAACGCACCCTCTACAACGGCTTCCTCGCCGGTGTCTCCCTGGACGGCGAGCGCTGGCTGTACGTCAACCCGCTCCAGGTCCGCGACGGCCACACCGACCCCGGCGGCGACCAGTCGGCCCGCCGCACCCGCTGGTTCCGCTGCGCCTGCTGCCCTCCCAACGTGATGCGGCTGCTGGGCAGCCTGGAGCACTACCTCGCCACGAGCGGCGAGGGCGGCCTGCAGATCCACCAGTACGCCACCGGCCGGTACGCCGACGGGCCGTTCGCCGTACGCGCCGAGACCGACTACCCCTGGCACGGCACGATCGCCCTCACCGTCGAAGAGACCCCGTCCGACCGTCCCTGGACGCTGTCCCTGCGCATCCCGCAGTGGTGCCGCGAGTTCCGCGTCCGGTGCGGGGAGCGGACGTACGACCAGACCGACGCACCCGTCACCGGCGGCTGGCTGCGGCTGGAGCGCACCTGGGCGCCCGGCGACGAGGTCGTCCTCGAACTCGGCCTGGAGCCGCGGCTGACCGCGGCCGACCCCCGCGTGGACGCCGTGCGCGGCTGCGTCGCGATCGAACGCGGACCGCTCGTCCACTGCCTGGAGCAGGTCGACCATCCCGGCGGCGGCCTGGACGACATCGTCCTCGACACCACACGCCCGCTCGCCGTGAAGCACCGCCCTGACCTGCTCGGCGGGGTCACGACGGTCGTGGCCGCGGGCCGGCGCCGGCACATCCCCGACGCGGGCTGGTGGCCGTACACCTCCGGCGACACACCCGCTCACCAGGACGGCGAACCCGTCGAGCTGACCGCCATCCCCTACTACGCCTGGGCCAACCGCGAGGACGGCGGCATGCGCGTCTGGCTCCCCACCTCCTGACTGCCCCTCCGCCTGACTCCCCCCTCCTGGCCGCCCCTCCTGAACGCCCCTTCCACGACAACGAGGTCGCCCCGTGATACCCACCCGCAGAACCCTGCTGGCCGCGCTCGCCGCCGTCGGCACACTCGCCTCGCTCACCGCCTGCGGAGGCGGCTCCGACTCCTCGGACTCATCCTCCGGAGCGCCCAAGGGGACGTACACCTTCTGGGACCCGTACCCGCAGTTCGACGCATCCTCGCCCTGGGGCAAGCGCATCAGCGCCTGCGGGAGCAAGGCCGGGGTGAAGGTCAAGCGCACCGCGTACGACACCTCGGACCTGGGCAACAAGGCGCTGCTGGCCGCGCAACAGGGCAACGCGCCCGACGTGATGCTCGTGGACAACCCGGTCGTCTCGACGCTGGTGGAGGCGGGGATCCTCAACAAGACGAGCGACCTCGGCCTCGACACGAAGTCGGTCCAGAAGAACATCATCGGCGCGGGCACGATCGACGGTTCGGCGTACGGCGTACCGATCGGCGCCAACACGCTCGCGCTCTACTACAACAAGAAGGTCCTGTCCGCGGCCGGTGTCGACCCGGCCTCGGTCAAGGACTGGGACTCCCTGACATCGGCCCTGAAGAAGGTCAAGGCGGCCGGGAAGAAGGGCATCACCTTCTCCGCCATCAACACGGAGGAGGGCAGCTTCCAGTTCCTGCCGTGGTTCTGGGGCGCGGGCGGCGACCTCACGAAGCTGAACTCGGCCGACGGTGTGGCCGCGCTGGCGCTGTGGAAGCAGTGGGTCGACGAGGGCTTCGCGCCCAAGGATGTCCTGCAGAACACGCAGACCACCAGCTGGCAGGAGTTCGCCACCGGGGACTACGCGTTCAGTGAGAACGGCACCTGGCAGCTCGGCAACGCGGAGAAGGCCGGCTTCGACTACGGGGTCATCAACATCCCGGCGCGGAACGGGGGTTCGGCGCCCGTCCCGACGGGGGGCGAGTTCGTCACCGTACCCGTGCAGAAGGACACCGCGCGCTACGACGTCAGCAAGAAGATCGTCACCTGTCTGACCAGCTCGTCGAACCTGCTGCCCACCGACATGACCCTGGTGTACGTGGCGCCGACGGCCGAGGTGCAGGCGGAACAGGTGAAGCAGAATCCGAAGCTCAAGCCGTGGGTGCAGGCGGTGGCCTCGGCACGCGGCCGCACGAGCGGGGGCCTGGGGACCAAGTACCCCACCATCTCCCAGCCGATGTGGACGGCCGTCCAGGCGGCCCTGTCCGGAAGCAAGGCCCCGAAGGCCGCCCTGGACACGGCGCAGTCGGCTGCCGCCAAGGGTTAGCGCGTCAAACGCCGGAGGGGCTGGATGGTGCGGGGCTGCGCCCCGCAAGGGGCGCGGGGAACTGCGCGACCAGCCCCCACCCACCCGC
>NZ_VJZC01000406.1 GCF_009377185.1 Streptomyces spongiae
ACCCCACCCCGCACCACGTGCACGTACACGTACGCCGCGTCCGGAACCGCCGTCCGCTCCCCCGCCACCAAGCGCCGCACGTGCAACATGGCACCGGCCTCCGGCACCGCGTACGGCGTGGAGTCCGCGATGCCGTGGACGATCTCGTACGCGGGCTCGCCGCCGGGCTCCAGCGGCGCCAGCCACATCTGGACGAAGGTCAGAGGGCCGGAGCCGTCGTTGCGCTCGACGTGACGGACCCCGCCCGCGGAGCTGAGCCGCTGCACATCCCCCGGCCGTACGACGGACTCGTGGCCGGCGGTGTCGCGGTGCGTCAGCTCGCCCTCCACCACCCACGTCACGATTTCCGTGTGGCTGTGCGGGTGCTCGTCGAAGCCGGCGCCGGGCGCGAGCCGCTCCTCGTTGCAGGCGAGCAGCGCGCCGAAGCGGAGGTTGTCCGGGTCGTAGTGCGGGCCGAAGGAGAAGGCGTGCAGGGAAAGGATTCCAGCCGCGGTGTCTCCACCGCTGTAGCGCTCGTCGGCGCGCCGTACGTCCATCACATACCCCACGGTAGCGACCCGCGCCCCACCCCGGCGTCCCGATAAGGCAGTCTTGTCCCGTGTCCGAAGCCAGCAAGTCCTCGCCCCACGACGTCCACCATGTCCACCCGCACGCCGGAACGCTGAAGCGACTGGAGAAGTCGTCCGGAAGTCTCGCCGCGCAGGCCATCGCGCGGATGGACGAGACGCTGTCGTGGTACCGGGCGATGCCCCCGGAGAACCGGTCGTGGATCGGGCTGGTCGCGCAGGCCGGTATCGCCGCCTTCACGGAGTGGTTCCGGCATCCGGACGCTCCGCAGGCCATCTCCACCGATGTCTTCGGGACCGCTCCTCGCGAGCTGACCCGGGCCATCACCCTGCGGCAGACCGTCGAGATGGTGCGGACCACCATCGAGGTGATGGAGAGCGCCATTGACGAGGTGGCCGCTCCGGGGGACGAGTCCGTGTTGCGCGAGGCGCTCCTCGTGTACGCGCGCGAGATCGCCTTCGCCACCGCCCAGGTGTACGCCCAGGCCGCCGAGGCGCGTGGCGCGTGGGACGCCCGGCTGGAGTCGCTCGTCGTGAACGCCGTGCTGTCGGGCGAGGCCGATGAGGGGGCTGTTTCGCGGGCCGCCGCGCTCGGGTGGAACGCGCCCGACCACGTGTGCGTGCTGTTGGGGACCGCTCCCGACGGTGACAGTGAGCTGACCGTCGAGGCGATCCGGCGCGCGGCCCGGCACGCCAAGCTGCAGGTGCTCACGGGTGTGCTCGGGGACCGGCTGGTCGTCATCGCGGGGGGCAGTGATGATCCGCTGCAGGTGGCGAAGTCGCTGATCGGGCCGTATGCCGCGGGCCCCGTGGTCGCCGGGCCGATCGTGCCCGATCTGCTGGCCGCCACGCGGTCCGCGCAGGCCGCCGCGGCCGGGCTGAAGGCATGTTCCGCCTGGCAGGACGCGCCCCGGCCGGTACTGGCGGACGATCTGCTTCCGGAGCGCGCGATCGCCGGGGACCCCAGCGCGCGTGAGCAGTTGGTGGAGGAGATCTACAGACCACTGGAGGAGGCCGGTTCGGCGCTGTTGGAGACCCTCAGCGTCTATCTCGAACAGGCGTCAAGTCTGGAGGGCGCCGCACGGATGCTCTTCGTTCACCCCAACACCGTGCGCTACCGGCTCCGACGTGTGACTGACGTCACCGGCTGGTCACCTTCTGATGTACGCTCCGCGTTCACGCTGCGTATCGCGCTGATCCTGGGGCGTCTGGTCGACGGGGATCTCCCGGTCTAGGGTTTTGTCGGAGGCCTACAAAACGCCCCCGTGTTCTTCGTCCCTGTCCTCACGGGCGGCTCCGGCCGTCCCCAAGAGAGAGTGTGAGAGTGCTCGTACTCGTCGCTCCCGGCCAGGGCGCCCAGACGCCCGGCTTCCTGACCCCCTGGCTCGAACTGCCCGGCGCCGCCGACCGTCTCGGCTCGTGGTCGGACGCCATCGGGCTGGACCTCGCCCACTACGGCACGAAGGCCGACGCGGACGCGATCCGCGACACCGCCGTGGCCCAGCCGCTGCTGGTCGCGGCCGGTCTCCTGTCCGCCGCGGCACTCGGTGCCCGGACATCAGCCGCTGACGCGGCGGGCGCGGACCTCGCTCCCGGCGCGGTCGCCGGCCACAGCGTCGGTGAGATCACCGCGGCCGTATTCGCGGGTGTCCTCGACGACACGGCCGCCCTGAGCCTCGTACGCAAGCGGGGTCTGGCCATGGCCGAGGCCGCCGCGATCACCGAGACCGGCATGTCCGCGCTGCTCGGCGGCGCCCCCGAGACGACGGTCCCGCACCTGGAGAAGCTGGGCCTGACCCCGGCGAACGTGAACGGCGCGGGCCAGATCGTGGCCGCGGGCACCCTGGAGCAGCTCGCCGCGCTGAACGAGGACAAGCCCGAGGGCGTGCGCAAGGTGATCGCCCTCAAGGTCGCGGGCGCCTTCCACACACACCACATGGCCCCCGCGGTCGACACGCTCGCCAAGGCCGCCGAGGCCCTGACGGCGGCCGACCCGAAGCTCACGTACGTGTCGAACAAGGACGGTCAGGCCGTCACCACCGGTGCCGAGGTGCTGTCCCGTCTGGTCGGCCAGGTCGCCAACCCGGTGCGCTGGGACCTGTGCATGGAGACGTTCAAGGAACTGGGCGTGACCGCGCTCGTCGAGGTGTGTCCCGGCGGCACGCTCACGGGTCTCGCCAAGCGCGCACTGCCCGGCGTGAAGACGCTGGCGCTCAAGACCCCTGACGACCTCGACGCTGCTCGCGAGCTCATCGCAGAGGCGTCAACATCCGCCGCTGACGCGGCGGGTGCCTGACCAAGGAGCCCTCGGAGCAATGTCGAAGATCAAGGCACGCAAGGGCGCACCGTACGCACGCATCCTCGGTGTCGGCGGCTACCGTCCGACCCGGGTGGTGCCCAACGAGGTGATCCTGGAGACGATCGACTCGTCCGACGAGTGGATCCGTTCGCGCTCCGGCATCGAGACCCGGCACTGGGCGAACGACGAGGAGACCGTCGCCGCGATGTCGATCGAGGCGTCCGGCAAGGCGATCGCCGACGCCGGGATCAGGGCCGAGCAGATCGGTGCCGTGGTCGTCTCGACCGTCTCGCACTTCAGCCAGACCCCGGCCGTGGCCACCGAGATCGCCGACAAGCTGGGCACGGACAAGGCCGCCGCGTTCGACATCTCGGCGGGCTGCGCGGGCTTCGGGTACGGGCTCACGCTCGCCAAGGGCATGGTCGTCGAGGGCTCGGCAGAGTACGCACTTGTCATCGGCGTGGAGCGGCTGTCGGACCTGACCGACCTGGAGGACCGGGCCACGGCCTTCCTGTTCGGTGACGGCGCGGGTGCCGTGGTCGTCGGCCCCTCCGAGGAACCGCACATCGGTCCGACCGTGTGGGGCTCCGAGGGCGACAAGTCGGAGACGATCAAGCAGACGGTGCCGTGGAACCAGTTCCGGCTCGGCGACGTCTCCAAGCTTCCGCTGGACAGCGAGGGCAACGTCAAGTTCCCCGCGATCACGCAGGAGGGCCAGGCGGTGTTCCGCTGGGCCGTGTTCGAGATGGCGAAGGTCGCCCAGCAGGCGCTGGACGCGGCCGGGATCACCTCGGACGACCTGGACGTCTTCATCCCGCACCAGGCCAACGTGCGGATCATCGACTCGATGGTGAAGACGCTGAAACTGCCGGAGCACGTCACGGTCGCCCGTGACATCCGCACCACCGGCAACACCTCGGCCGCCTCGATTCCGCTCGCGATGGAGCGGCTCCTGGCGACCGGCGAGGCGAAGAGCGGCGACACCGCGCTCGTCATCGGCTTCGGGGCGGGTCTCGTGTACGCCGCGACGGTCGTTACCCTCCCCTAGGCACTCCGTGCCGGATCATGCGGTCCGGTGCCGGAGCAGCACCAACCCGCCGCTCACGCGGTGGGCGCCACACCCTCTGGATATCAACGAAGGAGCGCCTGACATGGCCGCCACTCAGGAAGAGATCGTCGCCGGTCTCGCCGACATCGTGAACGAGATCGCCGGCATCCCGGTTGAGGACGTCCAGCTGGACAAGTCCTTCACCGACGACCTGGACGTCGACTCGCTGTCCATGGTCGAGGTCGTCGTCGCCGCCGAGGAGCGCTTCGACGTCAAGATCCCCGACGACGACGTCAAGAACCTCAAGACGGTCGGCGACGCGACCGAGTACATCCTCAAGCACCAGGGCTGATCGACCGATCACCCGGGCCGGCTCCCGGACCTGGTCGACAGGTCCGTGGGCTGACTGCCCCGCCACCCGGCGGTGGCGCCGCTGAATCCTCGTATCCGTTGGAGAAAGAATTCCCGTGAGCTCGACCAATCGCACCGTGGTCGTCACCGGTATCGGCGCAACCACACCGCTGGGTGGCGACGCGGCCTCTACCTGGGAGGGCCTGATCGCCGGACGTTCCGGTGTCGGCCCGCTGAAGCAGGACTGGGCCTCCGAGCAGGCGGTCCGCATCGCCGCGGAGATCGCCGTGGAGCCGTCCGAGGTCATTCCCCGGCCGCAGGCCCGCCGACTGGACCGCTCGGCGCAGTTCGCGCTGATCGCGGCTCAGGAGGCCTGGGCGGACGCCGGTTTCACCGACAAGGCCGGCGCCGAGGGCACGGACGTCGACCCCGACCGGCTGGGCGCGGTCATCGCCTCCGGCATCGGTGGCGTCACGACCCTGCTCGACCAGTACGACGTGCTGAGGGAGAAGGGCGTCCGCCGTGTCTCCCCGCACACCGTGCCGATGCTGATGCCGAACAGCCCGTCCGCCAACGTGGGTCTGCTCGTCGGCGCCCGCGCCGGTGTGCACACCCCTGTCTCCGCCTGTGCGTCGGGGGCCGAGGCCATCGGCTACGCCATCGAAATGATCCGCTCCGGCCGCGCCGACATCGTCGTCGCCGGCGGCACGGAGGCGGCCATCCACCCGCTGCCGATCGCCGCGTTCGGCAACATGATGGCGATGTCCAAGAACAACGACGACCCGCAGGGCGCCTCGCGTCCCTACGACGTCGCCCGCGACGGCTTCGTCCTCGGTGAGGGCGCCGGCGTGATCGTCCTGGAGTCCGCCGAGCACGCCGCCAGGCGCGGTGCGCGGGTGTACGCCGAGGCGGTCGGCCAGGGCATCTCCGCGGACAGCCACGACATCGTGCAGCCGGAGCCGGAGGGGCGGGGCATCGCCCACGCCCTGCAGAACCTGCTGGACCGGACGGATCTGAACCCGGCGGAGATCGTGCACGTCAACGCGCACGCGACGTCGACGCCGGCCGGTGACGTCGCCGAACTGAAGGCGCTGCGCAAGGTCTTCGGCGACGACACGGACCACTTCGCGGTCTCTGGTACGAAGTCCATGACCGGGCATCTGCTGGGTGGCGCGGGTGGTGTCGAGTCCGTCGCCACGGTGCTCGCGCTGTACCACCGGGTGGCTCCGCCGACGATCAACGTGGAGAACCTTGACCCTGAGGCCGAGGCGAACGCGGATGTCGTGCGGGGGGAGGCGCGGAAGCTGCCTGTTGAGGGGCGGATCGCGGCGCTGAACGACTCGTTCGGGTTTGGTGGGCACAATGTTGTGCTGGCGTTCCGTACGGTTTGAGTTCGGACGTAGCGTTTGCTGAACGTCGTGTGGCCCGGGCCCTGGGTAGGGGTTCGGGCCACTCGCCGTTTTGTCGTTTGTCTGTATGCCGGGTGCGGGTTCGTCGTGGCTGGTCGCGCAGTTCCCCGCGCCTCTAAAGACCGTGCAGTTGCCCACGCCTCTTACGGGGCTCTAGACCACCTGGTGCAGCCAGCGGACCGGGGCGCCCTCGCCTGCGTATCTGAAGGGCTCCAACTCGTCGTCCCAGGGCTTGCCGAGGAGTTTGGCCAGTTCGGCTTCCAGGTCGGTTTCGCCGTGCTGGGAGCGGGTCAGGGCGGCGCGCAGACGGTCCTCGGGGATCAGGATGTCGCCGTGGATGCCGGTGACCGCGTGGAAGATGCCCAGGTCGGGGGTGCAGCTGTAGCGCTCGCCCTCGGCGGTCGGGCAGGGTTCGGCGGTGACCTCGAAGCGGAGCAGGTGCCAGCCGCGCAGCGCGGAGGCGAGTTTGGAGGCGGTGCCGACCTGGCCCTGCCAGGAGAACTCGGATCTCCAGGTGCCCGGTGCCGCCGGCTGCCTGATCCAGTCGAGGTTCACGCGGGTACCGAGGACGCCCGCGACGGCCCACTCGACGTGCGGGCACAGCGCGCGCGGCGCGGAGTGCACGTACAGAACTCCACGTGTCGTCACCGGGGCCTCCACAGAGCAGGACATCTCGTAACTTGGCGGAACGTGAGCGGCAGAGCAGCCACGGGGCCGAGGCTACCGTGCGGCGGGGCAAGGAGTGTGACGTACCGTCGGAGCAAACACCGGGAAAAAGCGATGTTTCACCCATGGGGACGCGCGTACGGCTCTCGGTCGGCGGTACGTTCCGTGACGTGGTGTAACTCCTGTGGCGCAGCCGCCGACGGATGCGTGTCCCTCCCGGATCCCCTTCGGACCCCTCCCGGATTCTTCTCGAATCCCTCTCGAAAACCCAGCCACTCAAGGGGACGCATGTAACGGGTCCCACAGTTGCAGCTGCCGCAAAAGGGAACCTTCGCGCGTTGTTATGGGGTGAGGGCCATCGCTTGACCGACGAGGGGACCGACGCATGCGGCACCGACGCCACCGATCACGGGCGGTTCTCTCCGCCGTGGCGGCGACCCTGCTGGGAGTGACCGCCTGTGACGCCGTCGGTGGCAGCACGCCCGGCCCGTCCGGCACCGAGGCGCGGCCCTCCCCCACGCCCAGCTGGGACCGTACGCCCCGTTCGATCGCGGCCGTCGGGGACTCCATCACCCGCGGGTTCGACGCGTGCTCGGTGCTGTCCGACTGTCCGGAGGTCTCGTGGGCGACCGGCACGGACAGCTCGGTCAAGAGCCTCGCCGTACGGCTCCTGGGCGCCTCCGGGGCCGCCGAGCGCAGCTGGAACTACGCGGTGTCCGGGGCCCGGATGGCCGATCTGCCGGGCCAGATGACGGAGGCGGTGGCCAAGCGGCCGGAGTTGGTGACGGTGATGGCCGGGGCGAACGACGCGTGCCGTGCGACCACCGACGCCATGACGTCCGTCGCCGACTTCCGCGCCTCCTTCGAGGACGCCATGCGGACGCTCCGCAAGACCTCGGCCAAGGCGCAGGTGTACGTGACGAGCGTGCCCGATCTGAAGCGGCTGTGGTCCCAGGGCCGTACCAACCCGCTCGGCAAGCAGGTGTGGAAGCTGGGCATCTGCCCGTCCATGCTGGGCGACCCCGACGCCCTGGACGCGGCGGCGACCAAGCGGCGTGACATGGTGCAGGACCGGGTGGAGGCGTACAACGAGGTACTGAAGGACGTGTGCGCGAAGGACCGGTACTGCCGCTTCGACGGGGGCGCCGTGTTCGAGTACCGCTTCGGGACCAGGCAGTTGAGCAAGTGGGACTGGTTCCACCCCAGCAGGAACGGGCAGGCGCGGCTCGCGGAGCTGGCGTACCGGAACGTGACGGCCCGTGAGGATCCCGACTCGCACTGAGGGCACGGGCCGCCACCTGAGTCGCACGACCGCGCGTGCGCCCCTTCCGTCACGGGCATACTGCCGCCGTCCGGCGACACCCCGTGCGCAACGGAAGGAACCGAACTCCCTTGACCTCCACACGTGTTCGGATCGGCATACTCGGCCTGGCACTCTTGGCGGGCATGGCCGTACCGGCGACCACCTCGGCCACCGGAACCTCCGCGGGACCCCCGACCGTCGAGGAGCAGCGCCTCGACAGGGCCGCGCCCCAGGAGATCCTGCGGCGCTCCGGATTCGACACGGTGGCACCGGAGTTCGCGCGGGCCCTCGCCGGGGCTCGCTCGTACGCGCGGGCCGAGCGGATCGTCGTACGCGAGGGATCACGGCTGTGGCGGCGTGCCGTGGACCGGGCGCAGGGGCGGGGTCCTGTGGGCGGTGACCTGAGCCGGGACGACGATCGGCCGCTGTACTGGGCGCGGTTGGGGATGACGCGTGAAGTACGGGGCTGGGAGCCTGAATTCGGACTGACGGCGGCGCAACGGGTGCGGCTGTTGGACAAGTTGGAGCAGACCTCGCGCGGCCAGAACGCCATCCGCTACCCGCACGGCGGGGACGACAGGGACGGCAGGGACGGCAAGGGCGGGAAGCGGGTGCTGCGGGTGCTGCTCACCGGCTTCGACCCGTTCACGCTGGACCGGGACGTCCGTATCTCCAACCCGTCCGGTGCCACGGCGCTCGCCCTCGACGGCACGGTGATCGGGACCGCGGACGGTCCGGCGCGCGTCGAGACCGCCGTGTTCCCGGTCCGCTGGCAGGACTTCGCCGACGGGACGGTGGAGCGGACGCTGCGTCCGCATCTGCGTAACGTGGACCTGGTCACGACGGTGAGCCAGGGCCGGGTCGGCCGTATCGACGTCGAGCGGACCAACGGGGCCTGGCGCGGCGGCTTCCCCGACAACGAGAACCTCTCGCGGACGGAGACCGTCCCGGTCACCGATCCGGCCTCCCAGCCGCAGTGGACGTCGACGACGCTGCCGTACGCGCGGATCGTGGCCGCGAACACGGGTCGTTTCCCGGTGTACGACAACACGAGCGTGACCGAGATCCCGGCGGGCGCGACGGAAGCCGTGGTCCGGCCGGACGGACCGACGGCCGGCTCGACGGCCCGCGCCGGCGGTGGCGGCAACTACCTCTCCAACGAGATCGCGTACCGCGCGACCCTGCTGCGCGACCGGCTCGGGCTGCACGACCGGCTGCCCGCCGGTCACGTCCACACACCGGTGCTGCAGTTCGGACCGGGCAACACCGACCCGGCGACGGGAGCGGTGACGGACCCCGAGTTCGTACGGAACCGGCTGGACATCATCGCGCAGGTGCGGGCGATCGTGGGGGTGGCGGCGGTACCCGGCCTGCAAGTGTGGGCGTTCGACCGGCGCGAGGAGAACCTGTCCGACCGCACCGGGTTCGCCACCGCCGACCCGGCCGCGTACTACCTCGACGGCCACTACCGCTCCCTG
>NZ_VJZC01000407.1 GCF_009377185.1 Streptomyces spongiae
GTGCCGGGGCTGCTCGGGTTCCGGGCGGTGAACACGCTCGACGCCATGGTCGGCCACAAGTCGGCCAAGTACCGGCGGTTCGGGTGGGCTTCCGCGCGACTGGACGACGTGGCGGGGTGGCCGGGCGCCCGCCTGACCGCCGTACTGGCGACCGTCTCAGGGGGTGACCCCCAGGGGGCGGTACGGGCCTGGCGTGCCGACGCCACCAAGCACCCGAGCCCCAACGCCGGCCCCGTCGAGGCGTCGTTCGCGGGCGCGCTCGGCGTGCGGCTCGGCGGGACGTTGTCCTACGGAGGGCGGGTCGAGCACCGGCCCGTGCTGAACGGGGAAGGCCGTGCCGTCGCCGTACCCGACATCGAACGAGCCGCACGCCTCTCCCGGCGCGTCGGTCTGCTCGCGCTCGGCGTCGGTGTCGCCACGCGCCTCGTCGCCGCGCGCCTCGTCATGAAGGGACGCAGGTCATGAGCGGTGGTCTTCTCGTCGCCGGCACCACCTCCGACGCCGGCAAGAGCGTCGTGACCGCCGGGATCTGCCGGTGGCTGGTGCGCCAGGGAGTCAAGGTCGCGCCCTTCAAGGCGCAGAACATGTCCCTCAACTCGTTCGTGACACGCGAGGGCGCCGAGATCGGGCGCGCCCAGGCCATGCAGGCCCAGGCGTGCCGGGTGGAGCCGACCGCGCTGATGAATCCCGTACTCCTGAAGCCGGGCGGCGAGCGGAGCAGTCAGGTCGTCCTGCTCGGGAAGCCGGTCGGGGAGCTCAGTGCCCGTGGGTACCACGGAGGGCGGCAGCAGCAGCTCCTCGGTACCGTGCTGGAGTGTCTCGCCGAGTTGCGGGGCACGTATGACGCGGTGATCTGTGAGGGGGCGGGCAGTCCTGCCGAGATCAATCTGCGGCGGACGGACATCGTGAACATGGGGATCGCGCGGAACGCCCGGCTCCCCGTCCTCGTGGTCGGTGACATCGACCGCGGGGGTGTCTTCGCCTCCTTCTTCGGGACCGTGGCCCTGCTCTCACCCGAGGACCAGGAGTGCGTCGCCGGGTTCCTCGTCAACAAGTTCCGCGGGGACGTGTCCCTGCTGGAGCCCGGCCTGGACATGCTGCACGGGCTCACCGGGCGGCACACGTACGGTGTCCTGCCCTTCCGGCACGGGCTCGGCATCGACGAGGAGGACGGGCTGCGGGTCTCCCTGAGGGGGACCGTACGGGAGTCGAACGTCGCTCCCCCCGTCGGAGAGGACGTGCTCCGGGTCGCCGTCTGCGCCATCCCCCTCATGTCCAACTTCACGGACGTCGACGCGCTGGCCGCCGAACCCGGTGTCGTCGTGCGGTTCGTGGACCGGCCCGAGGAACTCGCCGACGCCGACCTGGTGGTGATCCCCGGCACCCGGGCGACCGTCCGTGCCCTTGAGTGGCTCCGGGAGCGCGGGCTCGCCGACGCGCTCGTCCGCAGGGCCGCCGAGGGCCGGCCCGTGCTCGGCGTCTGCGGCGGCTTCCAGATCCTCGGCGAGCACATCGAGGACGACGTCGAGTCCCGGGCGGGACAGGTCGACGGTCTCGGGGTCCTGCCCGTGCGGGTGCGGTTCGCCCGCGAGAAGACCCTCACCCGTCCCGTCGGCGAGGCGCTCGGCGAGCACGTCGAGGGGTACGAGATCCACCACGGGGTCGCCGAAGTCACCGGAGGCGAAACCTTCTTGGACGGCTGCCGGATCGGGCAGACCTGGGGTACGCACTGGCACGGCTCGCTGGAGTCGGACGGTTTCCGGCGGGCCTTCCTGCGTGAGGTGGCCGCCGCAGCGGGGCGCCGCTTCGTACCGGCCCCCGACACGTCGTTCGCCGGGCTGCGCGAGGAGCAGCTCGACCGGCTCGGCGACCTGATCGAGGAACACGCGGACACGGACGCGCTGTGGCGGCTCATCGAGTCGGGCGCGCCGCAAGGACTGCCCTTCATTCCACCGGGAGCGCCCGCATGAGCACAGTGCTGTTGTTGTCGACCGCCGACACCGATCTGCTGGCGGCCCGTGCCTCCGATACCTCGTACCGGATCGGCAACCCGACCCGGGTCGATGTCGAGGAGGAGCTGCCGGGACTGGTCGAGGGCGCGGACGTCGCCGTCGTACGGCTGCTCGGCGGCAAGCGCGCCTGGGAGGACGGGCTGGCCGCGCTCAAGGCGTCCGGTGTTCCGACCGTGCTGCTCGGTGGGGAGGCCGTGCCCGACGCGGAGCTGATGGCCGAGTCGTCCGTGCCCGCCGGTGTGGTGGCGGAGGCGCTGCGGTACCTCGTCGAGGGCGGGCCCGCCAACCTCACCGAGCTGGCCCGGTTCCTGTCCGACACGGTGCTGCTCACCGGCGAGGGCTTCGACGAGCCGCGGAAGATGCCGGAGTACGGCGTCCACGGCGAGCGTGCCTTCGTCGAGGGCCGCCCGACCGTCGGCGTGCTCTTCTACCGGGCCCACCAGCTGAGCGGCAACACCGCCTTCGTGGACACGCTGTGCGACGCCATCGAGGCGCACGGCGCCAACGCCCTCCCGGTGTACTGCGGTTCGCTGCGCGGTGCGGACGCCGGGCTGTACGAGCTCCTCGGGCGGGCCGACACGCTCGTCGCCACCGTGCTCGCGGCCGGCGGCACACACGCCTCGCAGGCGTCGGCCGGCGGCGACGAGGAGGCATGGGACATCGGGGCGCTCGCCGACCTCGACGTTCCCGTGCTGCAGGGCCTCTGCCTGACCTCGTCGAGGAGCGCCTGGGACGCCTCCGACGCCGCCCTCTCCCCCATGGACGCGGCGATGCAGGTCGCGATCCCGGAGTTCGACGGGCGGCTGATCACGGTTCCGTTCTCCTTCAAGGAGCAGGGCCCCGACGACGTCCCGGTGTACGTCGCCGACCCCGAGCGGGCCGCGCGGGTCGCCGGGATCGCCGTGCGGCACGCGCGGTTGAAGCACAAGGCGAACGCCGACAAGAAGCTGGCTCTCGTCTTCACCGCCTACCCGACCAAGCACTCGCGCGTCGGCAACGCGGTCGGACTCGACACGCCCGCTTCGGCGGTACGGGTGCTGGACGCGCTGCGCGAGGCGGGGTACTCGCTCACCGAATACCCCGACAACGGCGACGAGTTGATCCACCGGCTCATCGCGGCCGGTGGCCACGACGTCGAGTGGCTGACGGAGGAGCAGCTGGCCGCCGCGCCCGCGCGCGTGCCGCTGGCCGACTACCTGGCGTGGTTCGACAAGCTCGACCCGGAGCTGCGGGACGGGATGCTTCAGGCGTGGGGCGAGCCGCCGGGCAGCCTGTACGTCGACGGGGACGAGATCGTCCTCGCGTCCCTGCGGTTCGGGAACGTCGTCGTCATGATCCAGCCGCCGCGCGGCTTCGGCGAGAACCCGATCGCGATCTACCACGACCCGGACATGCCGCCCTCGCACCACTACATGGCGGCCTACCGGTGGCTGGAGAACAGTTTCGGCGCCGACGCCATCGTGCACATGGGCAAGCACGGCACCATGGAATGGCTGCCGGGCAAGGGGCTCGGGCTGAGCGGTGGTTGCGCGCCGGACGCGGTCCTCGGTGACCTCCCGCTGGTCTATCCCTTCATCGTCAACGACCCCGGCGAGGGCACCCAGGCCAAGCGCCGCGGGCACGCCACGGTCGTCGACCACCTCGTACCGCCGATGGCGCGCGCGGACACGTACGGCGACCTGGCCAAGCTGGAGCAGCTGCTCGACGAGTACGCGCTCGTGTCCGACCTGGACCCGGGGAAGGCGCCGACGGTACGGGCCCAGATCTGGACGCTGGTCAAGGCGGCCGAGCTGCACCACGACCTGCACGTCGACGAGCAGCCCGGGGACGACGACTTCGACGAGTTCGTCATGCACATCGACGGCTACCTGTGCGAGATCAAGGACGTGCAGATCCGCGACGGGCTGCACATCCTCGGTGGCGGTCCGGTCGGTGAGCCGCGCGTGAACCTCGTGCTCGCCGTCCTGCGCGCCTCGCAGGTGTGGGGCGGCCAGGCGAACGCGCTCCCTGGTCTGCGCGCCTCGCTGGCCGAGCACTTCGGGCTGGTCGAGAAGGAACTGCTGGCCGAGCCGGGCGCGCCGGTGAAGCTGCCGGTCGAGCTGACGGATCTCGTCGACGGCCCGTCCCGCACCGCCGCCGACGCCATCGACCTGCTGGAGCAGCTGTGCCGGCGGATCGCGGAGGGCATGGAGGAGCGCGCGTGGGCGGTC
Organism: Streptomyces spongiae; assembly: GCF_009377185.1. GTDB lineage: Bacteria > Actinomycetota > Actinomycetes > Streptomycetales > Streptomycetaceae > Streptomyces > Streptomyces spongiae. The sequence continues at coordinate 4,223 of NZ_VJZC01000407.1, forward strand.
GCGGAGAGCCGTGCCCTCGTACGGGACGTCCTCGGCACCGAACTCCCCGAGGCGGTGGCCGTGCTGGAGTTCGCGTGCACGGAGGTCGTGCCCCGGCTCGCCCGCACCACCGACGAGATCGGCCACATCCTCAAGGCCCTGGACGGCGGATACGTCCCGGCGGGCCCGTCGGGCTCGCCCACGCGCGGGCTCGTCAACGTCCTCCCGACCGGCCGCAACTTCTACTCCGTCGACCCCAAGGCCATCCCGTCCCGGTTGAGTTGGGAGGTCGGCCAGTCGCTCGCGGACTCGCTGGTCGCCCGCTATCTGCAGGACACCGGTGAGTACCCGAAGTCCGTCGGTCTCACGGTGTGGGGTACGTCCGCGATGCGCACCCAGGGCGACGACATCGCGGAGATCCTGGCGCTGCTCGGGTGCCGCCCGGTCTGGGACGACGCCTCGCGCCGGGTGACCGGCTTCGAGGTCGTCCCCCTGGCGGAGCTCGGCCGGCCGCGCATCGACGTCACGGTCCGTATCTCGGGTTTCTTCCGGGACGCGTTCCCGCACGTGGTGGGCCTGATCGACGACGCGGTGCGGGCGGTGGCGGAGCTGGACGAGCCGGCCGACCGGAACTACGTACGGGCGCACGCCGACGAGGACACCGCCGAGCACGGAGACCGGCGGCGAGCCACGGCCCGTGTCTTCGGGTCGAAGCCAGGCGCGTACGGCGCCGGTCTGCTGCCGCTGATCGACGCCCGCAACTGGCGCTCGGACGCCGACCTCGCCGAGGTGTACGCGGTGTGGGGCGGCTACGCGTACGGGCGCGGGCTCGACGGGCGGGCGGCGCGCGGGGACATGGAGACGGCGTTCCGGCGGATCGCGGTGGCCGCGAAGAACGTCGACACCCGCGAGCACGACCTCGTCGACGCGGACGACTACTTCCAGTACCACGGCGGGATGGTGGCCATGGTCCGCCACCTGACGGGCGCGAGTCCGGAGGCGTACGTGGGTGACTCCGCCACGCCCGACCAGGTGAAGACCCGCACGCTCGGCGAGGAGACCCACCGCGTCTTCCGGGCCCGCGTGGTCAACCCGCGCTGGATGGCGGCCATGCGGCGCCACGGCTACAAGGGCGCGTTCGAGATGGCGGCGACGGTGGACTATCTGTTCGGGTACGACGCCACGGCGGGCGTGGTCGACGACTGGATGTACGAGAAGCTCAGCGCCGAGTACGTCTTCGATCCGGAGAACCGCGACTTCATGAAGCAGTCCAACCCCTGGGCGCTGCGCGGCATCACCGAACGGCTGCTGGAGGCGGCCGACCGGGGGCTGTGGGCGGAGCCGGACGCCGACACGCTGGAGCGGCTGCGCGCCACGTATCTGGAACTCGAAGGCGACTTGGAGAGTGACGACCAGTGAGTGTTCCCTTTCCGTTCACGGCCGTTGTCGGCCAGGACGACCTGCGGCTCGCGCTGCTGCTGAACGCGGTGTCGCCCGCGGTGGGCGGCGTGCTGGTGCGCGGTGAGAAGGGCACCGCCAAGTCCACGGCGGTGCGCGCCCTGTCGGCGCTCATGCCGGAGGTGGACGTTGTCGCCGGGTGCCGTTTCTCGTGCGATCCGGCCTCGCCCGACCCTGGCTGCCCCGACGGACCGCACGAGACCGGGGCAGGTGCGGCGCGCCCCGCGCGCATGGTCGAACTGCCCGTCGGCGCCTCCGAGGACCGGCTGGTGGGCGCGCTGGACATCGAGCGCGCCCTGTCGGAGGGCGTGAAGGCGTTCGAGCCGGGGCTGCTCGCGGACGCGCACCGCGGGATCCTGTACGTGGACGAGGTCAATCTCCTCCATGACCATCTCGTCGATCTGCTGTTGGACGCCGCCGCGATGGGCGCCTCGTACGTCGAACGCGAGGGCGTCTCCGTACGGCATGCCGCGCGGTTCCTGCTCGTCGGGACCATGAACCCCGAGGAGGGCGAGCTGCGGCCGCAGTTGCTCGACCGGTTCGGGCTGACCGTGGAGGTCGCGGCCTCGCGGGAGCCCGAACAGCGGGTGGAGGTCGTGCGGCGGCGGCTCGCCTACGACGACGATCCGGAGGGTTTCGCCGCGCGCTGGGCCGACGAGGAGGCCGCCGTACGGTCCCGGATCGTGGCGGCGCGGGAGCTGCTGCCGTCCGTGCGGCTGGGCGACGGTGCGCTTCGGCAGATCGCCGCGACCTGTGCCGCTTTCGAGGTGGACGGCATGCGCGCCGACATCGTGATGGCCCGTACGGCGACCGCGCTGGCCGCGTGGGCCGGACGGACGGACGTGCTCGCCGAGGACGTCCGACAGGCGGCGCTGCTGGCGCTGCCGCACCGGCGCAGGCGGAACCCGTTCGACGCGCCCGGCTTGGACGAGGACAAGCTGGACCAGACGCTGGAGGAGTTCTCGGGGGACGACGATCCCGACCCGGATCCTGGCGGCGGACCCGACGGACCCGACGGAGGCGGTGGGCAGCCGTCGCCCGACGAGGGTCCGCAGGGCGGGGACACCGGTGCGCAGCCCGAGGCCGGGGAAGGCGGCCAACCGCAGCCCTCGGGTGCCGGGGAACAGTCCGCCGCACGGGCCTCCGAACCCTTTCGAACCAAGGTGCTGAGCGTGCCCGGCCTCGGCGAGGGTGCCGCCGGGCGGCGTTCGCGGGCGCGGACGGAGCACGGGCGGACCACGGGTGCGCGGCGGCCGCGCGGTGCGCTGACCAAGCTGCACCTGGCGGCGACCGTGCAGGCTGCCGCGCCCCATCAGCGGGCGCGGGGGCGGTCGGGGCCCGGGCTGGTCGTGCGCCGGGACGATCTGCGGCAGGCGACCCGGGAGGGGCGTGAGGGGAACCTCGTGCTGTTCGTCGTGGACGCCTCCGGCTCGATGGCGGCGCGGCAGCGGATGAGTGCCGTGAAGGGGGCTGTCCTGTCGCTGCTGCTGGACGCCTACCAGCGCCGGGACAAGGTGGGGCTGGTGACCTTCCGGGGGTCGGCGGCCGATGTGGCGCTGCCGCCCACGTCGTCGGTGGACGCGGCGGCGGGCCGGCTGGAGTCGTTGCCCACGGGTGGGCGGACTCCGCTGGCGGCGGGGCTGCTGAAGGCCCATGACGTGCTGCGGGTGGAGCGGTTGCGGGATCCGGCGCGACGGGCGCTGGTCGTGGTCGTGACGGACGGGCGGGCCACCGGTGGCCCCGAGCCGGTCGCGCTCGCCGGGCGGGCCGCGCGGCTGTTCGCGGCCGAGGGGGTCGCGTCCGTGGTCGTCGACTGCGAGTCGGGGCCGGTTCGGCTGGGGCTGGCCGGGCAGCTCGCGGGTGAGTTGGGCGGTACGGCGGTGACGCTCGACGAGTTGCGGGCGGACTCGATCGCCGGGCTGGTCAAGGAAGTTCAGGGACATTCGAGGAGGGCCGCGTAGTGCCGCAGGGACAGCCGAGTGTGGTGCCGGATGACGGTCTGACGACCCGTCAGCGTCGTAACCGGGCGCTTGTCGTCGTCCACACGGGCATCGGGAAGGGCAAGTCGACCGCCGCTTTCGGGCTGGCTCTGCGCGCCTGGAACCAGGGGTGGCCCATCGGGGTGTTCCAGTTCGTCAAGTCGGCCAAGTGGAAGGTCGGCGAGGAGAACGCGCTGCGGGTGCTGGGCGCCAGCGGTGAGGGCGGGTCCGTCGACTGGCACAAGATGGGCGAGGGCTGGTCGTGGGTCCAGCGCGACGATCAGGTGGACAACGAGGAGAAGGCCCGCGAGGGCTGGGAGCAGGTCAAGCGGGACCTCGCCGCCGAGACGTACAAGCTGTACGTGCTCGACGAGTTCGCGTACCCGATGCACTGGGGGTGGATCGACACCGATGAGGTGATCTCCGTGCTGCGGGACCGGCCCGGGACCCAGCACGTGGTGATCACCGGGCGGAACGCGCCCGAGAAGCTCGTCGACTTCGCCGACCTCGTGACCGACATGTCCAAGGTCAAGCATCCGATGGACGCCGGGCAGAAGGGGCAGAGGGGCATCGAGTGGTGACATCCGTGCCCCGGTTGGTCATTGCCGCGCCGGCCTCCGGCAGCGGCAAGACCACCGTCGCCACGGGGTTGATGGCCGCGTTCGCCGCGCGGGGGCTTGCCGTGTCCCCGCACAAGGTGGGTCCGGACTACATCGACCCCGGGTATCACGCGCTCGCCACCGGGCGCGTGGGGCGCAACCTCGACGCGTATCTGTGTGGGCCGGAGCTGATCGGTCCGCTGTTCGCGCACGGGGCGTCCGGGTGTGACGTCGCCGTCGTCGAGGGTGTGATGGGGATGTTCGACGGGGCCGCGGGGCAGGGCGAACTGGCGTCCACCGCTCATGTGGCGAAGCTGCTGCGGGCGCCGGTGGTGCTCGTCGTGGACGCGTCGTCGCAGTCGCGGTCGGTGGCGGCGCTGGTGCACGGGTTCGCTTCCTGGGATCCCGAGGTGCGGGTCGAGGGCGTGATCCTGAACAAGGTCGGGTCCGATCGGCATGAGGAGCTTCTTCGGGAGGCGTTGGACTCCGTCGGGGTGCCGGTGTTCGGGGTGTTGCGGAGGGTGGCTCGGGTGGAGACGCCGTCTCGGCATCTGGGGCTGGTGCCGGTTGCCGAGCGGCGGGGGGCGGCGGTGGAGGCGGTTGCGGCGATGGCCGCGCAGGTCTCCGACGGGTGTGATCTCGGGGGGTTGCTGGGGTTGGCGCGGCGTGCGGGTGCGTTGTCGTGTGGGGCTTGGGATGCGGCTGAGGTCGTTGCTTCCTCGCCCCCGCCGCCCCTTCCCGTCCCGTCCTCCAGGGGCTCCGCCCCTTCGACCCCGCCGGGGGGCTCTGCCCCCTGGACCCCCGTTCAACCCGAAGGGCCTCGTCCTCAAGCGCCGGACGGGCTGGAG
>NZ_VJZC01000408.1 GCF_009377185.1 Streptomyces spongiae
CGGCCGCGCAACTGTCGGCGTGTCCGGGGTTGGTCGCGCGGATGCGCGCCGCCGGGATCGGCGTCGACGAAGGCACAGGAGTGCGCAAACTGGTCGACGCACTCGCCGCCGTGGCGAAACGCCTGCCCGCCGGTTGTCCCCAGGGTGCGGAGTTGTCCACAGTCATGGAGTTGTCCACAGGGTGTGACGCGTTTCGGCCGCCGGTTGTAACGTCGTCCCAAGTTGATGTTCGTGCGCGGGCGAGGTGGTCGGAATGACCGAGGTCAGTGCGGTGCCGGAGGCCCAGGCGGCTGTCGGGGTGCGGGTGCCCCGGGTGCGGGGTCTCGCGCGGTGGCCCGTGGAGGGCGGCTCGCCCAAGGAAGAGGGGAAGGCGCTGCGCGCGCGGGTGCGGCGCGCCGCTCACGCGGAGCTGACGCTCGACGCCGACCGGCCGGACGCGGCGGCCGCGGTCGAGGAGTCCAACCTCGGCAGGCTCCCCGAGCTCACGCCTATACGGGTCGGCAAAATGGCCGCGACACCCTTCGCCTTCCTGCGCGGTTCAGCCGGCCTCATGGCGTACGACCTCGCGCGCACGCCGGTCACCGGCATCGGCGCCCAGATCTGCGGCGACGCGCACGCGGCGAACTTCGGCCTGTACGCGGACGCGCGCGGCGGCCTGGTCATCGACCTGAACGACTTCGACGAGACCGTGCACGGCCCCTGGGAGTGGGACCTCAAGCGGCTCGCCACCTCGCTCGTCCTCGCGGGCCGGGAGGCGGGCGCCGACGAGGACAGGTGCCGTAAGGCGGCGTACGACACGGTGGGGGCGTACCGCCGCACCGTGCGACTGCTCTCCAAGCTGCCGGTGCTCGACGCGTGGAACGCCATCGCGGACGAGGAACTCGTCTCCCACACCGACGCCCACGACCTGCTCGGCACGCTGGAGCGGGTGTCGGAGAAGGCGCGGGCGAACACGAGCGGGCGGTTCGCGGCGAAGTCGACGGAGGTGCTGGAGGACGGCAGCCGCCGCTTCGTGGACGCCGCGCCGGTGCTGCGCCGCGTGCCGGACGAGGAGGCCGCGGCTGTCGCGACCTCCCTGGAGGAGTACCTGACGACCCTGTCCGAGGACCGCCTGCCGCTCCTGGCCCGGTACGCGGCGCACGACGTCGCGTTCCGCGTGGTCGGTACCGGCAGCGTGGGCACCCGCTCGTACGTCGTCCTCCTGTTGGACCACCGGGGCGAGGCGCTGGTCCTCCAGGTCAAGGAGGCCCGTCCCTCGGTGCTGCTCCCGCATCTGGCGACCGCCGGCTTCGAGGCCCCTCAGGTGCCCCACGAAGGCCGCCGTGTGGTTCTCGGCCAGAAGCGCATGCAGGTCGTCAGCGACATCCTGCTCGGCTGGACCTCGGTCGACGGACGCCCCTTCCAGGTGCGGCAGTTCCGCAACCGCAAGGGCAGCGTCGACCCGGCGGCTCTCGCCGCCGACCAGATCGACGACTACGCCCGCATGACCGGCGCTCTCCTGGCCCGCGCCCACACCCACACCGCCGACCCCCGGCTGCTCGCGGGTTACTGCGGCAAGAGCGAGGAGCTGGACGAGGGGATCGCGTCGTTCGCCCTCACGTACGCGGACCGGACGGAGGCCGACCACAACGCGTTGGTGGCGGCGGTCAGGGCCGGGCGGATCGCGGCGGAATCGGGAGTGTGACGGAGCCGGGAGCGTGACGGGCCCGGGAGTGTGACGGAGCCGGGAGTGTGACGGGACCGGCGGGCGCGGGCGCGAGGCGGAGCCGAACGTGTGAGAGGGCCGGGCCTCCGGGCCCGGGCGGTGAACTTCGGTGGGCGGTCGGGCCGTGGCCTACGCTGGTCGGGTGACGACCCCGGAAGCCGAACAGTCCCAGTCCGTGCCCCATGCGGGAGGTCCGCAGGAGGAGGCGGCCGCGCCTGCCGAGGTGCCGTCCGGCGCTGACGAGCAGCGCGGGCAGGGCTCCGCAGAGGAGCGGTCCGGGTCCAAAGAGGCCGTGGGTTCCGGAGTCGGGGCCGGGTCCGCAGACGGCGCGGGTGACGCCGGAGCGACCGTCGAGGACCAGGGCAGCTCCGATACGAACGCGGGTGGGACGGCTGCGGGTGAGCCGACCCCGGGTGGCACGGTCGCGGGTGAGTCCGACGGGACCGAGACCGCACGGCCCGAGGAGCGGCTGGAGCGAGCCGTACGCGCGGCCGAGCAGGCGTTGATCGAGTACGAGATCGCCCTCGAGACCTTCCGGGTCGAGGTGGAGAACTTCTCGCGGCTGCACCACCAGAAGCTCGGACCGATGTACGCGCGGCTCGACGAGCTGGAGGCACAGATCGCCGAGGCGCGGGCCGCCCGCAGCGGCGCCCCGGAGGACATCCGCGCCGCCCAGGAAGCCCGAGCGCGGGTCATGCCGATGCCCGGGGTCGAGGAGCTGTTCCACGGCTGGATGGACTCGGAGGGACTGTTCCCGGAGGCCGCGGCGATGCTCACGGACCAGCCGGTACGGCCCCCGGAGCGGGTGCGCCCCAGCGAGGAGGCCCGCAAGCTCTACCGCGAGCTCGTCCGCAAGGCCCACCCCGACCTGGCGCGGGACGAGAGCGAGCGCAAGCGGCGCGACGAGTTCATCGCCCGGGTCAACGCGGCGTACGGCCGGGGCGACGAGGCGCTGCTGCGGGAACTCTCCGAGGAGTGGGAAGCGGGTCCGGTCCCCGAGGAGCACAGGCCGAGCCGCAGCGAGGAGCTCTACGCCCGCCTCGAATGGCTCGCCCAGCGCAAGGAGATGCTCACCCTGGTCGCCCGCGAGCTGGAGGAGGGGCCGATCGGTGCGATGCTGCGTCTGGCGCCGGACGACCCCGACCGTCTCCTCGACGAGATCGCCGAACAACTCATCGCCCAGGTCGCCGAACGCGAGGCGGAACTGGCCGGGCTGCTCGGCTAGCGGGACCTCCGGGTGCCGTGGGGCGCCCTGGTCGGCCGCGATGTCTCCCTGGCCGGTCGGGTAGCGTCGGACCCATGCAATTCGGAGCTGGTGTGCCCACGGTCGAGGTCGCGAACCTCGCGGACGGTGACTTTCTGCTGGACGTCCGGGAGGACGACGAGTGGCAGGCGGGTCACGCCGAAGGGGCGCTGCACATCCCCATCAGCGAGTTCGTGGCCCGTTACGGCGAGTTCACCGAGGCGGCACCGCAGGACGGGCGGGTCCATGTGATCTGCCGCAGCGGCGGACGGTCGGCCCAGGTCACGATGTACCTCGTCCAGCAGGGCATCGACGCCGTGAACGTCGACGGCGGCATGCAGATCTGGGCGGCCAGCGGTCGCACGGTCGTGGACGGCAAGGGGCAGCCGGGCTTCGTGCTGTAGCCACGAGCCGCTCGGCTTCGTGCCGCAGTCATGAACCGCTCGGCTTCGTGCCGTAGTCATGAACCGCTCGGCTTCGTGCCGTAGTCATGAACCGCTCGGCTTCGTGCCGCAGTCGTGAACCGCTCGGCTTCGTGCCGCGGTCACGGTCCGGGTGGGGGCGGCGTCATCCGGGGCTACGTCATCCGAGGGGGTGCGTCGCCAGCAGGTCACCCAGGGTCTCCTCGTGGGCCGCCGCCGGGCCGAGGGACAGTTCCAGTTGCTTGGCCCAGGCGTGGTACCGGTGGAGCGGGTAGTCGGTGTCGGCGCCGAAGCCGCCGTGCAGGTGCTGTGCCGTCTGCACGACCCGCCGTACGCCCTCCGACGCCCAGATCTTGGCCACGGCCACGTCCCCGGCGGGCGGCAGTGCGCCCCCTGCCTCCGAACCGAGCCGCCACGCCGCCTGCCACAGCGTCGCCTCCATCGCGCGCAGGTCGATGTAGCGGTCCGCCGCCTGCACGGCGACGGCCTGGAACGTGGCGATCGGGAACCCGAACTGCTCCCGCTTCCCCGTGTACTCGCTGGTCATACCGAGCACGCCCTCGCCCAGACCGAGCGCCAGCGCGCACGTCCCGGTGGCCAGCAGCGCCCGCAGCCACTCCCACGCCCCGTCGGCGTCGAGGACGTCCCGCGCCGGGAGCCTCACGGACTCCAGGCACAGCTCACCGAGCCGCTCACCCGACGTCGAGACCTGCTCCGCGAGCACGGCCCCCTCGTGCACCCGGGGCACGAGCGCCAGCACGGCGCGTCCGGTCGCCGGAACGTGTGCGGGGACGAGGACGAGGTCGGCGTTGTGCGCCCACGGCACCGCCGTCTGCACGCCGTCCAGGACCCAGCTCCCGTCGCCCTCGTGCCGTGCCGTCACGGCGAGTTCGGCCGGGTCGTGGCCGGTGCGGCCGTTCGCGGCGACGGTCAGCACCGTCTCGCCCCGGCCGGCCCGCGCCAGCAGCTCGGCCTTCAGCTCCTCGCTCCCGTGGGCCTGTACGGCCAGGGCGGCCGCCGTGCTCTCCAGCAACGGCACCCGCGCCAGCACCTTCGCCGACTCGCGCAGCACCAGGCACAGCGCGATGGCGTCCAGCCCCGCCCCGCCGTACTCCGGCTCCAGCAGCAGGCTCAGCAGGTCCGCGTCGGCGAGCTTCGCCCACAGCGGACGGTCGAAGTCGTCGGCCACGGCACCGGGAGTGAGCGCCGGGCTGGGCACCCCGTCGGGCGCGACCCCGGCGAACACCGCCTTCGCCGCCTCGACGGCCGCCTGCTGCTCCTCGCTGAAGGTGAAGTCCACGGTCCTGTCCCCTTCCGCACGCCGCCATCCGACGCCCCTGATCTGACGGAGCGTCAAGATAGAACAGGTTCTAGAAGAAGGGAATGTCCAGGGAGGGTTCAGGGAGCGTCCAGGGAGGGTTCAGAGAGGGGTTCAGGGAACGTCCCGCGCTCAGCGGTCGAAGTCCAGCTCCACCTTCTCCGTCGCCGGATGCGACTGGCAGGCCAGTACGTATCCGGCCTCGGTCTCCTCCGGTTCCAGGGCGAAGTTTCGGTCCATCCGCACCTCGCCCGCCACCAGGAACGTCCGGCAGGTTCCGCACACTCCGCCCTTGCAGGCGTAGGGCGCGTCGGGACGGTTGCGCAGCACGGTGTCCAGGAGCGATTCGCCGTCCCGCACCGGCCAGCTCCCGCCACGGCCGTCGAGTCGGACGGTCACCGAACTGTGCGCGGGGGCCGGCGAGACCGGGACCGGCGCGGCTTTGGCGTCCACGTGGAAGATCTCTTCGTGGATCCGGGCCCGCTCCACTCCGAGCCCGCGCAGTGCCCGCTCCGCCCCCTGCACCAGGCCGAACGGCCCGCACAGGAACCACCCCGCCACCCTCTCCACGGGCAGCAGCGCCGGCAGCAGCCCCGTCAGCCGCTCCTGGTCGAGCCGCCCGGACGGCAGCCCCGCCTGCTGTTCCTCCCGGGAGAGCACCGTCACCAGCTGGAACCGCTCGGGGTAGCGATCCTTGAGATCGGCGACCTCCTCCAGGAACATCGTCGAGGCCGACGTCCGATCGCTGCGTATGAGGCAGAACCGCGCCTCCGGCTCCCGCGCCAGCAGTGTCGTCACGATCGACAGCACAGGGGTGATGCCGCTGCCGCCGACGATCGCCGCGTACTGCCCGGGCGCGGGCTCCAGTGTGAAGCGGCCCGCCGGGGTCATCACCTCCACCGCGTCGCCGGCGATGATCTCCTTCAGCGCGTACGTGGAGAAGGCGCCGCCCTCGACCAGCCGCACCCCGACCCGCAGTGTCCGGGGACCGTCGGTGCCGGGTGCCGGGGCCGGGGAGCAGATCGAGTACGTACGGCGGATCTCCGTGCCGTCGACCGTGCGGCGCAGGGCGAGGTGCTGGCCGGGCGCGTGCCGGTAGTCCGCGCGGAACTCCGGCGGCACGGCGAGGGTGAGGGCCACGGAGTCGTCGGTCAGCCGGTCGACCGCCGTCACCGGGAGCGTGTGGAAACGGGCCATCACAACTCCTTGAAGTGGTCGAACGGTTCACGGCAGTCCAGACAGCGCCGCAGCGCCTTGCACGCGGTGGACGAGAAACGGCTCAACAGCTCCGTGTCGGCCGATCCGCAGTGCGGGCAGTGCACCGGGTCTGTGTCCCGCGCATTCGTGTCCCGCGTGTCCGGGGCCTGCGTGCCCGTGCCCGTCTCCGGCGCGGTCGTGCGGGTCGGCCCGAGGGCCAGCGTGACCGGTCCGGGCTCCCGGACCGTCCGCGGTGGCGCTATGCCGAACTCCCGCAGCTTGCGGCGGCCTTCGGGCGAGATGTCGTCCGTGGACCAGGGCGGGGTGAGCACCGTGCGGACGGACACCTCCCGGATGCCGTGCTCGCGCAGCACCCGCTCCATGTCGAGCGACATCGCCTCGATGGCCGGGCAGCCCGTGTACGTCGGGGTCAGCTCGATCTCGACCGAGTCGGCCGAGAGGACGTGCACCGCGCGGACGACGCCCAGCTCCTCCAGGGTGAGCACGGGCAGCTCGGGGTCGGGCACGGAGCCGGCCAGCCTGAGCAGCTCCGCCTCCAGGGGCGTCGCGGGGGCCGGGGAGGTCACCATGACGCCCCCGGGTGACTGCGGTGCAGATGCTGCATCTCGGCGAGCATCCGCCCGAAGGACTCGGTGTGCAGCCCCTGCCGTCCCGCGCCCGCGCTCCATCCACCGGACTGCGGACCCTCGGGAACATCCAGCGTCGCCCGGCGCAGGACGGCGGACACGGACTCCAGCCAGGCGGCCCGGAGCTCCTCCCCGTCGAAGTCCAGGCCCTCCACCGGCTGGAACATCTCGCCGGTGAACCGCCACAGCGCCTGGCACGCCCGCCGCATCCGCTCGTGGCTGACGTCCGTGCCGTCACCGAGCCGCAGGGTCCACTGCTCGGCGTGGTCCTGGTGGTAGGACACCTCCTTGACCGCCTTGGCGGCCAGCCCGGCGAACTCGCCGTCCCCGGTGGCCAGGTGCGCGTACAGGAGCCGCTGGTACGTGGAGAAGTACAGCTGGCGGGCGATCGTGTGCGCGAAGTCGCCGTTCGGCTGCTCGACGAGCTGGAGGTTGCGGAAGGCGCGCTCCTCGCGCAGATACGCCAGCTCGTCCTCGTCCCCGGCCATCGACAGCAGCACCCTGGCCTGGCCCAGCAGATCCAGCGCGATGTTGGCGAGGGCGACGTCCTCTTCCAGGACCGGGGCGTGGCCCGCCCACTCCCCCAGACGGTGCGAGAGCACGAGGGCGTCGTCGCCGAGGGCCAGGGCCGCGGCGTGGTGGACGGACTCGCGTGTCCGAGGTGCCTTGGCCGCTACCGTGGCCTGGGGCGTCCTGGTCGTCTCCGTCACAGGTGCTTCACCCCCTCCGGGATCTCGTAGAACGTCGGGTGGCGGTAGGGCTTGTCAGCGGCCGGTTCGAAGAACGGGTCCTTCTCGTCCGGCGAGGACGCCGTGACGGCGGCGGAGGGGACGACCCAGATGGAGACGCCCTCGCCGCGCCGGGTGTACAGGTCCCGCGCGTTGCGCAGGGCCAGCTCGGCGTCCGGGGCGTGCAGACTGCCGGCGTGGGTGTGCGAGAGCCCGCGGCGGGAGCGGACGAAGACCTCCCACAGGGGCCAGTCGCTGGTGGTCATGCCGCCGCCTCCTTGCCCTTGGCCGCGTGTTTCTCGGCGTACGCCGCGGCCGCTTCCCGTACCCAGGCGCCCTCGTCGTGGGCGCGTCTGCGCTGGGTGATCCGCTGTTCGTTGCACGGGCCGTTGCCCTTGAGGACCTCCCGGAACTCCGACCAGTCGATCTCGCCGAAGTCGTGGTGCTCCCGCTCCTGGTTCCACCTCAGGTCCGGGTCCGGGAGTGTGAGGCCCAGGGTCTCGGCCTGGGGGACGCAGATGTCCACGAAGCGCTGGCGCAGCTCGTCGTTCGAATGGCGCTTGATCTTCCATGTCATCGACTGCGCGGAGTGCTGTGACTCGTCGTCGGGCGGACCGAACATCATGAGGGACGGCCACCACCAGCGGTTCACCGCGTCCTGCGCCATCTCGTGCTGCTCGGGGGTGCCGCGGCTGAGGGCCAGCAGCAGCTCGTACCCCTGGCGCTGGTGGAAGGACTCCTCCTTGCAGATGCGGACCATCGCGCGCGCGTACGGCCCGTAGGAGCAGCGGCACAGCGGCACCTGGTTGGTGATCGCGGCGCCGTCCACCAACCAGCCGATGGCGCCGACGTCCGCCCAGGTCAGCGTTGGGTAGTTGAAGATCGAGGAGTACTTCTGGCGGCCGCTGTGCAGCTTGTCCAGCAGCTCGTCGCGGCTGGTGCCGAGGGTCTCCGCCGCGCTGTACAGATACAGCCCGTGGCCGGCCTCGTCCTGGACCTTGGCCATGAGGATCGCCTTGCGGCGCAGGGAGGGGGCCCGCGTGATCCAGTTGGCCTCGGGCTGCATGCCGATGATCTCGGAGTGGGCGTGCTGGGCGATCTGCCGGACGAGCGTGGCGCGGTAGGCGTCCGGCATCCAGTCCCGCGGCTCGATGCGCTCGTCGGCCGCCACGGCGGCGTCGAAGGCCGCCTCGTACGCCGCCGCGGCTGCGGTCTTGTCCGCCGGGCCGTCCCCCGCCGGCGTCCGGGTAATCCGCTGCGCTGCTGTAGCCATCGGTCCCCCTCGACCTCTCACTCACTCCCGACCGATCGTTCGGTCCGCTCGGATCAATGGTGGGTCGAGGCCCCGTAAGGTGTCAACCGCTGTGGATAACTCGTCGCCGCCGGTGTGACTGGTGTGCTGATGTGATCGCTGTGCCCGGTGTGGCTGCGCAGGGCGGGTGGGTCTGAGTACCGTTCCGGTGCGAGCACCGCGGTTGCGAGCACCGCACGGTGCGGCGTCCGCGGCCGGCGAGAGACGACGTCCTCGACCAGGCCGGACGAGCAGGCGAACAGGCGAGCAGGCGAACAGACGAACAACGGACCGGGAGACGGGCACGCGAACCGGACCATCGGGAATCGGGGCGGAATGGACGCGGACGCGCACGACGAGGGCTCGAACGCCCCGCCCGGGCCGAACACGCCCGACGACCCGGCCTCGGACGCTGCCTCCGCCATGGGCCCTGCCTCCGCGTCGGATCCCGACCCCGCCTCGGACCCTGCCTCCGCGTCGGATGCCGGGGCCGCGTCGGCCACTGGCGCTCAGGCCGGCCCCGCCC
>NZ_VJZC01000409.1 GCF_009377185.1 Streptomyces spongiae
CCCACCCACCCTCGACGAGGTCTTCCTGCGCCTCACCGCCCGGAAGGAGGCCGCCGCATGAGCGCGCTGGTCGTCGACAGCGCCGCGGTCCTGGTCCGCAACCTCCAGCGGATCCGGCACGCGCCCGCGATCACGGTCATGACACAGACGATGCCGATCACGTTCCTGCTGTTCTTCGGGTACGTCTTCGGCAGCGCGCTCGCGATGCCGGGCGAGGAGTACCGGGCGTTCCTGGTCCCGGGAATGCTGGTGGCGACCGTCGCGAACGGCGTCATGACCGGGATGTTCGGCTCCGCTCAGGACACGCACCGCGGTGTGACGGACCGGTTCCGTACGCTGCCGATGAGCCGCTCCGCCGTCCCCCTGGGCCAGGCGGTGGCCGATCTGCTGACGACGGCGGTCGGGCTCGTGCCGCTGCTGCTGGTCGGGGTCGCGATGGGCTGGAGGGTCGAGGGCGGATGGCCGGCCGCGGCGGGCGCCTTCGGCCTGTTGCTGCTCTTCCGCTTCGCCGCCACCTGGGTCGGCATCCTGCTCGGCCTCGTCTCACGGAGCGAGGAGGCGGCCGGGCAGCTGGGCGGCGCGACCTTCATGCTGCCGCTGCTGTCCAACGCGTACATCCCGACCGACAACCTGCCGGACTGGCTGCGCACCGTCGCCGAGTGGAACCCCATCAGCGCGGTGACCACGGCGGTTCGGGACCTCTTCGGCAACGCCCCGGTGCCGGAGGGCGCCGCCTGGCCGGTGGCCCATCCCGTCGCCGGGTCGATGCTGTGGTGCGCGCTGCTGATCGGCGTGTCCGCGCCGCTCGCCGTACGCCGCTACACACACGGCGAGTGAGGGCCCTTACTGACAAAGCCCCTGGGCGGCGGACATGATCCGTTCCATGGATCGTCTTCCGCTGCCCCTGGAGGGCATCACCGTCGTCACCGTCGAGCAGGCCGTCGCCGCCCCCTTCGCCACCCGGCAGCTCGCCGACCTCGGCGCACGGGTGATCAAGGTCGAGCGGGTGGACGGCGGGGACTTCGCGCGCGGGTACGACACGGCGGCGGGCGGCCTCGCCTCGCACTTCGTGTGGTGCAACCGCGGCAAGGAGTCGATCGCGCTGGACCTGAAGGACCCGCGGGGCCTTCAGGTCGTACGGCGCCTCGTGGCGGACGCGGACGTCTTCGTGCAGAACCTCGCGCAGGGCGCGGCGGCCCGCCTCGGTCTGGACGCGGCCACGCTGTGCTCCGCGCACCCACGACTGGTCGCGGTCGACATCTCGGGGTACGGGCCGTCGGGGCCGTACGCGGACAAGCGGGCCTACGACATGCTCGTGCAGTGCGAGGCGGGGCTGGTGTCGGTGACGGGGACGCCCGAGCAGCCCGTGAAGGCGGGGATTCCGGCGGCGGACATCGCGGCGGCCATGTACGCGTTCTCGGGGGTGCTCGCGGCGCTCGTGCGGCGCGGGACGACCGGGCGGGGCGGGCCGGTGGAGGTGTCCATGCTGGAGGCGCTCGCCGAGTGGATGGGACACCCGCTGCACCACACGATGCACGGCGGGACTCCCCCGGCGCGGACGGGCCTCGGTCACGCCGTCATCGCCCCCTACGACGCCTACGCCACGGCGGACGGCGGGCGGGTGCTGCTGTCGGTGCAGAACAACCGGGAGTGGCGGCGGCTGGCCGAACAGGTGCTGAAGCGGCCGGAGTTGGGGACCGACCCGGCGTTCGCCACGAACGCGGCGCGGGTCGAACGTCGCGAACGGACGGACGAGTTGGTCGGTGAAGCGCTGGGCGCGCTCGACACGGACGAGGCGGTGACCCGGCTGGAGGCGGCCGGGATCGCCTGCGCGCGTCTCAGGGACCTGCACGAGGTGGCGGAACATCCGCAGCTGACGGCCCGTGAGCGGTGGCGGGAGGTGGGGACGCCGGTGGGGCCGCTGAAGGCACTGCTGCCCCCGATCACGCTGCCGGGCGGGGAGGCGGCACGGATGGGGGCCGTACCCGCGCTCGGGGAACACACCGTGACGCTGCTGCGTGCCGTGGGGATGACGGACGCCGAGATCGCAGCACTACGCCGGGACGGTGTGATCGCCTGAGCGCGGGCCTTGCGGTGAAGCCCGTGGTGCTCAGCGGCCGCCGAACAGCGTGCGGCGCAGCCGACGCAGCGGCGCGAAGAGCGAGAGCCGACCCATGCGCGTGCCCTTGCCGCTCCGCTCGTGCGGTTCGCGTGCGGTGAGCTCGCGCATCAGCGTCGTCGCCTCGGCCGCCTCACGCTGTGGCACGGCAGGGCCGCCCAGCACCGAGAGATGGCGGTCGAGACGCGAACTGCTCGCGCTGCTCCCGCAGGTGATCGCAGGGACTCGCGCCCTGCGCGCTGTTATCTGTTCCATGTCACTCCCCACCCGTACGAGTCCACCCGGCCCGGGCAGGGTAACCCTATCGCCCTCACGGGGCACGCGTGTATCTCGGTCACAGGATTCACCTACCCCGTAAGGACGTTGACGATTACTCTCCGAATCCGACAGATTTCAGGGCGAGTTGGGCGATCGGCTGACTGGTGGGCTGCGCTGATCCCCCGTTGGGTTCGACCGTCACGGCGAGTGACGTCGCGTCGTCGTTCATTCCGCTCGTGACCAAGGGCGTGTCCCCCTGGAACAGGCCCAGGGAGCGTGGTTGCACGTCGGGGCGCATGAGCCAGAGCTGGTGCACGCGGCCGCTCGGAAGGTCGCCCAGCCCGCTCAGGGTGACGATCGCGCGCCCCTCCTTGGCGGAAGCGATCACTCCGATTCCTCTCCCCCGGGCGTCCCGTTCATTCGTCGCGCGGGCGTCGGGGGCGGCGAGAATGTTGGCGATCTCACGTGACTGGGCGCGCGCCGTGTCCAGTTGGTCCTGCGTGCGCGTCGCCTGCACCGCGAAGAGGGAGGCCACGACGAGCGCCGCGGCGGCCGTGGCGGTGGCCAGCGGTGCGAAGAGGGGGCGCATGCGGGGAGCGCGCCGCCGGGGCGGTGGTGGTTCGGTGCCCCAGACGTGGGCCGGAAGATGGTGCGGGCGCGGCGGGGCGGCGCCCAGGGGCGAGGCCTCCTGCGGTGTGTTGCGTACGGCGGCGAGGACCCGGTCGCGCATCGCGAGCGGAGCCGGGGCCGCCGTCGACCACGCGAGACGCACCGCGTCCTCGGACAGCGCCCGCACCTCGGCGGTACACCGGTCGCACGTCCTGAGGTGCTTCTCGAACCGGGCCCGCTCGTGGGGCTCCAGCGCGTCCAGCGCGTAGGGAGCGGCGAGCGAGTGCAGATCCCGTTTCGACTGCCTGCCGAACAGGCTCATGCGACACCTCCCAGGCACTCGCGCAGCCGGGTCAGGCCGTCACGCATGCGGGTCTTGACCGTGCCGAGCGGCAGGGACAGTTGTTCGGCGACTTCACGGTACGTGTAGCCGTCGTAGTAGGCGAGGGTGACCGACTGGCGCTGCAGGCTGGTCAGCCGCTCCAGGCAGTGGCGTACCCACTCCCGTTCGAGGCCGGCCTCCACCTCCTCGGCGACCTGGTCGAAGGCGGGGTGATGGGCACGCATGCCCTCGCGCTGCTCGCGCTCCGTGGCCGCGCGGGCGCTGCGCACCCGGTCGACGGCGCGGCGGTGCGCGAGGGTGAGGATCCAGGACAGGGCGCTGCCCCGGCCGGGGTCGAACCGGCCCGCGGAGCGCCACAGTTCCAGCAGCACCTCCTGCGCCACCTCCTCCGACTGGGCAGGGTCCCGTACGACCCGGCGCACCAGCCCGAACACGGGCCCGGACACGAGTCCGTACAGCTCCTCGAATGCCTTCTGGTCACCTCCGGCCACCCGGACCAGAAGTTCGTCCGCCTCCACTCGCTCCCCCTCTGCTCCGGCCGCGCCGCAGGGCCATCCCCTCGTGTAAGGCATTCGCAACGTACCCACCTCCGGATGGGGTACGGATCGGGCGGCCGAAAATTCATGTCCTCCGTCGATGAAACAAGATTCCAAAGTCGCCGTAAGAACGTTTGAGATTCGACCAATCCGCCCTGCCGACCGCTCCGAATGGCGTTCGTCAGGCAAGTTGGGACAGAGGACGGACGGCATGACGGACGGCAT
This sequence comes from Streptomyces spongiae, assembly GCF_009377185.1. GTDB lineage: Bacteria > Actinomycetota > Actinomycetes > Streptomycetales > Streptomycetaceae > Streptomyces > Streptomyces spongiae. Next base: position 4,091 of record NZ_VJZC01000409.1, read on the forward strand.
GACAAGTACTTCCAGGAGCGGCGCGGGGCGCAGGAGCATCGCGACCCTCGTGTGTGGCGCGCTGGCCGCCGGGGGGCTCACAGCCGCCGGTGTGGCCGCGTTCGCGCCGGGGGCGGCCTCCGCCTCCAGCCACCGGGAGGCCCCCCTCATCTCGGGGCAGCCCCAGTTCGACAACACGGACCTGTACGCGTTCGTCAGCCCGGACAAGCCGGACACGACGACGATCGTGGCCAACTGGATCCCCATGGAGGAGCCCGCGGGCGGGCCGAACTTCTTCCAGTTCGCCGAGGACGCGGAGTACGACATCCGCGTCGACAAGGACGGCGACGCGCAGGAAGACCTCATCTTCCGCTACACGTTCAAGACGAAGACGAAGAACGACAAGAGTTTCCTGTACAACACGGGCGTGGTCGAGAGCCTCGACGACAAGGACCTCAACATCACGCAGACGTACGACATCGAGCTCATCAAGCTCAAGAACCGGCGCGCGGTGTCCAAGACGAAGCTCGCGGACGACGTGTGGGTCGCGCCGTCGAACGTCGGCAAGGCGTCGATGCCGGACTTCAAGAAGCTGCGCGACGAGGCGGTCTACGAGACCGCGAGCGGCGTGACGACGTTCGCCGGACAGGCCGACGACCCGTTCTTCGCCGACCTGCGCGTCTTCGACCTGCTGTACGGCGCCGACCTCTCCGAGGTCGGGCGGGACACGCTCAAGCAGTACAACGTCAACTCGATCGCCCTTCAGGTGCCGAGCGAGGCGATCATCGAGTCGCACGACCAGCCGATCACCGGCATCTGGTCCACGACCCAGCGCGAGGGCGCCGACGGTCAGTACCACCAGGTCTCGCGCCTCGGTATGCCGCTGGTCAACGAGGTCGTGAACCCCATCAAGGACAAGGACACGTTCAACGCGTCCTCGCCCGTGGACGACGCCCAGTTCCTGGAGAACGTCACCGAACCCGAGCTGCCGAAGCTCTTCGAGGCGATCTACAAGATCCCGGCGCCCGACGAGCCGCGCAACGACCTGGTCGACGTCTTCCTGAAGGGCGTCAAGGACCTCAACCAGCCGCCGTACGTCACCCCGTCGGAGCAGCTGCGTCTCAACACCTCCATCAAGCCCACCAAGAAGCCGAAGCGGCTCGGTGTGCTCGACGGTGACACCCAGGGCTTCCCGAACGGGCGCCGGCTCACCGACGACGTGCTCGACATCGCGGTGCAGGTCGTCGAGGGCGAGCTGCTGGGTGCGAAGAACGACCTCGGTGACGCGGTCGACAAGAACGACAAGAAGTTCGGCAACTACTTCCCGTACATCGGTCTGCCGACGGCCGGTTCGCGCGGCAAGACCGTCGAGGGCAACACCACGGACAGCGTGCGCAGCGGGCTCGGTGACGGCCTGACCGGCGCGAGCAGCAAGGACAACACCATGCTGATCGCCTCTTCCGCGGCGGGTGGCGCGGGCGGCTTCCTGCTCATCGCCACCGGCCTGTTCTGGTGGCGCCGCCGGCGGAACGAGCGGGCGTACTACTGATCCGTCCCGCACCCGCACCGGGCCGGTGACTGACCGGCCCGGTGCCACACGAACTGGCGCGGTCCGCACGTATCCATCCCCCACGGCGCGGGCCGCGCCGCCTGTCGGTCACCACGAACCATCGCGTCACGGAACCTGAGGAGAGGGCATGTCCCCGCGTACGAACGAGAGCGCGCCGGAGGGCGAGCGCCGGGACGAGGACACGGGTGCCCATGCCCTCGCGGGCGGCGGAAGCGAGCGGGAGGCGGCCCCGACGGGCCTCGCCCGCGCCGCGGCCGACGGCCCGGACCTCACCGTCGGTCCGGGCGTCACCAACGGTTCGGACGACACCGACGGTCCGGGCGTCACCGACGGTCCGGACGACACCGACGGTCCGGGCGTCACCGACGGTCCGGACGACACCGACGGTCCGGGCGTCACCGACGGGCGCGATGCCGCTGGTGACCGCGACGCCGCCGAGGCCGAGCGCGGCGCCGTCGGCCACCACGACCCCGCCGCGGCCGGCACCGGCGCCGCCGTGGCCAAGGCCAGCGGCGACAACGGCCATCACTACCTCGCAGAGGCCGAGCCCGGCGCCACTGAGGCACAGGCCAAGACCGACGGCACCGGCACGACCGATACCGGGCGGGCCCAGCACGAAACCGGCCCCCGACTCGTCGCCGCCCAGGCCCAGCACAGCGCAACCGGTCACCACGACCCCGTCGAGGCCGGCACCGGCGCCACCCAGCCCGACGGCACCGCCACCGGCGAAACGGACACCGCCCGGGCCGAGCAAGACACCACCGCCGAACCCGCCGGACAGGCAGTGCACGAAATCACCGGCCCACCCGCCGGGCAGGCAGCGCACCGCATCGCTGCCCGGCCCGTCGGCGAGCCGAGGCGGGGCCGGGTGCTGCGGCTTGCCGCGTGTGCGGCGGCGCTGGCCGTGGCGATCACTTCGGGGGCCATCGCGCTTGGCCACCGCGAGGAGCAGCCGGTGAGCACGTCGAACTCGTCCGGCATCACGGCCCAACTGCTCGCCGGCGGGGACCTCGACGCGAACGTCGCCACCCTTCAGTCCCATCTCCGCGCCCAGCCGAAGGACTACCTCTCCTGGGCCACGCTGGGTCTCGCCTATGTGGAGCAGGCCCGTACCAAGGGCGATCCGGCCCGTTACCCGCAGGCCGAGAAGGCCCTGAAGCGCTCGCTGGACCTGCGCCCGGACAACGACCCGGCGCTCGCGGGACAGGCCGCCCTCGCCGCGGCCCGCCACGACTTCAAGCACGCCCTCCGCTACGCCGACCAGGCGTTGGAGCAGAACCCGTACAGCGAACGGGCGTTGTCGACGCGGATCGACGCCCTGGTGGAGCTCGGCCGCTACGACGACGCCTCGAAGGCCGCCGACCTGGCGGACGACCGGCGCCCCGGCATCCCCGTCTTCACGCGGTACGCGTACGTGCACGAGTTGCGCGGCGACACGAAGACCGCCGAGCGGGTCCTGAAGCTGGCCCTCAACTCCGCGATGGGACGCGGCGACATCGCGTACGTGGCCACACAGCTCGGACAACTCGCCTGGAAGCAGGGCGACTACAAGGGGGCGCTCAACCACTTCGCCCGGGCCCTCGCCGCCGACGACGAGTACCTCCCCGCGCTGGAGGGCCGGGCCCGCGCCGAGGCCGCGAGCGGCGACCGGGACGGCGCGATCCGCACCCTGGAGAAGGTCGTCGCGACCTACCCGCTGCCGGGACCGCTCGTCGAGCTGGGCGAGCTGTACGAGGTGAAGGGCGACAAGACGAAGGCCCGCGACCAGTACACGCTGGTGAACGCCTGGACCTCGATCGCCCGCGCCAACGGCGTCAACGCCGACCTCGACACCGCGCTCGCCGACGCCGACCACGGTGACCGCGAGGAGGCCCTGCGCGCGGCCCGTGCCGAGTTCAAGCTCCGGCAGACGGTCCACACGGCGGACGCGCTCGCCTGGGCGCTGCACGTCAACGGCCGCAGCGACGAGGCCCTGCCGTACGCGCGCCGCGCGGCGGCCACCGGCTACAAGGACGCGACGTTCCTCTACCACCGCGGGATGATCGAGCAGGCCACGGGCAACGACGACGAAGCCCGGCGCTCACTGGACGCGGCGCTCGACCTCAACTCCGGCTTCTCCCCGCTGGGCGCGGAGAAGGCCCGTAAGGCGCTCAAGGTTCTGGAGGCGGCCAAGTGACGTTCCGTCGGCGTGTGTTCGCCTCCTGCACGGCGGTCTTCGTGGCCGTCTGCGCCCTCGTGCTGCTCCCCGCCGGGGCCGCGAGCGCGCATCCCCTCGGCAACTTCACCGTCAACCGGTACGACGGTCTCGTCGCCGCCTCCGGCACGCTCCGCGTCCTCCACGTCGAGGACCTGGCGGAGATCCCGGCGACCCAGGCCGAGCCCGCCGTCAAGAGGCAGGGCATGCGGGAGTGGGCCGCGGCGCGGTGCGCGACGGCCGCCCGGGACAGCGAGGTCACCGTCGGCGGCAAGGACGTGGCGCTGAAGGTCGGAGCGAGCAGCGCCGAGGAGCGGCCCGGACAGGCCGGGCTCACGACCCTGCGCGTGGAGTGCCGGCTGACCGCTCCCCTTCCCGACCGGGCGACCTCGGTACGTTTCCACGCCGCCGTGGACTCCGGCCCGGGCTGGCGCGAGGTCACCGCCCAGGGCGACCGGATGACGCTGACGGCGTCGGACGTGCCCGAGAAGTCCGTGTCCCGGCAGCTGAACAGCTATCCGCAGGAGTTGTTGCAGTCGCCGGAGGACACCGCGTCGGCGTCCCTGAAGGTGCGGCCGGGCGGACCGGCGCTGGCCGCGGACGAGGACGACGCGCCGGGCGCCTCGATCCTGCCGCGCGGCGCGGACCGCTGGACGAAGGCGCTCGACGACCTGGTGGGCCGTCAGGACCTGACCATCGGTTTCGGGGCGCTGGCCCTGGGCATCGCCGTGTTCCTCGGGGCGATGCACGCGATGGCTCCCGGTCACGGCAAGACGATCATGGCCGCGACCGCCGCGGCCCGCGGCAACGCCACGTTCCGCGACGTCCTGCCCATGATCGTCTCGGTGACGATCACGCACACCCTCGGCGTGGTCGCCCTGGGCCTGCTCATCGCCGCCGGGTCGTCCGCCGCGCCGTCCGTGATCACATGGCTCGGCGTCGCGAGCGGCCTCCTGGTGATGGCGGCGGGCATCAGCCTCGTACGCCGTGCCCTGCTGAACCGGAAGCTCATGCGGCAGCACGAGCACGACCACGGTCACGACCACCACGGGCACACGCACGAGCACGACCATGACCACGATCACGGGCACGGGCACACTCACGAGCACGCCGACGCCCCCGCCTCCGAGCCCGAGCCCGAGCGTGCGCTGGTCCTCGCCCACGCCCACGCCCCCGCGGACGGCGAGAGCCACACCCACGAGCACCCCCACAC
>NZ_VJZC01000410.1 GCF_009377185.1 Streptomyces spongiae
GTTGTCGACGTAGCACTCGACCGCGACCGGAGCGCCGACTCGTTTGCGGATCAGGCGTTTGACGACGACGACCCGCTCACGGCCCGCGTGACGCAGCCGTACCTCGTCGCCGACGCGGACCGAATGGGCGGGCTTGACGCGTTCGCCGTTCACACGGACGTGCCCACCGCGGCAGGCGGTGGCACCCATCGAACGCGTCTTGACGAGGCGGACGGACCAGATCCAGCTGTCGATCCGCACGTTCTCGCCGCTCGCCGGGCGAGCGGCCTCGGCGGCGGCCGCGGCGTCCGCGCCCGCCTTGCCGTCCGTGCCCGCCTTGCCGTCCGTGCGCGCTTTGCGGTCCGCACCGTCCGGGGTCCGGCCCGCACCGCCCGCCTCCCCCGCGGTGCCCGCGTTGTCGTCCGCGCCCTCAGAAGCCATGTGTCCGACCTTAACGCCGTTGGGTCGGCCACTCGGCGGGATTTCCGCCGGTACACCGCCTGCACCCAATCCGCCGATCACCGGCCGTACCGTGGAGGCATGAACAGCAGCCTGGCCGAGCTCGACGCGCGGATCACGGGATGCGGGGCGTGCCCGCGGCTGGTCGCGTGGCGGGAGGAGGTGGCCCGTACGAAGCGGGCCGCCTTCGCCGAGTGGACGTACTGGGGGCGTCCGGTGCCCGGGTTCGGACCGGCCGACGCGTCCCTGCTGATCGTGGGGCTCGCGCCCGCGGCGCACGGGGCGAACCGGACGGGACGGATGTTCACCGGTGACCGGTCGGGGGACGTGCTGTACGCGGCGCTGCACGATGTGGGGCTGGCATCGCGGGGGACCGCGGTGAGCGCCGACGACGGCCTGGAGCTGTACGGCGTGCGGATCACCTCGCCCGTGCACTGCGCCCCGCCCGCCAACCAGCCGACGCCCGGGGAACGGGACGCCTGCCGCCCGTGGCTGATCAGTGAGCTGGAGCTGTTGCGGCCGACGCTGCGGGCTGTCGTGGTGCTCGGCGCCTTCGGCTGGCAGGCCGCGCTGCCGGCGTTCGTCGGCGCCGGATGGTCGGTGCCCCGGCCACGACCCGCCTTCGCGCACGGCGCACGGATCACGCTGGACGGACGGCCGCGTCCGCTCGACCTCTTCGGCTGCTTCCATGTCAGTCAGCGCAACACCTTCACGGGCCGGCTCACCCCCGCGATGCTGCGGGACGTCCTGCGCACGGCGGCGCGGGCCGCGGGTCTGCCCACCACGCCGGACGAGCCGTAGCGGCGGCGGTGGGCGCGGAACAGCGGAAAACTGGGCTGCTGACGGAGGCCGACGCCGTCTAGGCTCGCGCGAATGGGCCTGTATCCGGAGATCGAACCGTACGACCAGGGCATGCTCGACGTGGGCGACGGCAACCACGTGTACTGGGAGGTCTGCGGCAATCCGCGGGGCAAGCCCGCGGTGATGCTGCACGGCGGACCGGGTTCGGGCAGCAACCCGCACTTCCGGCGCTACTTCGACCCGGCCGCGTACCGCATCGTCCTGCTGGACCAGCGCGGCTGCGGACGGTCCACACCGCACGCGAGCGCGTACGACACCGATATGAGCGTCAACACGACGGCGCACGTCATCGCCGACCTGGAGCGGCTGCGACAGCACCTCCTGATCGAGCGGTGGCTGGTGTGGGGGATCTCGTGGGGCTCGGTGCTCGGACTGCGGTACGCGCAGACGCACCCCGGTGCCGTGTCCGAGCTGGTGCTGACCGCCGTCGCGACCGGGTCGAACCGTGAGGTGGCCCTGTTGACCAGGGGGCTCGGGCAGTTCTTCCCCGAGGCCTTCGAGCGGTTCCTCGCGGAGCTGCCCGTGGCCGAGCGCGACGGGAACCTGGCGGCGGCGTACAACCGGCTGATGGAGTCACCCGACCCCGAGGTCCGGGCACGGGCGGCACGGGCCTGGACCGACTGGGAGACGGCGATGGCACCCGCTCCGCCGCGTTCGATCCCCCACTACGAGGACCCGGTGTTCCGCATGGGCTTCGCCCGCACGGTCACGCACTACTGGGGCAACGACCACTTCCTCGGCGAGGGCAACGACGAGGGCGTGGTCCTGCGGGACGCCCCGCTCCTGAAGGACATCCCCGGCACCGTCGTCCAGGGCAGCCTCGACCCGGGCAACCTGCTCGGCACCGTATGGCGCCTCCACCAGGCCTGGCCCGGGAGCGAGTTGATCGTCGTCGACGAGGTCGGACACACCGCGGGCGCGCCGGGCATGGTGGACGCGCTGGTGGCGGCGACGGACAGGTACGCGGCCCGGGGTGCTTGACGGCTGTCGCCTTGGATGGCCTCCGGGCGGCTCAGGTCAGCCTTCTCGGCCTTGGTTCGTCACCGCCGCCCGCCGAACTCCCAGTCGTGGACCTCGATGTCGGCATACCGCTCCGGGGTCAGGACGGCGCGTGCGGTGTCCGGGGCAGGGGCCCTGAGCAGCACAGCCGTACCCAGCCAGGTGACGCCGTCGTCGGACAGCAGCGGCCCGTACGCGATCAGCTCGTCCCGGTCGGGCGGCACGACCAGGTCGGCGGCCTCCCCCGAGCCGAGCCCGAGCACCAGGTACCGGTTGCCGCCGGTCCGGCCACCGGGGAAGTCCCACATGGTGCGCCCCAGCAGGTTGCGCCACCGGCGCAGCAGCACGTCCCGGTAGGCGCCGGCCTGGTAGTTGGGCTCGTCGAAGGCGAAAGCGCGGGCGGCGGCGGGGTCCGGCAGGTCGACGATGTGCACGCTGCCGGTGGGCGTCTCACCGTCCTCGGCGAAGGTCGGGCCGCGAGCGATCAACTCCTTGGCGTACCCGTCCATGTACGACCAGTGCTCTTCCAGCAGCTCCTCACGCAAGGTGACGGAGCCGGGCCGATCGCGGTGATAGCAGAAGTACTCCATGTCCCCACGTCCCTTTCCAACATGCGGCAGTACGAATCCAGTTGTGGCCTGCTCATCGCCGGCCATGGCGCTAGCGGCGGGCACGCGCCCGTTCTCCCGCCGACTGCACGAACTGCAACGCCAGCGTGGGCGGGGCCGGGGCGACACCCGGTCCGCCCGCCTCGGCCCACTCCACCATTTCGTCCGTGCAGTCGTCGCCCATCGACCAGCCGACCCAGACGGCTCGGCCTCCACGCCTGCGCCCCTCGCCCGACGGCTGGACGACCACGATGTTCGCCTGGTCGCACGGGCCGAGGCAGTCCGTCGTACGGACCGCGAGGCGTCCGCCGGAGGCCGCGGCCGCCGCGCGCAGCCGTTCCAGCTGGCCCTCGTGGTCGTAGCCGGGGTACTTGCGGGGATCACCGCAGCAGCAGCCGCGGCAGACGACGAGGGTGCAGGGGCGGTTCCGGGCGGCGCCGATCACCGTACGGGTGGTCATCGTTCTCCTTCCGGGCCGGGCTCCGATGCCGCGTCACTTTCGCCCCTTGCGTCACCGCTTTCGACGCACGTCACGTCACCGTCGCCGAGCTGGGCGGTGTCGCCGTCGTCGAGTTCCGTGCCGAAGAGATGCCGCACCGTCGACCGGTAGTTCGTCCGCACGTGGGCCAGCGCGTGGGCCCGGGCCCGTGCCGGGTCGCCGGAGGCGATGGCCTCGTACAACTCGCGGTGTTCGACGAGGAGCTGGGGCCACTCCTCGTTCCGGCGGGTCATCCAGCGAAGGCGGCCCGCGACGGGCTCCAGGGAGGCGGTCAGCAGGTTGTTGCCCGCCATCGCCACGATGCGGTCGTGGAGGCGGCTGTTGACGTCGGTGATCGTCTCCGCGTCCCCGGCCTCCGTCGCGGCGGCCGCCAGGTCGAGGAGTTCCTGGACCTCGGCCAGATCCTTGGGCGTCGCGCGTGCCGCGGCGAGCCCGGCGGCGTAGACCTCCAGCGCCTCGCGCAGTTCGAAGAGTTCCTTGACGTCGTTCGCGGTGAGCCGGCGTACGACCGTGCGGCGCGGTGTCTCGAAGTGGACGAACCCCTCTCCGACCAGCGCGCGGATCGCCTCGCGGACCGGGACGCGGGAGACCCCGAAGCGGTCGGCCAGCTCCCGCTCGACGAGGCGGTCACCGGGGCGGAGACGGCCCGCGATGATCTCCTGCCGCAGACTCGCCAGGACGCGTTCCCGAACGGCGCCCAGGGGTTCGATCTTCGTCATGGGCCCCATCTTCGTCGACTCCGGGGGTGATTTACGAAGCGTTAACAAGAGCGACATCGGTCGGAACTGTTGACGGGGGCACCATGTCCGCAGTTTGGTATACCAAACCCTCCGCGGTTGGTCCGCACGATTGTCCCTCCACGGTCACCCCCCACAACCGTCCTCCTCCGTCCCCTCGCTCATGGAGGCCCCGTGTCCCTCGCCGACCATGCCGAAGCAACGGGAACAGCCGCATTCGTCCCCGATCCCCGGCTCACCAACGAAGACCTCGCGCCTGCGGGCAAGCGGAACTGGAAGGTCTTCGACCTCTTCGCGATGTGGATGTCGGACGTCCACAACCTCGGCAACTACACGTTCGCCGCGGGCCTGCTGGTCCTCGGCATGAACGTGTGGCAGGTCTTCACGTCCCTGCTCGTCGGCTTCGTGCTCATCTACATCGGCATGAACTGGATGGGGAGGATCGGGCAGCGCCACGGCGTGCCCTTCCCCGTCGTCAGCCGCATCAGCTTCGGCGTCTGGGGCGCCAACATCCCGGCGCTGATCAGGGCCGTGATCGCCATCATGTGGTACGGCATCCAGACCTACCTCGCGTCCGTCGCCGTCAACGTGATGCTGCTGGCCGCCTGGCCCGGCCTGGAGTCCTGGACCCACAGCTCCTTCCTGGGCCTGCACGCGCTCGGCTGGGTCTCCTTCCTCTCCCTGTGGCTCCTCCAGGCGCTGATCATCAGCCAGGGCATGGAGTCGGTGCGGAAGTTCCAGGACTTCTGCGGTCCCGCCATCTGGGTCGTGATGATCGCGCTCGCCGTGTGGGTCCTTGCCAAGGCCGGCTGGACCATCTCGCTGACCTCGACCCCGCACCCGGTCTCCGCCGGTGAGCAGTGGCGGCAGTGGTTCGGCGCGATCGGGCTGATCCTCGCCACGTACGGCACCCTGATGCTGAACTTCTGCGACTTCTCGCGCTTCGCGCCCGACTACCGGACCGTCAAGCGGGGCAACTTCTGGGGCCTGCCCATCAACTCCACGGCCTTCGTGGTCGTGTCGGTCATCGTCACGGCCGGCTCGCTGGAGGTGTTCGGCGAGGCCATCACCGACCCGGCGGAGCTCGTCGCCAAGGTCGGCAACACCTGGGTGCTCGTCCTGGCCGCGCTGACCTTCGCCATCGCCACCATGGGCGTCAACATCGTCGCCAACTTCGTCTCCCCGGCGTACGACCTCGCCAACGTCTGGCCGCAGAAGATCACGTTCAAGGTCGGCGGCATGATCAGCACGGTCGCCGCGCTGGTCGTGACCCCGTGGAACCTCTTCTCCAACCCCACAGTCGTCAACTACTTCCTCGGCGGCCTGGGCGCCTTCCTGGGCCCGCTGTTCGGTGTGATCATGCTCGACTACTTCTGGGTCAAGCACGGACGCATCGACGTCGACGAGCTCTTCAACGCCGAGCCCGGTTCCCGCTACTACTACCGCAAGGGCGTCAACCCCAAGGCACTGTGGGCGTTCCTGCCCGCTGCGGCGGTGTCGGCGGTGCTCGCGCTGGTGAAGGACTTCAACGCCGTCGCCCCCTACTCCTGGTTCATCGGAACGGCACTGGCCGCCGGGCTGTACGCCCTGCTCTGCCGCCCGGAGCGCGCCGCGGCCAAGGCGCCCGCGGCCGCCGAGCCCTCCGTGGAGGGCTGAGCGTGCGCATCGTCGTCACCAACTGCAACACCACGCAGGAGATGACCGAGGAGATCGTACGAGGTGCCCGGGCCGCCGCAGGCCCGGGCACCACCGTGACCGCGCTGACCCCGGCCTGGGGACCCGAGTCGGCGGAAGGCTGGCTCGACAGTTATCTCTCGGCCGCCGCCGTCCTCGACACGCTGCGGACGTACGACGAGCCGTACGACGCCGTCGTCATGGCCGGGTTCGGCGAACACGGACGCGAAGGCGCCCGGGAGCTCGTGGACGTTCCCGTCGTCGACATCACCGAGGCCGCCGCCCACTTCGCGTGCCTGCTCGGGCGGCGGTACGGGGTCGTCACCACGCTGGAACGGTCCTGCGGGCAGATCGAGGACAGCCTGGAGACGGCCGGGGTGGGGCGGAACTGCGCCGCCGTGGTCGGCACCGGGCTCGGTGTCCTCGACCTGGGGGACGAGTCGCGCACGGAGGAGGCGTTCGTCGCCGCCGCCGAACGAGCGCGCGACGCGGGTGCCGAGGTCCTCGTCCTCGGATGCGCGGGGATGACCGGGCTCCAGCGGACGGTCGGGGAGAAGCTGGGCCTGCCCGTCGTCGACGGGGTGAGCGCGGCCGTGAAGCTCGCCGAGTCGCTCGTGACCCTCGGGCTCACGACCAGCCGTGCGGGAAGCTACGCCAAGCCGCTGCCCAAGCGGCGGACCTGGGGACCACCGCCGGGCGAGGCTCCTCCACCGCGGTGATCACTGGGACGGCGCGTGTTCCGGGCCGACCGCCCTTCCCGCGGTGGGCCCGGGAACGACCGCCGTCGCCGTGATCTCCACGAGCTGGCCCGTGTAGCCAAGGCAGGCCACGCCGAGCAGCGTCGAGGAGTGCGGGCCGGTGCGCAGGCCGGAGGCCTCGACCACCTCCCAGACCGCGGAGAGGACCGCGGTCTCGCCGCTCACGACGTACACGTCGGTCGACACGACGTGCGCGAAGTCGCTGCCGACCGCGCGCAGCTGCTCGCCGAGGTTCGCGAGCACCTGCTCGGCCTGCCGTACCGGATCGCCCTCGCCGACGAGGTTCCCTTCCGCGTCGAGAGGCACGGAACCGGCGAGGAACGCCAGCTTCGCCCCCGCCTCGACGACGGAAGCGTGCGAGTACAGCGGCGGTGGGAAGAGACCGGGGACGGTGACCCGCTGGATCATGGAGGCTCCCAGGGACGACGGAAGGGCGACTCGCCAATCATGCGAACCCCAGGAGGCCTTCGCATCCGAATTCCGCGCCGCCGGTAATCAAGGGGGCGCCGGTGATCAAGGGTGAGGATTCGTCGGCGTAACGGACTCTCCACCCGCCAGCCGTCCTCACGCGCCAGCCGCTCGAACACACCGATCTTGTACGCGAGTCCTTCCGGCTCACCGATGTCACACCACCGGTGGGCCACGGCTCCCTCCGCCTCCCCTCGCACCAACGGCCGCCCCCGCATGGCGAGATGCAGGGCCAGCGTCGATCGCGCGTAGAGACGTATGGGCCACGTGTCGACGGCGAGGGTCCCGATCGGATCACCCGGGTCACCGGACGACCGGATCCAGTACCTCACGCGGTACTCCTCGTCCCGCGGGTGGGCGCGCCCTGCCGCACCCGCCGCAGGCGCAACTGCTTCTCGGCCGACACCGTCAGGGATCCAGGACCGACGCAGGTACCGAGGGCGCCCTCGGTGAGCGAGGCGAGGTCCCAGAGCCCGAACCGGCGTCCCTCACCGAAAGCGACAGGGGTCAGCAGGGGAGAGCCCGCCAGACGTGCGTGCACGCGTACTTCACCGGGAAGGTGGACCAAGCTGTTGGTCACCCATCCGCCTCTCGCACTCCTGCGCGAGGTTGGGGTGTGCCTCAGCGATGGCCGCGTAGATCCGCTGATCCAGCAACGCCACCGCTTCCGCCCGCCCCGTGGCCGCCGGTCCGCCTCCGGGAAGTCCGTCCAGGAGTCGGCCGTACTGGTTGACCAGCCGCTGCCGCAGGTAGTCGACCTTCCAGGGGTCGAGGGAGGCGCGGTCGGCGGGGCCGAGCGCGGCCGCCGGTGTGGCCCCTTGCTCGCCCACCACCCTCGTACCCGTACCCGTACCCGTACCCGTACCGGCACCCGCACCCTCGCCCCGCCCGGCCCCCGCCTCGATCCGCGCCCGGTGCTCGACGGCACGCAGCGCCAGCTTGCCCGGATCCAGCCGGGGCACGTCGAGGGGCTCGGTCCTGATCCGGTCCAGCACCTCCTCCTGCCGCCGCCACAGCGCGGCCCGAACCGCCTCCGACCGCCGCGCGGCGCCCTCCGCCACCACCCGGAACTCCTCACCGCGCTCGGCGGCCTCGACGCGCTCGGCGCGATACAACCGCGTGGGCGGCGCGGCCCTGAACCGCGGATTCAGAGCGAGCCGATCCGGCGGCCCCAGCAGCCGATACACCATTCCTCCGGTCCACCCGCGCGCCCTCAGCCCGGTCAGCGACACATACCGCCGCCCGTCCTCTTCGTAACCACCCATGGCTACCTCCCCCGTGACACAGCAGCACTCCACAGCTCGACCGTCACGCTCTGTGACGACATCTCCCATTGAAGCGCGCGCCACTGACAATCGGGCGGGGCGGGTCGCACGGCCCCCGAAACGAGGGCCGCAAGCTACCGTTGGAAATCGGGATCGCGACGAAGGGGGACCGGTGGAAGCCGAGTTGACGAGTCTGGCGGTGGCGGGCGCGACGGCGCTGGTGACCCAGATGGTGACGGACGGTTGGGAACACGCACGCGACCGCGTTGTCGCCTTCTTCACACGGGGCAGGGACGGCGAGGACGAGGTCGTCGAGGGGGAGCTTGAGGAGTCCCGAGCCGAGCTCGTCGCCGCCCGGGCCGCCGACGACGAGGAGACGGCGGCCGACGTGCAGGAGGAGTGGCGTATCCGCCTCCGCCGCGTCCTGCGCACCGACCCGTCGGCCGCCGCGGAACTCCAGGCACTCTTGGACGAGTTGAAGCACCCGGTCGACCAGCCCAAGGGCGCCGTCCACAACACCATCAGCGGCGGCGTACAGCACGGCGTCGTCATCCAGGCTCACACGACCGGTGACCTGACCATCGGGTGAACCCCGGCGACGAGCGAGAACACGGGTGACGGGACCATACGTCCCGATCCCCTCCTCTGATGTCCCGATCCCACTGGAAGAAGATCCAGTCCTCAAATCCCCTGGAGCGGATCAACGGCGAGATCAAGCGCCGCACCGACGTCGTGC